>DATAUK010000025.1:0-28000 GCA_036268295.1 Mycobacteriales bacterium | reverse complement strand
CCGAGAGCTCGAGTGGCCCATTCGGTGCATCAGCTCGCGGGTCGTCGCACCACTGACCGCTGCCATCGTCGCGGCGAGATGTCGCAGGTCGTGGAAGTGGTAATCCGGCACTCCAGCAGCCCGCGTCGCCCGACGCCACATCGTGTGGAAGTTGTTCCGGTCCAGCGAGACGCCGGACTCCTTGGTGAACACAAGGGCGGTCGGGTCGGAGTCGACGTACGAGTCCAGGTGCGTCTCGATCTCGGGCCAGAGATGCGGCGGGACCGCGACGCTTCGCCGGCCGGCCGCGGACTTCGGCGGACCGATGAACCGCTTGCCGCCGCCGAGCTGAATCATCGACTCGACGACGTGAACGACGCCGTGCAGCCGGTCGATCCGCTGGCGTGACAACCCAGCCAGCTCGCCCCACCGCAGACCCGACCAGGCGCCGAGCAGGACTAGCACGCGATAGCGCGGCTCGATAGCGGCCGCGATCGCCTCGACCTCGACGATCGACGGTGGCTTGCGTTCCGGAGTCCGCTCGACCCCGGCGTTGCGCAGCCGGCAGGGATTGCGACTGACGAGGTCGTCGTCGACCGCGGTCGTCATGATCGCCTTCAGCAGCCGGTAGGCCTTCGCGACCGTCGTCGCTCCAACGCCCTCGGTCCGCAACGACGCATGCCACGACCGCACCGCCGCCGACGTGATCTTGCTCAGGTCGGTCCCGCCGAACGTCGGATAGATGTGGTTGCGGAGCAGCCCTTCGTAGATCTCGACGGTCCTCGGCTGCAGCTCGACCGGGCGCTCGATGATCCACCGCGGTGCATAGACGTCGAGTCGGATCGCGCCGGCATTCGGGTCGAACCAGTTGCCGCGAAGCAGATCTGTCTCGATGACGGCGAGGAACTGATCGGCGTCGTCGCGGGTGGCGAACGTGTCCGGCGCACTGTGCATCCGGCCGTCGCCGGCCAGGTAGCGAGCCTGGTACCGGCCGGACGGAAGCTTGCGCACTGCGCCGAATCGGCGCCGTCTGCCGCTCATGGCCGCGACCCTGACGCAGAGACGTACTCCTGGACGTACTGCTCGCCGTACTCGCGAACGTACTTTCGGCGATCTTGGAGCCGAGGTGCCACCAAAGTGGCACGACGAGCACCGAGAGTTATGGCACGCGAATGGCACGCTGAGCGTGGGTCAGGAAAGGGTGATGTCGAGCACGAGCAGTCACAAAGCCACTGACGTGGCGACTGACTCGCCTGACCTGCAGCTTCGATCAGAGCGGGCGACCGGGATCGAACCGGCATGGCCAGCTTGGAAGGCTGGGGCTCTACCATTGAGCTACGCCCGCGCGTGAAGCGCTGAGTGACCCTAAGATCGCAACAACGCCCCGGGGCGTAGCGTAGTGGCTAGCGCGCCTGCTTTGGGAGCAGGAGATCGGGAGTTCGAGTCTCCCCGCCCCGACCAGCATCCGCTCCATATCCATACACGTAACTCAGCACAGGAGACCGCACGCCGCGATGAAGAGCGCCGTAGAGACTCTCGGCCCCACCCGCATCAAGCTCACCGTCGAGGTGCCGTTCGAGGAGTTGCAGCCCGCGGTCGCTGCGGCGTACCGCAAGGTCGCCCAGCAGGTCCGCGTCCACGGTTTCCGGCCCGGCAAGGTCCCGCCGCGCATCATCGACCAGCAAGTCGGCCGCGGCGCAGTGCTCGAGGAGGCGATCAACGAAGCAGTTCCTGGCCTGTACGGCGATGCCATCCGCGAACAGCAGGTCGACATCCTGGGCCACCCCGAGATTGAGGTCACCCAGTTCACCGACGGCGAGGAGCTGGTCTTCACCGCCGAGGTCGACATCCGGCCCGAGATCGAGCTGCCCGACTACGACGGCCTGCCGGTCACCGTCGACGACGCCGAGCTCAGCGACGACGAGGTCACCGAGCAGCTGAGCGGCATGCGCGAGCGGTTCGCCACCCTCGCCGGCGTCGAGCGCGCCGCGGCTCAAGGGGATTACGTCTCGATCGACCTGGCCGCCACGATCGCCGGTGAGCCGGTCGAGGACGCGGTCGCCAACAACTTGTCTTATGAGGTCGGCGGCAACTCGCTCGTCGACGGGCTCGACGACGCGATCGTCGGTCTGTCGGTGGGGGAGTCCAAGGACTTCGAGACCCAGCTTCGCTCCGGCGACCAGGGCGGCGAGACCGCGAACGCCACCGTCACGGTGCGCGCAGTCAAGGAGAAGCAGGTCCCCGAGATCGACGACGACTTCGCCCAGACGGCGAGTGAGTTCGACACCATCGAGGAGCTGCGGGCCGACATCCGCGCCCGGATGGCGCGGATCAAGACGCTGACCCAAGGCGTCGAGGCCCGCGACAAGGTGCTCGAGACGTTGCTGGACCGGGTCGAAGTTGCGCTGCCAGATCATATGCTCGGCGACGAGGTCACCTACCGCAAGAACCAGCTCGACGAGCAGCTCGCCAACGCCGGCCTGACCAAAGAGGTCTACGCCCAGTCCGAGGAAAAGACGGTCGAGGAGCTCGACCAGGAGATCGAGGACAACGCCGGCAAGGCCATGAAGGCACAGTTCGTGCTCGACGCGATCGCGAAGAAAGAAGAGCTCTCGGTCGACGAGGCCGACATCACCGACCAGATCGTCCGGCGGGCGCAGCAGTCCGGGATGCGCGCCGATGAGTTCGCCCAGCAGGTCGTCAACGCCGGCCAGCTCGGCGCCTTGATGAGCGACATCCTGCGCGGCAAGGCGCTCGCGCTGGTCATGGAACGCGCCAAGATCAGCGACGCGTCCGGCCGCGAGATCGACCTCGACAGCCTTACCGGGAACGACGAGGACGACGACGCCGTACTCGAGGAGATCGACGACGAGATCGTCGCGGCCGAGCTCGACTCCGACGACGACGCGATCGACGACGAGGTCGGCGATGGCGGACCCGGAGACCGCGAGTAGCCCCTCAACTCCCGCAGGTTGACGGCGACACCCCGTCAGCGAGCGCCGTGTCGTGGTCAAGTCGCGCTTAGGGCGCGCAGCTAGTGGCAGGCAGTGAACGACGCCACGCCCTGAGCGAACACCCGTCGCGTAGCCGCGGATTGAGCGTCAACGGCGGCTAGTGTCGAGCCATGAGCAATCCGATTCCGGGTTCCCCGGAGATGCGAGGGTCGAGCCTCGGTCTGAACCTCAACGACTCGGTCTACGAGCGGTTGCTGCGCGAGCGGATCGTGTTCCTCGGCAGCCAGGTGGACGACCCGATCGCGAACCAGATCTGCGCGCAGCTGCTGCTGCTCTCGGCCGAGGACGCCGATCGAGACATCTTCCTCTACATCAACTCACCCGGCGGCTCGGTCAGCGCCGGCATGGCGATCTACGACACGATGCAGTTCGTCACGAACGACGTGGCCACGGTCGCGGTCGGGCTCGCGGCCAGCATGGGGCAGTTCCTGCTCTGCGCCGGCGCGAAGGACAAGCGATACGCCACACCACACGCGCGGATCATGATGCACCAGCCCTCGGGCGGCATCGGCGGTAGCGCGAGCGACATCGCGATCCAGGCCGAGCAGATGCTCTACACCAAGAAGGTCATGCAGGAGCGCATCGCGTTCCACACCGGTCAGAGCGTCGAGCAGATCGAGAAGGACTCCGACCGCGACCGCTGGTTCACCGCGGACGAGGCCAAGGAGTACGGCTTTGTCGACCAGGTCGTCGCGCGGGCCAATCAGGTGCCCTCCGAAGGCGCGGTTTCCTAGATGTCAGGGGACATGGTCATGCCGCAGCAGAGCCGCTACATCCTGCCGACCTTCACCGAGCGCACCAGTTACGGCTTCAAAGAGCTCTCGCCCTACACCAAGCTCTTCGAGGAGCGGATCATCTTCCTCGGCGTCCAGATCGACGATGCGTCGGCGGACGACGTCATGGCGCAGCTGCTCTGCCTCGAGCAGATGGACCCTGACCGCGACATCTCGATCTACATCAACTCCCCGGGCGGCTCGTTCACCGCCCTCACCGCGATCTATGACTGCATGCAGTTCATCCGCCCCGAGATCCAGACCGTCTGCCTCGGCCAGGCCGCCTCGGCTGCCGCCGTACTTCTGGCAGCAGGTACGCCGGGAAAGCGGCTCGCGCTCCCGAACTCCCGGATCCTGATCCACCAGCCCTACAGCGAGGGCGGCGGGCAGAGCAGCGACATCGAGATCCAGGCCCGCGAGATCATGCGGATGCGGCTGCTGCTCGAGACGTTCCTCTCGCGTCACTCCGGTCGCACGATGGAGCAGGTCAAGGTCGACATCGAGCGCGACAAGATCCTGACCGCCGACGAGGCGGTCGAGTACGGCCTGGTCGACGAGGTCATCCGCAGCCGCAAGCTCGCCGCGGTGCCCAACCCGAAGCCGGTCGCAGACTCCTGACGCCCGATTTGGGCTAGCCCATCTGGCCGATTCGATGCCCGACACGCCCGTCGATGAGCACGCGAGTCACCCGGTTGGGGGGACGATGTCCGTTCGGCGCGGTACCGTCGTCTATGGCCCGCTGCTCCTTGCGGGCGCCCTGAGATGATGGCATAAGCGCAGTTTCACCGGCACAACATGGAGGAGACCAGTGGCACGCATCGGCGACGGTGGCGACCTGCTGAAGTGCTCCTTCTGCGGCAAGAGCCAAAAACAGGTCAAAAAACTCATCGCGGGCCCTGGCGTCTACATCTGTGACGAGTGCATCGACCTGTGCAACGAGATCATCGAAGAGGAGCTCACCGAGTCCTCCGATGTCTCCTTCGACTCGCTGCCGAAGCCGAAAGAGATCTACGAGTTCCTCGACGGCTACGTCATCGGTCAGGACAACGCCAAGAAGACGCTGTCAGTCGCGGTCTACAACCACTACAAGCGGGTGCAGGCCGGCGGCGCCGACAAAGAGCCGGTCGAGCTGCAGAAGTCCAACATCATGCTGCTCGGCCCCACTGGCTGCGGCAAGACGCTGCTGGCGCAGACCCTGGCGAAGATGCTCAACGTCCCGTTCGCGATCGCCGACGCGACCGCGCTCACCGAGGCCGGCTACGTCGGCGAGGACGTCGAGAACATCCTGCTCAAGCTGATCCAGGCCGCCGACTACGACGTCAAAAAGGCCGAGACCGGCATCATCTACATCGATGAGATCGACAAGATCGCGCGCAAGAGCGAGAACCCCTCGATCACCCGTGACGTCTCCGGCGAGGGCGTGCAGCAGGCGCTGCTGAAGATCCTGGAAGGCACCACCGCGAGCGTCCCCCCGCAGGGCGGCCGCAAGCACCCGCACCAGGAGTTCATCCA
Source organism: Mycobacteriales bacterium (assembly GCA_036268295.1). Lineage (GTDB taxonomy): Bacteria > Actinomycetota > Actinomycetes > JAFAQI01 > JAFAQI01 > DATAUK01. Next base: position 22,722 of record DATAUK010000025.1, on the reverse strand, counting down.
GATCGACACCACCAACGTGCTGTTCATCGTCGGTGGCGCGTTCGCCGGGCTCGACAAGGTCATCGAGGGCCGGATCGGCAAGAACGGCATGGGCTTCGGCTGGGAGCCGCGCAGCCTGACCGAGGTCGATGTCGTCGACACGTTCAAGGACGTCATGCCCGAGGATTTGCTGAAGTACGGCATGATCCCGGAGTTCATCGGCCGGCTCCCGGTCATCACCAGCGTCCACCACCTCGACCGCGAGGCGCTGATCCGGATCCTGACCGAGCCGAAGAACGCGCTGGTTCGTCAGTACAAGCGCCTGTTCGAGCTCGACGGTGTCGAGCTCGAGTTCAGCGACGACTCGCTCGACGCGATCGCGGATCAGGCGATCAAGCGCGGCACCGGTGCCCGAGGCCTGCGCGCCATCCTCGAAGAGGTCCTGCTCTCAGTCATGTACGACGTACCGTCGCGCAAGGACATCGCGAAGGTGATGATCACCGAGGGCGTCGTCCTCGAGCACGCCATCCCGACGCTCGTCCCGCGCGACGCTCAACCCCCCAAGCGCGAGCGCCGCGACAAATCCGCGTAGCTCGCCTCAGCCGACCGCGACTGCGTTCTCCCGCGCTTGCGTGCCCGAGCACCCGGCGCTCAGTGCGGCCTTGTCAGCGACCAGCTGAGCCAAGCTCCATGGGTGACCGGAAGAAACGTCACATTGTGACGTCGATGGTGATTTCGCTGTCGTCGGTTGGCTCGAATTCGATCTGCTCGATGCGGCCGGCCGCGGCCAGGTCGTGACTCACGGTCTGTAGTCGCTCGATGTCGCCCGCGGCCGCCCTGACAACGGCGCGAGACACCGGGGTGCGCATCGACACCTGGGCGGTCGACTTCGCGCCTCTGACCTTCGAGAGCGCGACACCGATGAGTGTCAGCAGCGTGGCCTCCGTGCCGGTCAGGTCGCTGAGCTTCACTTCGTCGACCGTCGGCCAGTCCGCCCGGTGGATCGAGCCCTTCTGCCACCACGACCAGACCTCTTCGGTCACGTACGGCATGAACGGGGCGAACAGCCGCAGCAGCACGCTCAGCGCGGTGCCGAGCGTCGCCTTGGCCGACGCCGCACCCGCCTCGCCGTGCGAGCCGTACCCGCGCTCCTTGATCAGCTCGACGTAGTCGTCGCAGAACGTCCAGAAGAACGTCTCGGTGACCTTCAGCGCATGAGTGTGGTCGTAGCCGGCGAACGCCTTGGTGGCGTCCTCGATCACCGTCGCGAGCGCAGCGAGCAGCGAGCGGTCGAGCGGCTCGGTGACGGCCGCGAGATCCGGCGTGGCGCCAAGTGTGAGCGCGAAGTTCGAGGCGTTGAGCGCCTTGATTGCGAGCCGGCGCCCGATCTTCATCTGGCCGACATCGAACGCGGCGTCGGTGCCGAGCCGGGCGGACGCGGCCCAGTAGCGCACCGCGTCGCTGCCGTACTCGTCGAACAAAGCGATCGGCGTGATCACCTCGCCTTTGGACTTCGACATCTTCTTGCGGTCCGGGTCGAGGATCCAGCCACTGATCGCCGCGTTGGCCCACGGCGTGACGCCGAACTCCAGATGCGAGCGGACGACTGTTGAGAACAACCAGGTCCGGATGATGTCCTGACCCTGCGGGCGCAGGTCCATCGGGAAGACCCGCGCCATCAGGTCGTCATCGAAAGTCCAGCCCCCGGCGATCTGCGGGCTCAGCGACGAGGTCGCCCAGGTGTCCATCACGTCGGGGTCGCCGACGAACCCGCCGGGCTGGCCGCGCTGCGATTCGATGTACCCGGGCGGGCAGTCACTCGACGGGTCGATCGGCAGCGACGTCTCGTCCGGCAGCAGCAGATCGTCGTGGATCGGCTCGCCGGCGTCGTCGAGGCGATACCAGACCGGGAACGGCACCCCGAAATACCGCTGCCGGCTGATCAGCCAGTCGCCGGTCAGGCCGTTGACCCAGTGCTCGTAGCGCACCTGCATGTGCGGCGGATGCCAGTTCAGCGCCTGGCCGCGGGCGAGCAGCGCCTCGCGAAGCTCACCGTCCCGACCGCCGTTGCGGAGATACCACTGCCGGGTCGTGACGATCTCGAGCGGCCGGTCGCCCTTCTCGTAGAACTTCACCGGATGGGTGATCTGCTTCGGATCGCCTTCGAGCGCGCCGGCTTCCTGCAGCATCGCGACGGTCTCCTCGCGGGCCGCGAACACGGTCTTGCCGGTCACCCGGGAGTACGCCGACGCGTCGACGTCGTCCGGCGGATCGGGCAGCAGCCGGCCGTCGACGCCGAGAATCGCGCGCATCGGCAACTGCAGCTCGCGCCACCAGGTGACGTCGTTCAAATCACCGAAGGTGCAGATCATCGCGATGCCGGAGCCCTTGTCCGGGTCCGCCAGTCGGTGCGCGAGCACCGGCACCTTCACGCCGAACACCGGTGTCCGCACGTCAGTGCCGAATAGCGGCTGGTAGCGCTCGTCGTCCGGATGCGCGACCAGCGCGACGCAGGCCGGCAGCAGCTCGGGCCGGGTGGTCTCGATCCACACCTCGCCGCCGCCGTCAACGCGGGCGAAGCCGATCCGGTGGTAGGCCCCCGGTCGCTCGCGGTCCTCGAGCTCGGCCTGGGCGACCGCGGTGCGGAACGTGATGTCCCACAGCGTCGGCGCCTCGGCCTGGTAGGCGTCGCCGCGGGCGAGGTTGCGCAGGAATGCCTTCTGCGAGATGGCGCGGGGGTGGCTGCCGATCGTGCGGTAGGGCTCGGACCAGTCGACCGAGAGCGCGAGCCGGCGCCAGACCGCTTCGTAGGCCTGCTCGTCCTCAGCGGTCAGCACGTCGCAGAGCTCGACGAAGTTACGCCGTGAGATCGGGACCTGGTCCTTTGCCTTGGCGCCGTCGACCGGGGGTGTGAAGTCGACGTCGTAGGGCAGTGACGGGTCGCAGCGCACGCCGTAGAAGTTCTGCACCCGACGCTCGCTGGGCAGGCCGTTGTCGTCCCAACCCATCGGGTAGAACACCTCGCGGCCACGCATCCGCTGAAAGCGGGCGACGAGGTCGGTGTGGGTGTAGGAGAAGACGTGCCCGACATGCAGCGAGCCGCTCGCGGTGATCGGCGGCGTGTCGATCGAGTAGATCTCCTCGCGCGACTTGGATCGGTCGAACCGGTAGAGCTCGTCGGCCTCCCAGGCAGCCGACCATTTCTCTTCAAGGCCATCGATGCTGGGCTTGTCGGGGACGCTCACAACGCACGAGTTTAGAGGTCGCGCGGATAGCGCGCCGAACCCGAAGTGCGACGGCTTCGCGCAGCCCGGAAGTCCTATCCGCGCGACCTCTGGGAGGCAGACCTACGCTTAGGCCCGTGGGCTTCGACGATGCGGATCCGTTGGCTCGGGTCGAGAAGGTGCTCGAGGAGCGCTTTCCCAGCCGGATGGTGCCAGATCTTGACCGGATCGCCGACCTGCTGCACCTGCTCGGCGACCCGCAGCTGGCGTTCCCGTCGATCCACATCACCGGCACCAACGGCAAGACATCGACTGCGCGAATGGTCGACGCATTGCTTCGCGAGCTCGGCCTGCGCACCGGCCGCTACACCTCGCCGCATCTGGAGAGCGTCACCGAGCGGATCACCATCGACACCGTTGCGCTCGATCCCGAGCGGTTCGCGGCGGTGTACGACGAGGTCGCCCCGCTCGCCGAGCTCGTCGATGGCCGCCATGCCGAGCGGGTCACGTTCTTCGAGCTGCTGACCGCGATGGGGTTCGCAGCGTTCGCCGATGCGCCGGTCGATGCCGCGGTCGTCGAGGTCGGCCTCGGCGGCCGGTGGGACGCGACCAACGTGATCAACGCCCCGGTCGCGGTCCTGATGCCGATCAGTCTCGACCACGTTGGCATCCTCGGGCCAACGATCGAAGCGATCGCCGCCGAGAAGTCCGGCCTCATCCACGCCGACGCCACGGTGGTCTGCGCGATCCAGCCCGACTCGGCGGTGCCGGTCATCGTCGAACGGGCCGCCCTGGTCGGCGCGTCGATCGTGGCCGAGGGCGTCAACTTCGGCGTTCGGACCCGCGCTGTTGCGGTCGGCGGCCAGCAGCTCGAGCTGCAAGGCCTGGCCGGGGTGTACGACGAGGTGTTCCTGCCGCTCTACGGCCAGCATCAGGCCAGCAACGCCGCATGCGCGCTTGCTGCGGTGGAGGCGTTCGTCGGCGCGGCCGACCGCGAGCCGCTCGACATCGACGTCGTACGCGCCGCCTTTGCCGGCGTTCGTTCACCCGGCCGGCTGGAGGTGGTGCGGCGGAGCCCGACCGTGCTGATCGACGGCGCCCACAACCCGGCCGGCGCGGCCGCGCTGGCCGCAGCGCTGGAGGATGCGTTCACCTTCGACCGGCTGGTCGCGGTCGTCGCGATGCTCGACGACAAGGACGCCGCCGGCGTGCTGGCCGAGCTCGAGGCCGCCGTCGACACGATCGTGGTCACGACCAACGGATCGCCGCGCGCGATGTCGGCGATGGCGCTCGCCGAGGTCGCCCGTGACGTGTTCGGGCCTGACCGGGTCGAGGTCGCCGAGCGGCTCGACGACGCGATCGACCTCGCGGTCGCGAGCGCTGAGGCCGATACCGGTGCCGCGATCGGCGGCGCCGGTGTGATCGTGACCGGGTCGATCGTGACCGTCGGCGAGGCGCGCCACTTGCTGCTGGGCGCGCGCCCGTGAGCGCCACGCGATGAGCACCGCGACGCCCGACCAGGCACCGCGCGGGCTTTACGCCATCGGGTCGGCCGGCCTCGGGCTCGAGGCGCTCGTCCTGCTGCTCGCGGCGCCGGCGGTGCTGAGCCTCGAGCGCGGCCATGTCTCGGGGCTTCGGGTCGGCTACCTGTTCGCGATGGCGGTGTTGCTGATCCTCGCGGCGGCGCGGCTGCGCAAGCGTGGCGGCAAGGCCTTCGCGACCGCGCTGCAGGTGCTGGTGATCGCCGGCGGAGTGATCACCTGGCCGATGTACGTCGTCGGCGTCGCATTCGGCGCGATCTGGATCTACTGGCTCCGGCTGTGGCCCCGTCACGCCCACTCGGCCCACTAGGCTCGCTGGTTCACTGTCATCTCTGATCTGAGTTCCCGGGAGTCTGTTGTGAGTGAGCGCACGCTGGTTCTGGTCAAGCCCGACGGCGTACGCCGTGGCCTGGTCGGGGAGATCGTCGGCCGGCTCGAACGCAAGGGCTTCACGATCGTCGCGATGGAGCTGCGCACGCTCACCCGGGAGACCGCAAGCGAGCACTACGCCGAGCACGACGGGAAGCCGTTCTTCGGCGAGCTGGTCGACTTCATCACCGGTGGTCCGCTGGTCGCGATCGCGGTCGAAGGACACCGAGCGGTCGAGGCGGTTCGCGCTCTGATGGGGGTCACCGACCCGGTCGCATCGGCGCCAGGGTCGATCCGCGGCGACTTCGCATTGGAGATCGGCCAGAACCTCGTGCACGGCTCGGACTCCGCTGAGTCCGCCGCCCGCGAGGTCGCGCTGTTCTTCCCGACGCTCGGCTGACGAGGGCCCAGACAGCTATTTCGGACTCGGTCGGATCAGCGCTACGATCGGGTCTGCCCACCTGACAGCGCTCGCGTTCCCAGCCGACCAAGCGCTTACATTCCCCGTACTGGAAGGCATGCGCCGTATGGCGAACAACAGCGGATTCCTCGGCCGCGACATGGCAGTCGACCTCGGCACCGCGAACACCCTGGTTTACGTCCGCGGCCGCGGCATCGTCCTGAACGAGCCGAGCGTGGTCGCGATCAACACCAACACCGCCGGCATCCTCGCCGTCGGCACCGAGGCGAAGCGGATGATCGGCCGCACGCCCGGCAACATCGTCGCGATCAGACCGCTCAAGGACGGCGTCATCGCCGACTTCGAGACGACCGAGCGGATGCTGCGCTACTTCATCCAGAAAGTGCACAAGCGGCGACGTACGGCGCGCCCGCGCCTGGTCATCTGCGTGCCCAGCGGCATCACCGGCGTCGAGCAGCGCGCGGTCAAGGACGCCGGCTATCAGGCCGGCGCCCGCAAGGTCTTCATCATCGAGGAGCCGATGGCCGCCGCGATCGGCGCCGGGCTCCCGGTGCACGAGCCGACCGGCAACATGGTCGTCGACATCGGCGGTGGCACTACCGAGGTCGCCGTCATCTCCCTCGGCGGCATCGTCACCAGCCAGTCGATCCGTACCGGTGGTGACGAGCTCGACTCCTCGATCATTTCCTACGTCAAGAAGGAATACAGCCTGATGCTCGGTGAGCGGACGGCTGAGGAGATCAAGATGGCGATCGGGTCGGCGTTCCCGGCGCCCGACGAGCCGGGCGCGGAGATCCGTGGCCGCGACCTCGTCACCGGCCTGCCGAAGACGATCGTGGTCTCGAGCGAAGAGGTCCGCAAGGCGATCGAGGAGCCGGTCAACGCGATCGTCGACGCGGTCAAGACCACGCTCGACAAGACACCGCCCGAGCTTTCCGGTGACGTGATGGACCGCGGCATCGTTCTCACCGGCGGCGGCGCCTTGCTCACCGGTCTCGACGAGCGGCTTCGCCACGAGACCGGCATGCCGATCCACGTCACCGACGACCCGCTGAACTCGGTCGCCATGGGTGCCGGCAAATGCGTCGAGGAATTCGAGGCGCTCCAGCAGGTCCTTATCTCCGAGCCGCGCCGATAGGCGGAGCTCGGTAGGACGCGCTGCGCGTCATGCCGCTCCGCCCATCATGAGATTCCCCAGGGCATGAGAAGGACCCGCCGTAGACGGCTTGTGCTGACCGTGCTGCTGCTTGCCGCGTTCTCGCTGATCACGCTCGACTACCGCTCGAGCGCGCTCAGTGGCGTGCGCAGCGCCGCCTCGACGATCTTCGGACCGATCGAGGATGTGGTCAGCGACGTCACCCACCCGATCGGCTCGTTCTTCTCCTCGCTCGGCCATCTCGGCAGCTACAAGCACCAGAACGAGGCGCTGCAGAAACAGATCGCCCAGCTCCAGTCTCAGCTGCATCTCACCGCGCTCGAGCGGGCCGAGCTGGCGCAGGACCAGAAGCTACTCAAGATCGCCAGCATCGGTCAGTACCGCGTGGTGGCGGCCCGGGTGACGGCGTACGGCGGTGGGCTTGGCACCGATCAGACCGCAATGATCGACCGGGGGAGCGTCAACGGGATCAAGGTCAATGAGACCGTGATCAACGGCGACGGCCTGGTCGGTCGGACCGTGACGGTGGGGCGTACGACGTCGACGATCCTGCTGGCGGATGACCCGACGTTCGGCGTCGGCGCGCGGACTGCGGCGAAGCAGCTCGAGCTCGGCGTCGTCTCGGGTGGCGGCCGAGCCCAACCGATGTCGCTGAGCTTGCTCGACACCAAGGATCGGCCGACGGTCGGGGAGTCGCTGGTGACTGCTGGCGACACCGCCAACGGCGACTCACCGTTCGTGCCCGAGGTGCCGATCGGCAAGATCACGACGGTCAACCCGCTCAATGGTGCGCTGGCCTACACCGCGACTGTCCAGCCGTTCGTCGACTTCACCGCGATCGACATCGTCGGAGTGGTCGTTCATGCCCCGAAGGTGATCAAGCACGACAGCGTGCTGCCGGCACCGCCGAAGCCGATCCCGACGGTCACCGTCACGGCGACCGTGACGGCAACGCCGGGCGGTCCGGGCAGCCCGCCGCCAAGCAGCCCGCCCGCGAGCGGAGGGACGGACGCGACCTCGCCGGCGCGCTCGTCGACGAGCTCGTCCCCGTGACAGCGCGACGGATCGGGTACCGGGTCGTCATCATCATCATCGCCGCGATCCTGCAGGTCGTTGTCGTCAACCGGCTGCCGCTGCCGGGCGGTCATCCGGATTTGGTGGTGTTGGTCATCATCGCGATGGCGCTCGCCTCAGGCGCTCAGATCGGCGCGATTCTTGGGTTCTGTGGCGGCTTCCTGGCCGACGTCCTGCCGCCAGCCGCGCACATCGCGGGCCGGCTCGCGCTGGCTTACACGATCGTGGGCTATGGCGCCGGCCTGCTCGAAGACCCCGAGGAGACCTCGGTCCTGACCACGATCCTGGTCGTCGCCTCCGGGTCGGCCGGCGCGGTGTTGGTCTACTCCGGAGTCGGCGGCCTGCTCGGCGATGCCCGGATCACCGCGAGCAGCACGATTCATTCGCTCGTCGCGACGGTTGTCTACGATGTGGTGTTGTCGCCGTTCGTGGTCAGCCCGGTTTCCGCCCTCGCCAGGCGGCTCGAGCCGATCCGGCCGCGTTCGTGACCGCCGTACCGAAGCCCTTCCCCGTACGGATCGCCTGGACTGAGAGCGTTCTGCCGTGACCGACCGTTCGCGACTGCGACTCGTCGTTCTCGGAGTGCTCGTCGTCTCGCTCGTGGCCACCCTGCTCGGCCGGCTCTGGTATCTCCAGGTCCTTAATGCCCACGCGTACGGCGTCGCGGCGCAGCACAACCAGACCCGCGACATCGTCACGCAGCCGCCGCGCGGCGAAGTGCTGGACGACACCGGGCGGCCGCTGATCGACAACAAGACCGCGCTGGTTGTGTCCGTCGACCGGACCGCGCTCCAGCGCCAGCCGGACGGCGGTGTTGCCGTGCTACATCGGCTCTCGAAGCTGTTGCACGTGCCCTACAAGCTGCTCAGCCATGAGATCCAGCAGTGCGGGCTGGCATCCAGCGGCAAGACCATCACCCGGCCGTGCTGGGCCGGCTCGCCGTACCAGCCGATCCCGGTGAGCCAGCTCAAGCCGTCGGTCGCCGCGACTATGAAGGCGATCCAGATCAAGGAGCTCTCCGAGGAGTATCCGGGGGTCTCGGCGCAGCTGCAGCCGGTGCGGAACTATCCCGAGCCCGAAGGGGCGCAAGCGGCGACGATCCTTGGCTACACCCAGCAGATCGGCCAGACTCAGCTGGCGAAGCTGTCGAAAGCGCAGCAGACGATCCAGCTCGGCACCGAGGTCGGGGCCGCGGGAATCGAGGAGTCCTACCAGAAGTACTTACGGGGAACGCCGGGCTTGAAACAGATCACGGTTGATGCGCTTGGCGCCCAGACCGGTGTCACCAAGAACACCCAGCCGATCGCAGGGGACGACGTCGTCACCAACATCGATGCCAAGGCGCAGGCCGACCTCGAGACCGAGCTTCAGAACGCGATCACGACTGCCCGCAATCATGGCTTCACGGCCGACTACGACGCAGGTGTCGTGATGAACGTGCGCACCGGTGGAATCGTTGCGATGGGCAGCAACCCGAGCTACAGCCCGCGCAAGCCGCCGTCGTCCTATTCCAGCCAGGCGAAATACCTGCAGGCTGAGCACAAAGAGGGTTTCCCGTTCCTCGACAAGGCATTCGGAACCACGAACCCGCCTGGCTCGACGTTCAAGATGATCTCGTCATCGGGGCTGCTCGGCGACGGCACGATGAGCACCGGCGGTTTGTACGACTGCCCGACGACGTTCCAGAAGCGGACCAGCTTCGAAAAGGTTCCCGGGCTGGGCTCGATCACGCTCGCCCACGCGCTGATCGTGTCGTGCGACACGTTCTTCTTCAAGCTCGGCTGGCAGGATTGGCACAACGACCAGACGCTGATCAAGGAGGGCAAGAAGCCGAAGCAGGGCGTGCAAGCCCTCGCCCATGACTACGGCCTTGGGGAGAACCCGGACCTCGACATCCCCGGGGCGGCCGCCGGCCACATCGCCGACCGGGAGAACACCAAGCTGCTCTGGGAAGCCAACAAGAAGAACTACTGCGAGGGCGCCGCTCGCCGCCCGAAGGGCAGCTACCTGCAGCGGCTGGACGCGCAGGATTGCAAGATCGGCTACATCTTTCTGCCCGGCGATCAGGAGAACGAGGACGTCGGTCAGGGCACCGTCGACGTGTCGCCGCTCCAGCTAGCCGTCGCCTACTCGGCACTCGCGAACGGCGGCACCGTGTTCAAGCCGCGGGTAGCAAAGGCGATCTTGAGCCCGAGCGGCAAGCTGATCCGTCGGATCAAGGCACCGGTCCGCGACCACATCCCGCTCTCGCAGGGTGACCAGGACTACATCCGCAACGCGCTGTACGGCGTGACGACGTCGACCAACCCGATGGGTACCGGGACGAGCGTGTTCGCGAACTTCCCGATGGGTCAGGTCAAGGTCGGCGGCAAGACCGGAACGGCCGAGCTGAGCGGCACGCAGGAGAACGGCTCGTGGTTCGCCTCGTTCGGGGGGCCGGCCGGCCAGGCGCCGCAGTACGTCACGGTGATCGAGGTCGACAAGTCCGACCAGGGCGCGATCAGCGCCGCACCGTTCGTGAAGAAGATGTGGGACGACCTCTACGGCCTGCAGGGCGCGAAAGCGGCTCTCCCCAATGGTGTGCCGCCGACCTTGCACACGGCGATCGCTGCCGCGGTTGTCGCCGCGGCCGGAGGCGCCAAAGCAGGGCACCCCCACCATGCCGGCAAGTCCGGAAGCGGCAAGCACTCGTCGGGTAAGGGGACAAGCCCGCCGCCGTCCTCGCCGTCGAGCCCGACCTCGTCGGCCGGCGGACTGCCGCCGGGGCTTCCGGCGATCCCACGTCGCGAGCCGTCCGAGTGACCGATCTCTCCGCGACCAAGCGCGCATCGCCGGTCAAAAGGCAGCGACCCGAGTCGCTGACCGCGCGGGCGTTGGACCGCGACTCGTTCCTGCGCCGCCTCGACTGGGTGATGCTCGCGGCCGTGGCGATCCTCTGCGTCATGGGTCTCGCTCTGGTGTGGGCCGCGACGAAACCGCAAGGGGCGTCCTCGTCGTACGTCAAGAAGGACGTCCTCGACATCGTCATCGGACTCATCCTCGCGGTCGTCGCCGCGTCGATCGACTACCGCACCCTGCGCGCCTACACCCCGATCCTTTACGGCGCCTCGGTTCTCGGGCTGTTGGTGGTGCTCTCGCCGCTCGGCGGCCGGATCAACGGCGCGCACTCGTGGATCATCCTGCCGGGCGGATTCGAAATCCAACCCTCGGAGTTCGCCAAGGTCGCGGTCATTTTGGGCATGGCGTTTCTGCTCTCCGAGAAGCGAGATTCAAGACCCGAGCCGACCAACCAGGACGCCTGGCTCTGCCTGGCGTTTGCTGCCGTGCCGGTGCTGTTGATCTTGGCGCAGCCGGACGTCGGCTCGATCATGGTCTTCGGTTTCATCATCTTCGGGATGATCGCGTTGTCAGGCATCTCGGCGAAGTGGATCTTCGGGATGATCCTGTTCGCAGTGGTCGGCTCGTTGCTGATCGACCACCTGCATCTGCTGAAGCAATATCAGCTCGATCGGTTCACCGCGTTCACCCACGCCAACAGCGCGCAGTCCTCCTCGAGCTTCGGCTACAACGTGCAGCAGGCGCGCATCGCCATCGGCCACGGTGGGATCTTCGGTCAGGGCCTCGGCCACGGCACCCAGACTCAAGGCCAGTTCGTGCCTGAGCAGCAGACCGACTTCATCTTCTCGGTGGCGGGTGAGGAGCTCGGCCTGGTCGGCTCCGGCCTGATCGTCCTGCTCAGCGGCGTGGTGCTCGCGCGGGCGCTGCGGATCGCGCGGCTCGCCGAGGACCGGTTCGGCATGCTGGTCGCGGTCGGCATCGTCTGCTGGTTCGGCTTCCAGATCTTCGAGAACATCGGGATGAACCTCGGCATCATGCCGATCACCGGCCTGCCGTTGCCGTTCATCTCTTACGGCGGGACATCGATGTTCGCGTCGATGATCGCGATCGGGCTGTTACAGAACGTCCAGATCCGCTCGGCGCGCTAAAACGCTAAACCCTCGTAGCCTTGGTCGCATGACCGTCGAGAGTGTCTTCGCGCGACTCGAGCCGTTGCTGCCATTGGTACGCAAGCCGGTGCAGTACGTCGGCGGCGAGCTGCACGCGACGGTAAAGGACTGGGACACCGCCGCGGTGCGCTGGGCGCTGATGTATCCGGACGCCTACGAGGTCGGGCTGCCGAACCAGGGCGTGCAGATCCTCTACGAGGTCCTCAACGAGCGCGAGGACATTCTGGCCGAGCGGACTTACAGCGTCTGGCCGGATCTCGAGGGGTTGATGCGTGAGCACTCGATCCCGCAGTTCACCGTCGATGCCCACCGGCCGGTCGGGTCGTTCGACGTGTTCGGTGTCTCGTTCTCGACCGAGCTCGGTTACACCAACCTGCTGACCGCGCTCGACCTCGCCGGCATCCCGCTGTCCTCAGCCGATCGTGGCGACGGCGATCCGATCGTCGTCGCCGGCGGCCACGCTGCGTTCAACCCCGAGCCGATCGCGGAGTTCATCGACGCTGCCGTGCTCGGCGACGGCGAGCAGGCGGCGCTGTCGATCAGCGACATCGTGCGGGCCTGGAAAGCCGCCGGGCAGCCGGATGGACGTGACGGTCTGCTGCTCGAGCTGGCCCGGACCGGCGTCGCCTATGTCCCGGCGTTCTACGACGTGAGCTATCTGCCGGACGGCCGGATCGAGGCCGTCGTACCCAACCGGTTCGGCGTGCCGGAGCGGGTGCAAAAGCACACCGTCATGGACCTCGATGCCTGGCCCTACCCCAAGAAACCGTTGGTGCCATTGGCAGAAACCGTGCATGAGCGCTACAGCGTCGAGATCTTCCGCGGCTGCACCCGGGGCTGCCGGTTCTGCCAGGCCGGCATGATTACCCGGCCGGTGCGAGAGCGGTCGATCACGACGATCGGCGAGATGGTGCAGCGAGGCGTGGCCGCGACCGGTTTCCAGGAGGTCGGACTGCTCTCGCTCTCGAGTGCCGATCACAGCGAGATCGGGGAGATCGCAAAGGGCCTGGCCGATCGCTATGAGGGCGAGAACGTCTCCCTGTCACTGCCGTCGACCCGGGTAGATGCGTTCAACATCACGCTCGCCAACGAGTTGTCACGCAACGGCCGGCGCAGCGGGTTGACGTTCGCGCCGGAAGGTGGCAGCGAGCGGATGCGGCGGGTCATCAACAAGATGGTCAGCGAGGACGACCTGATCCGGACGGTCGCGACGGCGTACGGCAATGGCTGGCGGCAGGTGAAGCTCTACTTCATGTGCGGGCTGCCGACCGAGACCGACGAGGACGTGATGGAGATCGCGGGCATGGCGCGGCGGGTGATCAAGACCGGCCGTGAGGCTGCCGGCCGCAAGGACATCCGCTGCACGGTGTCGATCGGGGCGTTCGTGCCGAAGCCGCAGACGCCGTTCCAGTGGGCGGCGCAGCTCGACCACGACAGCGTCGACCGTCGGCTGCGGGCGCTCAAGGGCGCCATCACCCACGACCGGGAGTTCGGCCGCTCGATCGGGGTGCGCTACCACGACGGCAAGCCGTCGATCATCGAAGGCCTGCTCTCCCGTGGCGATCGCCGGGTCGGTGCGGTGATCCGCGCGGTCTGGGCCGACGGGCAGCGTTTCGACGGCTGGACCGAGTACTTCTCCTTCGATCGCTGGAACGACGCGTGTGCTTCGGTGTTCGCCGACCAGCCGGTCTCGCTCGACTGGTACACCACCCGCGAGCGCGAACGCTCCGAGGTGCTGCCGTGGGACCACCTCGACGCCGGTCTCGACAAGGACTGGATGTGGCAGGACTGGCAGGAGGCGCTGGCCGGCGGCGAGGTCGACGACTGCCGCTGGACGCCGTGCTACGACTGCGGCGTCTGTCCGTCAATGGGCACCGAGATCCAGACCGGCCCGACCGGCCGCCCCCTGCTCCCGCTCACCCCGGTCTAATGCAACCCCGCGCATGTGCCATTGGTGGGCCTACGGCCCCACCGATGTGCCATTGGTCGGGCCATAGGCCCACCAATGGCACATACGCGGGGGTCCTCGGGTGAGTCGGCAGCCGGAGGGGCCGCCTCCGCCGCCGGTGGTGCAGCGGCTGCGGGTCCGCTACGCCAAGCGAGGCCGATTGCGCTTCACCAGCCACCGCGACTTCGCCCGCGCGTTCGAGCGCGCGATCCGCCGGGCCGACGTCCCGATCGGCTTTAGCGCCGGCTTCAGCCCACACCCGAAGGTCTCGTACGCCGGCGCAACCCCGACCGGAGTGGCGTCCGAAGCGGAATACCTCGAGATCGGCCTTGCCGCGTCATGTCAGCCCACGGCGGTGCTGACCGCGCTCGATGCCGCGCTGCCACCCGGGATCGACATCGTGGCGGTAGTCGACGCCGCGGACAGCCCGGCGAAGACGCTCGCCGAGCTGATCGAGGCGTCGCTCTGGGAGATCCAGCTGCCGGACGTGAGCGTGACCGACGCAACGAGCGCCGTCGACGCGTTGCTAGCTGTCGACACGGCGCCGGTAGAGCGGCTGACCAAGGACGGCAGCCGGACGGTTAACGTCAGAGCCGGCATCGTCAGTGTCGCCGTGTCCGGCTCGGACCTGAACGCCGGATGTGCGACACTTGATGTGGTTGTTCGGCACCTCACACCTGCCGTACGACCCGACGACATCTTGACGGCGTTGCGCTCGATCGGTGCCCTGTCGACGCCAGTGATCCCCGTGGTCACGCGGCTGGCGCAGGGGCGGTTCGACGAGACGTCGCCGGAGGACGCGAAGCGTCTGATCGACCCGTTGGCATAACGGCTGGCAAAGCGCTAGCCACGGCGGGTAGGGCACTGGTTTCGGACTCTGTTGTCGCCGTGGTTCGGCCACCTTCGCGATTTTGTGGGTGCGGCCGCGCCTCCCACCGGCTTCCGCCGAGCGCCGCCACCCGGCGACGTACGGCGAAACACCTCGCTCCTGTGCGGGGCGCCCGATAAGGCGCACCCGGGAGCGGACGAGGAGAACACGTGCTCGACGAAGAGCGCAACGACAACCCATCCAACGACAACATCTCGACCGGCGGCTCCGACGCCGCTGCAGCGTCGAAGCCGGCTTCTCGCCGCCGACGTTCTGCCAGCCGCCCCGCCGGCCCGCCGACCCCGTCCGAGCCAGCGGCGACCGCACCAGGCGCCGCCAGCTCGGCGCCGCCGGCTGCGAGCACGCCGATCGGCCGAGCCGATTCGACTGACGCGCCCGCGCCGGCGAAGCGGTCGCGAAAGAAGGCCGCAGCGGCGACCGAGCCCACCGCGGTAGTAGAAACGAGCGCGACCGACACCGACGCGGCCGCTGCTGACGCGGCGCCCGCTCGGCGTCGACGTCGGCCGGCCACCGCCGTTCCGTTTGTCGAGCCCACGGATTCCGGCGACGACGCGGTCGCCGCGCCCGCTGGTGACGTCGCGGTCCCGGTCGTGCTGTTCCAGCCGCCGCCCGCCCAGCCGGCGCCGCGCAAGCGGGCAACCGCGGCGACCCGCGCCGCGGCTGAGGCTGAGGCAGACAAGCTGGCGTCACGCGACTCAGACGACGGCGGCGCGGCCGAGCCCGAAAGCTCGACCTCCGGCGACTCCGACGCCGGTGCGAGCGGTGACGACGAGGGCGGCGGCACCTCACGCTCAAGCCGGCGTCGTCGCGGCCGTCGTGGCCGCGGGGGTCGTGGCGGCAGTGGCGGAGCGGGCGACAACGCCGAAGGCTCCGACAACGACGCCGAGGGCGGCGACCGGCCGCAGTCTTCAGGCTCCGGCGACGGCGGCGCCACTGATCGCGGCGACGACGGCCATGCCGATGATGGCACCGAGGACGACGGCACTGGCACCGGCACCCGGCGGCGGCGCCGGCGGCGGCGGTCAAGCGGCGGTGGCGGCGACGGCGACAACGCCGAGCTCGGTGCCGACGACCCGCCCAACACCGTCGTACACGTCCGCGAGCCCCGCAAGTCGCCGGCCAGCGACGATGGCGTCCGCGGCCTTAAGGGATCAACCCGGATCGAGGCGAAGCGGCAGCGTCGTCGCGACGGCCGCGACACCAGCAGGCGCCGGCCGTCGATCATCACCGAGGCCGAGTTCCTCGCCCGCCGCGAGGCGGTCGACCGGGTCATGGTCGTCCGCCAGGGCGACGAGCGGACGCAGATCGCGGTGCTCGAGGACGGCGTGCTCGTCGAGCATTACGTGACCCGCAAGGACTCCGCGTCGATGGTCGGCAACGTCTATCTCGGCAAGGTCCAGAACGTCCTGCCGAGCATGGAGGCGGCGTTCGTCGACATCGGCCGCGGCCGCAATGCCGTTCTGTACGCCGGCGAGGTCAACTACGACGCCAGTGCGCTCGAAGGTCGCCCGCCGCGTATTGAGCAGGCACTCAAGAGCGGCCAGACCGTGCTCGTGCAGGTCACCAAGGACCCGATCGGGCACAAGGGCGGCCGGCTGACCAGCCAGGTCAGCCTGCCCGGGCGCTACATGGTCTATGTGCCGGACGGTCGGCTGTCCGGGATCAGCCGAAAGCTGCCGGACACTGAGCGATCGCGACTCAAAGGCATCCTCAAGCGGCTGACACCCGAGGACGCCGGCGTCATCATCCGTACCGCGGCCGAGGGTGCCAGCGAAGAAGCGCTCGAGCGGGACCTCAACCGGCTCAAGGCGCAGTGGGAGGTCATCGACGCCAAGGCCAAGGCCGGCGCGAACGCCCCGAGCCTGATCTACGGCGAGCCGGATCTGGTGATCCGGGTGGTCCGCGACATCTTCAACGAAGACTTCAGCTCGCTCGTCGTCCAGGGCGCCGACGAGTGGGACACCATCGACAACTACGTGCGCTGGGTCGCGCCAGACCTCGCCGAACGCACCAAGAAATGGGCCGAGGACGAGGACGTCTTTGAGGCCTACCGGGTCGACGAGCAGCTCGCCAAGGCACTGGATCGCAAGGTCTGGCTGCCCAGCGGCGGTTATCTCGTCATCGACCGCACCGAAGCGATGATCGTGGTCGACGTCAACACCGGGAAGTTCACCGGCAAGGGCGGCAACCTCGAGGAGACCGTGACCAAGAACAACCTCGAAGCGGCCGAGGAGATCGTTCGCCAGCTGCGGCTGCGCGACCTCGGCGGCATCATCGTCATCGACTTCATCGACATGGTGCTCGAGAGCAACCGTGATCTCGTGCTGCGGCGGCTGCTCGAATGCCTCGGCCGTGACCGTACCCGTCACCAGGTCGCCGAGGTCACCTCGCTCGGCCTGGTCCAGATGACCCGCAAGCGGGTCGGCGAGGGTCTGCTGGAGTCGTTTAGCAAGACCTGCCCGGAGTGCGGCGGCAGCGGGGTGATCCTGACGATCGACCCGGTCGCCGAGCGCCGGCCGCCGAGGCCGGTGCGGGCTCCCAAGCCCAAGGCACCGGCGGCGCCGGGCAAGGCCGCCAAGCGGGGCGGGTCAACCAGGTCGGAGACGACGAGCGACGAGGGTACGTCGGAGGCCAAGGACTCAGGCTCGAAGCCGGCCCGCAAGCGCCGTACGGCGAAGCCGGCCGATGCCGACGCCCCGAACACCGAAGTCGCCGCCGAGAACGGCGCGATCACCGAGAGTGAGACTGTGGGGGCTTCGTCCTAGATCAGACCAAGCGGCTGTTAGCGGTGGCTCGGGCTGGCAGCCAGCGCCGTCGTCATCAGCACCTTTGCTTCTGAGCCGGAATCGCGGATCGAGTCAGCTGCGGTCGGGTCCCGGATGGGGTCGCGGGACCACCGGCGTAGGGCGCTCGGAACTGCTCGAGCCGGACGCGATCGAGCGGACCATGCCACCCGCGTGGCTCGAGCCCTGTGGGGCGCCGGTGGCGACCAGCAGATCGCTGAGCGAGTGCCGAGCGATCTCCAGCGCGGCGTCGATCGCGGACATCGCGCGCGCCGGCTCGCCGGCGGTCAGCGCGTACTTCGCGATGCACAGCAGTTGCACGACGTCGTCGCCGCTCTCCAGCGTGCTGCGGTAGACGTGCTCGGGGTGTGATTCAGCCTGCCAGTCGGAGTCGCTGGCGCTCATGCGATGCTGGCGCGCCATGGCATTGCCTCCTTCGGCTGTATTCCACGTCATGCCCGGAGCGCCGAGCTGCAAAGCATCTTCGCTCAAAGATGGTCACTTCGGACTATGACAGGCCGGAGCGGCGTACGGCGTTTGACCGGGCTGTGGTGGGTTCCGTAACCTCAACGGTCGGCGCGCCTCGCGTGCGCCCGATCTGGGTGCATCCCGCTGGTTTCGCCACGCGGAGCGTCGTCCGGATGATTTTCAGACTAGCGAGCCCAGACCAGTGACTCAGACCCAGTGACTCAGACCAGCAGCAGGGAGTTCGACCGTGTACGCGATCGTGCGTAGTGGCGGCCATCAGCACAAGGTCGCCGTCGGCGACACGCTGTCGGTCAACCGACTCTCGAACGCGCCGGGCGAGTCGATCGTGTTGCCGGCGGTGCTCTTCGTCGACGACGCGGGCGCGATCACGGCCGATGCCAGCGCACTGGCCAAGCTCACCGTGACCGCCGAGGTCGTAGAAGAGACCAAGGGCCCCAAGATCGCAATCCACCTGTTCAAGAACAAGACCGGCTACCACCGGCGTCAGGGCCACCGCTCTCGCCTGACGACGCTGCGCGTCACCGGCATCGAGACCGGGAAGTAGGCCAGCTATGGCTCACAAGAAAGGTGCGTCCTCCAGCCGCAACGGGCGCGACTCCAACTCCCAGCGCCTCGGTGTGAAGCGCTTCGGCGGCCAGCAGGTCAACGCCGGCGAGATCCTGGTACGCCAGCGCGGCACCCACTTCCACCCCGGCGACGGCGTCGGTCGCGGTGGCGACGACACGCTGTTTGCTCTTGTCGCGGGTGCAGTGCAGTTCGGCCGTCGGCGCGGACGTCGCGTGGTCAACGTCACCATGGCCGACGCCGCTGCGGCGACCGCCGACAGCGCAGTCTGAGCCAGCGCGGCATGGCCGCGACCTTTGTAGACCGCGCGCTACTTCACGCCGGAGCCGGCGATGGCGGCAACGGCTGCGCCTCGGTCCATCGCGAGAAGTTCAAGCCGCTCGGTGGCCCGGACGGCGGTGACGGCGGCCGAGGTGGCAACGTCGTACTCGTCGTCGATCCGAGCGTGACAACGCTGCTCGACCTGCATCGGCATCCGCATCAGCGCGCCACAAGCGGCCGGCCCGGGCAGGGCTCGAACCGATCCGGTGCCGAAGGCGGCGACCTGATTATCCCGGTGCCCGACGGCACCGCGGTTCGCGACGCCGTGACCGGCGAGCTGATCGCCGACCTGGTCGGGATCGGCACCCGGTTTGTCGCGGCCCGCGGCGGCCGCGGCGGGCTCGGCAACGCCGCGCTCGCCTCCGCGCGCCGAAAGGCACCGGGCTTTGCGTTGCTCGGCGAACCGGGGGACTCCCTCGAAGCAGTGCTCGAGCTCAAGAGCGTCGCCGACGTCGCGCTGGTCGGCTATCCCAACGCCGGGAAGTCCTCGCTGATCGCGGCGCTGTCAGCGGCGCGCCCGAAGATCGCTGACTACCCGTTCACCACGCTGGTGCCCAATCTCGGCGTGGTCGAGGCCGGCGACACCGTCTTCACCGTCGCCGACGTGCCTGGCCTGATCCCCGGGGCGAGCAGCGGACGCGGCCTCGGCCTTGAGTTCCTGCGCCACATCGAGCGCTGCGCCGTCATCGTCCACGTGGTCGACTGCGCGACCGCGGAGTCCGACCGTGATCCGGTGAGCGACCTCGCGCAGATCGAGATCGAGCTTGCGGCGTACGACGAAGCAATCGACGGCGGGCTCAGCGGCCGGCCGAGAATCGTCGCGCTCAACAAGGTCGACGTGCCGGATGCCCGCGACCTCGCCGACCTGGTGCGAGCCGATGTCGCCGAGCGATTCGGTTTCCCGGTCTTTGAGATCTCGGCGGCGACCCACGCCGGGCTGCGCGATCTCGGCTTCGCGATGGCGGCGGCTGTGGCGGCGGCCCGCGCTGGGACCGCTGACATCACGCCGACCCGGATCGTGCTCCGCCCGGCGCCGGCGCGCGAGGACGGCTTCACGATCGAGCCGCTCGGCGAGCAGGCGTTCCGGATCCACGGCGAGCGGCCGCGGCGCTGGGTGCTGCAGACCGACTTCACCAACGACGAGGCGGTCGGCTACCTCGCCGACCGGCTTGCCCGGCTCGGCGTCGAGGACGCGCTCGCTGACCTGGGCGCGGTCAAGGGCGCCGAAGTCTCGATCGGTGACGTCACCTTCGACTGGGAGCCGACGCTTCGCAGCGGAGTCGGTGTTCCCCACGGCGGTCGCGGCACCGACGCGCGGCTCGAGCCGACCAACCGGATCAGCGCCGACGAACGCAAGGCTTCCCGCAAGGCCAGACGGTCGGCGTACGACGAAGAAGTCGAAGCGGCGATGCGCTCGGCGGCGTCGCCTGCGGTGGCGGTGGCCAGCCTCGAGGACGACGGCGAGTGAGCCGGGAGGTCGTCGCCGGCGCGCGGCGGCTGGTGGTCAAGGTCGGCTCGTCGTCGCTCGCGAGTGCCGGCGGCGGCATCGACGCCGGCCGGCTCACTGCGCTGGTCGACGCGGTCGGCGCGCGGGTCTCCGCCGGATCACAGGTGGTGCTGGTCTCCTCCGGTGCGATCGCCGCCGGCCTGAAGTCGCTCGGCCTGAGCGCGCGGCCCCGCGATCTCGCGACCCAACAGGCCGCAGCGAGCATCGGCCAAGGCATGCTCGTCGCGGCCTACAGCACCGCGTTCGCCCGCCACGACCTCACCGTCGGCCAGGTGCTGCTGACTGCTGACGACGTCGTGCGTCGCGCCCACTACCGCAACGCAGCACGGACCTTCGAGCGGTTGCTAGGCCTCGGGATCGTGCCGGTCGTCAACGAGAACGACACCGTCGCCACCGAGGAGATCCGGTTCGGCGACAACGACCGGCTTGCAGCGCTGGTCACGCATCTGGTTGCCGCCGACGCGTTGGTGCTGCTCTCGGATGTCGACGGGGTGTACGACGCCGACCCGGCCCACGGCCCTTCGACCCGAGTCGGCGACGTGCGCGGCGAGGCCGATCTCGAGCACGTCCGGCTCGGTGTCGGCGGCAAGCGCGGCGTCGGCAGCGGCGGCATGGCGACCAAGATCGCCGCGGCTCACATCGCCGCCGGTGCGGGCGTTCCGACGTTGCTCGCGAACGCCTCCCAGGCCGAGGCGGCTCTTGCCGGCGCGGACGTCGGGACCTGCTTTCACCCCACCGGTCGGCGGGCGCCGGCCCGGCTGCTCTGGCTTGCCCACGCCACGACCTCGCGGGGGAGTGTCTCGCTCGATCCTGGCGCGGTGGCCGCAGTCGTCGAGCGTCGTACCTCGCTGTTGCCGGCGGGCATCACCGCCGTCGCCGGCGACTTCGCAGCCGGTGACCCGATCGACCTGCTCGACGACCGCGGTGTCGCGGTCGCGCGTGGTCTTGTTGCCTATGACGCATCCGAGCTGCCGGCACTGCTCGGGCGCTCGACCCGCGAGCTCGGCAAGACGCTCGGCTCGGCGTACTCCCGCGAGGTCGTCCACCGCGACGACCTCGTCCTGCTCTGACCCCTTCGCAGCGCTGGGTCACGGGACGCTGAGGACGACCCGGGGTTTGGCGTTAATGCCGGACAGCGACAGGATCTTGCTCTGGCTCGCGTTCGTGATCATGATGCGGCCCAGCGCAGGGATCGGAGATCCCGGCAGCTTGTGGCGGTGGCTGGACACCGTGATCTTTCCGTTCAGGCCCAACTCGGCGAGATGGCCGTTGGCGCATCGTCCGCCTTCGCCGCCGACCCACAGCGCGCGGCCGTGGAAGACCGTTACTGAGTCAGCCTCACACTGACCAGAGGTGGCCGGTTGCTGCGCGTTCAGCGGGACCAAGCTGAGCAGGCCCCCTCCGTCGCATGCCAAGTCGCGCGTCGAGAGTCCGGTGCATCGTTGGTCGGGGTCGCGAGTGTTCTGAAGCGTTCGCCAGACCCCGGGATCGCTCCACCGCATGTACGCGAATCCGGCGGCCTCGGTGTCATCGTCGTCGTCGGTGTCCGCGAACGCGACGACGCCTCTCGCACCGCTCAGTAGGGCGTAGAACTCGGTATCTGGAAGCGGGTCGCCGAGGTCGGTGTCGTTTCCCTTGAGCGACTGAAGCCAGACGTGCTGATCGAGGCCCTCGCGCTGGCCGTAGAGCCAGCCGTTGGGGGCAATCGCGAGCGGCAACTGACCGCACGAGAACCTCGCGGTGCCGTGCCGGCCAGTTGCCAGGTTCCACCACCGCGCGGGCTGGGAACACCGATCGTTCGAGTCGCCAGTGACGAAGCCCACCATTGTCCCAGCCACCGACACGGAGACCCATTTCGGTAAGGTCGCGAGCCGACGACGCACACCGGATTTGGTCAGAACGTTAAGCGTGGCGCTGGTGGAGTGAACGAACTGACCAATCCGTTGGTTAGACCGGTCCTGCAGGTAGATGAGTGCTCCGTCCGCACCCGCGAGTGGTCGGATGCGTAGTGGCGGAGATTTCGATGATGCGGTCGGAGTTGCGGCGCTGGTCCCGGGGGCCATGCCGGCCAGAGCGAGCGCGCCCACCGCCAACACCACGCACCGCCGCCATGACCTCACGCTCACAGTGTGAACCCTCATATCGATCCGACGTCTGTGGCGGCGATCTGGTTGACAGCGGTTCAGTCGCCGTACGATTTCTGGTATGACGACCGCCGAAGAGGTGCACGCCGCCGCGGCGCGATCGCGGATCGCTGCCGCTGCCCTGGCGCAGTTGCCGCGCGCGACCAAGGACGCCGCGCTGCTGGCGATGGCGGACGCTCTCGTCGCAAACACCAAGCAGGTGCTCGAGGCCAACGCCCGCGATGTTGCCCGCGACGCCGACAACCCGCTGATCGACCGGCTCCGCCTCGACGAGGCGCGGGTCGCGGCGATGGCGGACGGGCTTCG
>DATAUK010000024.1:0-87484 GCA_036268295.1 Mycobacteriales bacterium | reverse complement strand
GTCCTCGGCATGGACGAGGTGTTCAAGGCGCTCGCCGACCCGACCCGGCGCAGCCTGCTCGACGAGTTGTTCCGATCGGACGGGCAGACGCTGAGCGCGCTCGAGGAGCGGTTCGAGATGACGCGCTTTGGCGTGATGAAGCACCTCAAGGCGCTTGAAGAGGCCGGTCTCGTCGTCACCCGACGCCGCGGCCGCGAAAAGCTCCATTTCCTCAACCCGGTCCCGATCCGCCTCGTCCACGACCGCTGGGTGAGCAAGTACGCCGAACCATGGGTCGCTGGTCTTAGCGACCTCAAAACCGAACTGGAGACCACGATGGAAAAGATCTATGAAATCTATATCCGGTCCACGCCCGAGCGACTGTGGCATGCGATCACCGACCCCGAGATCCGGCGCAAGTACAGTTTCGGCGCCGCTCCCACGACCGACTGGACGCCCGGCTCGCAGCTCGACATGACGGTGAGCGCGAGCGGCTTTCAGCTCGGCGATGGCGAGGTGCTCGAGGTCGACCCGCCGCGCCGACTGGTGCACACGATGCGGGCGTTGTGGAGCGAGGAGGTCAAGGACGAGGGCTTCTCCCGGGTGACCTGGGAGATCGAGCAGATCGAGGACTCCTGCCGGCTGGTCGTCACTCACGACCAGTTGCGTGAAGGCGTGAACAACCAGATCTACGGCGGCTGGCCGATGATCCTCTCAGGCTTGAAGACCTGGCTGGAAAGCGGCGAGCTGCTCACCACGCCCGGATCGTTGATGTACAGCTGAGTTGCCGGCTAGCCCGGTTTCGCCCGTTATAGACGGCCTATCTCAACTTTGGGCCCCGATGGGTCGACAACCGTCCTAAGGACGACCCATCGGCGTTAGAGGCCCACACGATGTCTGCCAGCGACCTGCGGCGGCGGCTGCGATCAGCGCTGACCGTGGTCGCAGTGCTGCTCGTCGTCTGCTCGGAGTTCGTGCTGCTGACCTTCGTTTATCGACGGCCCGCTCCGGTCCACGCCCAGTGGGTCACCCAGGCCCGGCTGGCCGGCACGCTGTCGAGTGCGACCGTCAGCTCGCGGGCGGCTGCCTCAGCGGCCCTCGGTGGCGTCGAGACGCTGCACACCCAGGGTGTCGCGTCGAGCCGGCTGGCACCATTGCACGCCGCGGCGGAGAACCTGCAGGCCGATCCGCGAAGCCCCGCCGCGCTCGTCGCGCTCCGCCGTGCCAACGACGTCCTCGGCACCTCGCTCGCGCGTCACGAGCGCAACATCGACGACGAGGCGGAGACGACGTACGTCATCCTGCTTGCGCTCGCCTCGGTCGGGTGGTTCGGCTGGTTCCGCCGGGTGGTGCGCAAGCAGCGGGCGCTGCAGCGCACGCTGACCGAGCAGACCGCTGCGGCCGAGGGTGAGGCGAAGCTCGCTGCTCTGGTCCGCAACGCCTCCGATGTCATTGCCGTCGTCGACCTCGAGTCGACGATCTCCTACGTCAGCCCGTCGTCGTCGAAGGTGCTCGGGGCGGTGCCGGAAGATCTGATCGCGAGCAAGTTCACCGATCTGATCCATCCTGATGACATCGGCCACTTCGTGCGGGTGCTCACCACCACCTCGCCTGACGGCGAGCAGGCGGTCAGCGTCCGGGTACGCCGTAACGGGCTCGACCAGATCCATGCCGAGGGCGAGATCCGCAACCTGCTCGATGATCCGACGGTCGGCGGACTGATCGTGACGATCCGTGACGTCACCGACCGGCGGCTGCTCGAGGAGCAGCTGACCCATCAGGCCTTGCATGACTCGCTGACCGGGCTGGCCAACCGGCGGTTGTTCGCGGATCGGCTCGCCCATGCGTTGCAGCGGCGCGGCGAGCGCATGGCGCCGCAGACCGTGCTGTTCATCGACCTCGACGACTTCAAGACCGTCAACGACAGCCTCGGCCATGGTCCCGGCGACGCGGTGCTTGCCGCGATCGGGTCGCGGATCGGCGGACTGCTGCGAGCCGGCGACACCGTGGCTCGGGTCGGCGGTGACGAGTTCGCCGTACTGATCGAAGGCGCGACCATCGCCGAGGCGCAGGAGGCCGCCGACCGGCTGAACGAGTCGATCTCGCAGCCGATCGACCTCGGCGAGCTGACCGTCCAGATCAACGCCAGCATCGGGATCACCCAGGCAATCCCCGGCGAGGTCACGGCGCAGGAGGCGCTTCGTAACGCCGACCTCGCGATGTACTGGGCGAAGGAGAGCGGCAAGGCGACCAGCGCGGTGTATGAGTCGCGGCTGCACGTCGAGGCGCTCGAGCGCCTCCAGCTGCGCGCCGACCTCCAGCACGCGTTGCGCAGCGACGAGCTGGTGCTGCACTACCAGCCCGAGGTCGATCTCGCGACCGGCGCGATCGTCGCCGTCGAGGCCCTGGTCAGATGGCAGCACCCGACCCGCGGCCTGCTCCCGCCGATGACCTTCGTGCCGCTCGCTGAAGAGACCCGGCTGATCACCTCGCTCGACCGCTGGGTGCTTCAGACCGCGTGCCGCACCGCCGCCGACCTGCAGGCCGGTTACCCGGATCTTGCGATGTCGGTCAACCTGTCCGCGGCGTACCTCGACCATCCTGATCTGGTCCCTACCGTCGCGAAAGCGTTGCGCGACAACGATCTTGCGCCGCGCCGCCTGGTCTTGGAGATCACCGAGTCCGCGATCCTCAGGGACCTCACCGCCGTCTCGCCCCGGCTCGCGGCGCTGCGGGAAATGGGCGTGCGGATCGCGATCGACGACTTCGGCACCGGCTACAGCTCGCTGGCCTATCTCAGCCAGCTCGACGTCGACCTCCTCAAGATCGACAAGTCCTTCATCGACCGCGTAGTGATCGACCGCCAAGATGCGGCGATCACCGAGGCGATCATCTCGATCGGCCACAGCCTCAACCTCCAGACCGTCGCCGAAGGCGTCGAGGATGCCGAACAGGCGGAGTGGGTGCGGGCGTCGGGCTGCGCGATCGGCCAGGGCTACGTCTGGTCCCGACCGCTCGCGCTGGCCGATCTCGAGGTTGCGCTGCGCGACGGCCTCCGGATGCCGTCCGCCGTCGTCACCTGATGAGCTGGTGGGCTCAGACTCGCCGGTAGTCCTGGCGGCTGAGCCGCGGGCCACGCTTCGGTGGTTGCAGCCCTGGCGTGAGCTCGAGCAGCCGGACAACCCGGTAGCGGTGCGGTCGCCACGGCTCGAAGAACTCCATCACCTCATCCTCGGCGAGTGCACTGCCGGTCATGGCCCAGCCGGCGAGCGAGGCGAGGTGGTAGTCGCCGATCGGCAGCGCGTCGGGGTCACCGAGCGCGCGATGGCCGACCTGTGCCGCAGTCCACGCTCCGATGCCGGGCAGTGCCAGCAGTACCCGGTACACCTCGGCGGGCTCGCCGGTGACCGCGGCCGCTTCGAGCTTGGTGGCGTAGGTCGCCGCGATCTGTGCAGTCCGGGCACGGCGCTCATCGACGCCGGCCTGGTGCCAGTCCCATGCCGCCAGGGATCGCCAGTTCTCGGCGCTCGGGGGCACTCGCATCCGGTCGGGCGCGGGTCCCGGCGCGGCCTCGCCGTACTTCGTGATCAGCCGTCGCCAGGCTGCCTTTGCATCGAGCCCGATGACCTTCTGCTCGAGGATGGCCGGGATCAGGGCCTCCATGACCCGGCCGGTCGCCGGCACTCGTAGCCCGGCGTACCGGCGATGGCTCTCGCGCAGCAGCGGATGGCGAGGCTCGAAGCTCTCGGGATCGTCGCGGCTGCCGAGCAGTGCCGGAATGCCGGCGATGAGCTCCGCCGCGCCCGGGCCCCAGGCCTCGGCCGCGACCTCGCGTGGGCCGCGTTGGACGAGCCGGTAGGTGACCGGTCCGGTCGACATCCGGCTGGTCCGCCACACCGCCCCGTCCCCGGTGAGCCGATGACAGGGATCGCCGCTGCCCCGGCCGAGGACGGACAACGTGAGCCGCGCATTGACCGCGTAAGACGGTCGCCAGACCGTCGTCGCGTCCGCCACGTCACCCCTACCTAATCGTCAAACCGTCCCGTTTCAACCGTTCTCGCACGCCCAAACGGTTGATACGCGACGGTTTGACGAATCGTACGGTCGGTCAGCAGGTCCAGGTCACCGGCAGGCCGTGGGCCGTCGCGGCATACCCGAGCACTCGACGTCGCGCGCCCGGCCAGGTGGTGAGGACCACCGGTACGGCGGGGCTCGTCGCGGCCGGTTCGGGCTCGAGCGTGAGGTAGGCAAACGGTGCGTCCGGAGTGGCTGCGTCTCCGATCCGATGGACCGCGGCCATGAGCACCGCGTACTGATCGGCGCTGAGGTATTGCTGGAAGACCGAGTGCCAGAGCACGGTCCACCTGCCGCTGCTGGGTTCCAGGCGCGGCACGGCTTCCACGGCGTCGCCCGCCACCAAGGTCGCGGGCACCTGGGCCGCGACGTCTATGGCGGCCCGCAGCCGCAACATCCGATTGAGCTGGTCGGCCCAGACGTACGCGCACAACCGCACCCGGCCCGCCGCGGTGGTCGGATCGACGGGCGCCAGGTCGAACCCGATGCGGTCGACGACTCGCACCTCGGCCGGTGGCGGAGAAGTGCCGAGCCAGGCATCGGTCAGGACCAGCGGCGAGGACGCCGGCCCGCTCGAGGCCACCGCTCCCGAGATCCGGAAGCGATCGGCGCGCAGATTCAGTCCGGCGCTCGCGCCGATCTCGGTGAGCCGCATCTCGAGCGGAGCATCGGCGGCCAGGTAGCGCAGGCCACCGGCGAGTGCGGCGGCCCGACCGACCTCGTTCGTCTGCGGTGCCGCCCCGAGCCATTCGCGGATGGTCGCTTCGTGCGTGAAAAGTACGTCGACAAATGCCGGCCACAGCGCATCCCGGCTCGCCTGCCAGTCGCCACCTGCCGATGGATAGTGACGCGCGAGCTCGGGCGCCGCACCGCTGAGGACGACGGCATGAACACCTGCCATCAGGCGCAGCGCCAGCGCGTCCCGACGGCGTACGTCGAGATAACCGGCGAGGACGCGGTGAGTAGGTCCACCTGCCACCAGATCGGCCGCGCACTCGTCCAGCAGTGCGCCGTACATGTCACTGCCGAGCTCGCGGCAGCCTTCGGCTTGGAACCGGATGTGTTCGGCGGTGCGCTCTTCCGGAGTCATCGCGCCCGCCTCCTCGCCAAACCGTCTCGTGTCAACCGTTTGACCATGCCCAAACGGTTGTTACGCGACGGTTTGACGAATCGTACGGTGGTGCCCCCGACAGGATTTGAACCTGTGACCTACCGCTTAGGAGGCGGTTGCTCTATCCCCTGAGCTACGAGGGCCGGCGCCCCGGTTGGGCGGGTCGACTGGCCGTCATGGTGTCATTCCGGGCCCGGCGTCGCCAGCCGGCCGCCCCAATGTCCCCGAGTCCATCGAATCGGCTGACGCATCCCGACCGCGGGCCTACGGTCATGTGATCGCGACCGCGCTCGGGGAAGGGCTGCAGTTCATGCTGGGTGAGGTCCACAGCAAGTCGGACGTCACCGTCGCGCGCCTGCACGGTGATCTCGACCTGGTCAACGTCGATGATCTGCGCGAGTTGCTGATCGATCTGACCGCAGGCAAGTCACCGAGGATCGTCATCGATCTGTGTGACGTTGCTTTCGTCGACGTACTGTCGCTGTCGGTCATCCTGGGCATCGCGGACGAGCTTCGGGAGTCCGGCCGGCAACTGGTCGTAGCCGGCGCGAGCACCTCGATGCGCCGGCTGTGTTCCCTGCTCAACGCCGACGACATCCTCGCGCCGGTGCAGCCGGCGCCGCAGGCCGCGGTCCCGCCCGCCTGTTGAGTTGTTCGCGGGGTCGGTTTGGTTCTGCCGCCCTGCGGCATAGATGCTGGTGACATGACGAGCAGCCCGCCGCCCAACGAGGGGCGCGTCCTCGACGATCGATATCGCCTTGGCTCGCTGCTCGGTGTCGGTGGCGTCGCGGAGGTCTATCGGGCGCTCGACGAGCGGCTGCATCGCGGGGTCGCCGTCAAGCTGTTCCGCGGCGACGTCGCCGATCAGCTGCACCGTCATGAGGACGAGATGCGCACCCTGGCGCGCCTCAATCACCCGTCGCTGGTCACCGTTTTCGACGCCGGCACGGACGCGCAGACCGGGCAGCCCTATCTCGTGATGGCGCTGGTCGAGGGCACCACACTTGCCGACCAGCTGCGGTCCGGTGCGATCGACCCCGAACGTACGGCGGAGATCGGCAGCGGCGTCGCGGATGCTCTCGCCTACGTCCACGGCCAGGGTCTGGTGCATCGCGACGTCAAGCCGGCGAACGTCCTGATCTCCAATGCCGGCCGGGTGTTTCTCGCCGATTTCGGCATCGCCAGGCTGGTCGACTCGGCGCATGTCACCCAGGCCGGCGACGTCCTCGGCACGCCGTCGTTCTTTGCCCCGGAGCAGGTCAGCGGCGAGCCGGTGGGCCCGCCGGCTGACGTTTACGCCCTCGGCCTTGTGCTGCTCGAGTGCCTGACCGGCCGACGGGAGTACGACGGAACCTCACTCGAGGTCGCGATGGCGCGCTTGAACCGCCAGCCCGAGGTCCCGGCTGATCTGCCAGGCGGCTGGCGCGACCTGCTGACCGGAATGACCGCTCGTGAGCCCGGGTCGCGCTTCTCGGCAGCGCAGGTCGCCGATCGGCTCCAGCGCCTCGCCGGTGGTGACGACCGCACCGTCGCGCTCGCGACGCCGCCGTTCGAGGCGACCACGGTCGCGATGCCGATGGCCACGACGGTCATGCCGGCCGGGGCGGCCATTCCGCCACCCCTCGAACCGGCGCGGACCAAGCGGCGTCGCGGCCCGTGGATCGTGGTCGCGATCATCGTGTTGCTCATCATCGCTGCCGCCGCGATCGGCGCAGTTTTGGTGAACCGCAACAATGGCACGACGACGACATCGCATTGCCCGAACGGCGTTCCGGTGTTGCCGGGCCAGCTCCAGAGCGACATGACGAACCTCGACGGTCTGGTCTGCCACGCCGGCTCGGCGGACGTCACGCCGAAGGCGGCCAAGGCACTGAAGATGTATCTGCAGACCGTTCGCCTCGACGCGAACGGCACCAGCCGCAAAGTGCTGCACGGCGGCATCCAGGCGTTTTTGGACGAGGTCCATACGCTGGCCGGCCAGAATCAGATCTCGGCCACCCGGGAGAAGGCGATCGACGACGCCGCCGGACAGCTACAGGTCGACTTCAACAAGATGAACAAGCCGGCAACGAAGCCGACCATCTCAAGCCCACCGCCCAGCTCGGCGCCCCCGACTTCAGCGCCGCCGGCGCCACCGACACCGACCTTCACGGTGACGATCACCCCGACTGTGCCGGTGTCGCCGACCGACACCGCATCAGGCACCGCGACGACCACTCCCTAGGCCGAGCCGCTTAAGGAAGCAGCTTTCCCGGATTGAGTATGCCGGCCGGGTCGAGGTGGTCTTTGACGGCGCGCAGTACCTCGACGCCGACGTCGCCACCCAGATCGGTCGACACGATCTCGCGATGGGCGGTGCCGACCGCGTGGTGATGGCTCGCGGTGCCACCGGCCGCCACGATCGATGCGTTCGCTGCGTGCTTGGCAACGGCCCACTGCTCGACCTCGCGCCCGCTCTCGGCATGGGCGAGAACGGTGAAATACAGCGACGCACCGGTCGGATAGACGTGCGAGATGTGACAACCAACCAGGGGCGGTTTCCCGTTGTGCTGCAACGAGTCCGCGAGGGCTTGACCGACCCCGGCGTACAAGCCGTCGAGCTGCGTCCAGGTGGTAGCGGTCTCGAGCGTCTCGGCGAGCACGCCGTTGTCCAGCAGGGTGTCGCGCATATAGGCGCCGGCGAAACGATGGTGCTTCCAGGAGTTGCCGACCGACGTGCCGAGCGTGACCGCACCCTCGGCACGAAGGATTCGGCGGACCTCGCGATGGCGGTGGCGGACGTCGCGGCTCGATCCCTCGAAGCCGACGATGATCATCGCGCCAGCCTGGATGCCGTGCAGCCGCAGCCAGCCGTCGAGGCCGCGGCGCTTGAGCCCGGCGGTGCCGGACATCGCGAGGGACACCCGGGTCTCCGCCGGATCGGAGAGCCGGACGATGTCGGGCCTCGGACCTTCCTGGGCGATCCGGCGCATGATCCGTACGCCGTCCTCCCAGCCGCGCGCCATCCAGCCTTCGTAGCGAGTCGCCGTTGGCAGCGGCCGGACCCGCATCGTCACCTCGGTGACGATGCCGAGCGTCCCTTCCGAGCCGAGCACCAGACGGCGCAGGTCGGGACCCGCGGCGCTGCCGGATATCGCCGGCAACACGAGCGTGCCGCGTGGCGTCTCCAGCCGGCAGCCGACTACCAGGTCATCGATCCGGCCGTACCCGCTCGACGCCTGGCCTGATGACCGGGTGACGACATAGCCGCCGAGCGACGCCCGCTCGAAGCTCTGTGGGACGTGGCCGATGGTCAGCCCGTAGCCGGCGAGTGCGGCTTCAGCGGCGGGCGTTCGGATGCCAGGCTCGAACGTCGCGGTCTGCGAGACCTCGTCGACGCTGATCAGCCGGTCGAGTCGCGACAGGTCGAGGGCAACCACCGCGTCGGACTCGCCGCGCAGCGACGACACGCCGCCGACCACACTCGTGCCGCCGCCCCATGGGACGACGGCGACGCCGGCAGCCGCACAGATCCGAAGGACGTCCGCGACTGCGCCCGGGTTGCGCGGCAGCAGCACGGCATCCGGCGCCTCGGCGGCGTCGCCGCGACGCCGCCGGACCAGGTCGGTGTAGGACTGCCCGCCGGCATGACATGCCCGCGTGGCGTCGTCGTCTTTGATCGCGTCGGCGCCGATCCGGGACGCGAGCTCGACCTTGACCTCGTCGGGGAGACGCACGGGTGGCACCGTCGCCCGTTGGAGCGGCACCGGCTGCTGGCTGGTCAGGTCACCGAGCGCGTCCTTCAGCATCGCCCGGGCCGACCGCGGCAGGCTGGGCCGGTCGGCGCCCCAGGAGGTCCAGGTCGAGTTGTTGTCCATTGCGCTACAGTGTGACACATGACGTCTCAACGTCACAAGCCGAGCACTGATAAACAGCCGGCTCGTGAGATCCCCGACGACATCGCGAACGCTGTGCGGGCGTCAGTTCTAGCCGTCGGGGTGCGTCGTACGACGCTGACCGATGTCGCCCGGCGGGCAGGGGTCAGCCGGATGACGCTCTACCGGCTGGTGCCGGATGTCGAGACATTGCTGCTCGACGTCATGACCCGGGACTTCGCCTCGCTGCTCACTGAGATCGAGGCTGGCGCATCGCGCAAGCGATCCGCTCGGGGGCGACTCGTTGCGCTGACCGTCGAGACCGCGCGGCGGCTGCCGAACGAGCCATTGTTTCGGCGGGTGCTCGACGTCGACCCCGAGTTGCTGCTGCCCTACCTCACGGTCCGGCTCGGATCCACTCAGCGGCTCGCGCTTGCGCGGGTCCGGCGGATGGTGGCGGAGGGCCAGGCCGATCGCTCGATTCGGCGCGGTGATCCCGAGGTGATCGCGACGTCGGTGTTGATGGCGGTGCTGCCCTGGATGGTGTCGGCCAGGCTGTTCGACGACGTTGGTCGTGATGATGCCCTCGCCGAGCTGAGCCGTGGTCTTGACGGCTGGTTGCGGCCATGACGCGAGCCGACTCAATGCTGACGGCGGCTCGCCGCGGCCAGGACCTGGCGGCGTTGCTCGCCGGCGAGGTTGTCGACGTACTCGTGATTGGCGGCGGGGTGACCGGAGCCGGGGTCGCACTGGACGCGGCCAGCCGCGGTCTGTCGGTCGCGTTGATCGAACGTCGAGACCTCGCCGCCGGCACCAGTCGATGGTCGAGCAAGCTCGCGCACGGCGGCATCCGCTATATCGCCAAAGGGCAGCTCGGAGTGGCGTGGGAGTCCGCGGTGGAGCGCAACCGGCTGGCGACGACGATCGCTCCGCACCTGGTGCAGCCGATGGCCTTCCTGCTGCCCTACTTGCCGGGCAGTCCGCGCGGTGGCCGGGCCGGTTCGCGACTGCTGTTCACCGTCGCCGACGGGCTGCGGGCGGCTTCGCATACACCGCCCTGGCTGCCGCGTACCGACTGGGCCGATGCGAGTGAGACCAGGCGGCGGCTGCCGGCTCTCCGGGCGTCGCGCGGCGCCTATGTCCACGTCGACGGGGCGCTGGAGGACGACGCTCGCCTGGTCGTTGCGCTCGCCCGCACCGCGGCGCGTCATGGCGCGCGGATCGTCACCCACTGCAGCGCGGTCGAGGTCTCGCGCGACGGCGCGCAGGTGCGTGACGAGCTGACCGGAGAGTCCGGAGACATCCGGGCGCGCTCGGTCGTGGTTGCGGCCGGTGTGTGGTCGGGCGGGCTCGTGACCGATGTGCCGTTGCGGCCGAGCAAAGGCGCTCATCTGGTCATGCGTGCCGAGGCGTTCGAGCATCCGAAGGCGGCGCTCAACCTGCTGATTCCCGGCACCTTCAACAGGTTCGTCTTCGCGCTGCCCAGACCCGACGGCACGATGCTGGTCGGGCTGACCGACGAACCGGTCGATGAGGTCGAGGACACGCCTGCGGTGACAGCGACCGACGAGAGCTATCTGCTCGAAATGATCTCGACCGGGCTGACCCGGCCGGTGACGGCGGCGGATGTGATCGGCCGCTACGCCGGGCTGCGCCCACTGCTCGGCGGCGACGCGGGCTCAAGCTCGGCCGACCTGTCCCGCCGGCATGCGCTGCTCGACCGCGATGGTGTGCTGGTGATTGTCGGCGGCAAGCTCACGACCTACCGACGGATGGCGCAGGACGCCGTGGATCGGGTCGCGGCGAGGCTCGGCCACGAGGTTGCCTGCCGTACCATCGACCTGCCGCTGGTGGGGGCGATCGCGCGGGTCGGGTCGGAAGCGGGCCGGCTGCGCCGCCGGTTCGGCGCCGAGGCCGACGCCGTTGCCGCGTGCGGCGCGACGGAGCCGATCGCCCCGGATGTGCCGGTGCTCAAGTGTGAGGTCGGCTGGGCGCTTCAGGCCGAGGGCGCGGTCACCGCCGAGGACATCCTGGATCGCCGGCTGCGGGTCGATCTGGTTCCTGCCTGGCGGGACGCGACAGCGTCGTACGTCGATGAGGTCCTCGACGCGATCTGATTGCCAAACCGTCGCGTATCAACCGTTTCGAGGCCTCGAAACTGTTGATACGCGCAAGTTTGGCGAAGCTAGCGGATGTAGGTGCCGCTGATCGCGCGGGCGATGACCAGCCGCTGGATTTCGCTGGTGCCTTCGAAGATGGTGTAGATCTTGGCGTCACGGTGCATCCGCTCGACCGGGTATTCGCGGGTATAGCCGTTGCCGCCGAGAATCTGGATCGCCTGCTCGGTCACCCACACCGCGGTCTCGCCGGCAAACAGCTTGCACTGCGAGCCCTCGGCCGCGCCGAAGTCCTTGCCGTGCCGCGCCATCCACGCCGCCCGCCACACCAGCAGCCGCGAGGCGTCGATCCGGGTCTTCATGTCCGCGAGCTTGAACGCGATGCCCTGGTTCTCGATGATCGGCCGGCCGAACTGCGCGCGCTGCTTGGCGTAGTCCAGCGCCACTTCGTACGCCGCGCGGGCGATGCCAACCGCCTGCGCGCCGACCGTCGGCCGGGTGCGCTCGAAGGTCGCCATCGACGGTTGCGACCGGCCGCCGCTCAGCCCCTCGCGTGCCCGGTTGAGCCGGTCGTCGAGCCTGTCCTTGCCGCCGAGGAGATATTTGCTCCCGACGTGTACGTCGTCGAGCACCACTTCGGCGGTGTGCGAGGCACGGATGCCGTGCTTCTTGAACTTCTGCCCCATGCTGAGGCCCTGGCTGCCCGGCGGCACGACGAAGGAGACCTGGCCGCGGGTGCCGAGCGAGGGGTCGACGGTCGCGACGATGACGTGCCAGTCGGCGATGCCGCCGTTGGTCGCCCAGGTCTTGGTGCCGTTGATGACCCACTCGTCGTTGGCCTCGAGGTAGACCGCGCGGGTCTTCATCGCGCCGACGTCGCTGCCGGCATCGGGCTCGGACGAGCAGAACGCGCCGAGCTTCGGATCATCGGCGTCGCCGTACATCGCCGGGATGAACTCTCCGACCTGTTCGTCGGTGCCGTTGGCGCTGACCGCGGCGGCCGCCAGCCCGGTGCCCATGAGGGACAGGCCGATCCCGGCGTCGCCCCAGAAGATCTCCTCCTGCGCGATCACCATGCCGAGCCCGGTGTCGTCAAACCACTGCTGTGCCATGAAGTCGACCGTGTAGATGCCGACCTTGGCGGCCTCTTTGATGACCGGCCACGGCGTCTCTTCGCGCTCATCCCACTCGTGGGCGGCTGGGCGGATGACCTCGGAGGCGAACTCGTGCAGCCACTTCTGCAGCGTGATCTGGTCTTCGGTGAGATCCAGCGAGAACTCGGCCACGGTCAGCTCCTCGACAAACTCCGGCGTTAGATCCATAGTGTTACCCGCGGTAACACACGTCAAGTATGGCTGATGGACGACGCAACCGGCGAATGGGGCGGCCAGATGATCGCTGAAGACCGTCGCGCGGTGCTGCTCGCGGCCGCCGACCGCGTGGTGCAACGCGACGGCCCCGCCGCCTCGATGAACGTGATCGCCGCCGAGGCCGGCATCACCAAGCCAATTCTCTACCGCCACTTCGGCGACAAGGGCGGGCTTTACCGGGCTTTGGCGGCGCGGCACATCGAGGAGCTGCTCGAGCGGCTACGCGCAGCGTTGACGACGCGAGGTGGTTTGACGACCCGGACCCGCGCGACCATCGACGCCTACCTCGCCTCGATCGAGGAACGGCCGCAGGTTTACCGGTTTCTGGTGCATCGGGCGGCGGTCGAGGAGCCCGGCGTCCGTGGCCAGGTTGAGGGCTTCGTCCGCCGTTTCGGCGACGAGCTCGCCACCGGCATCCGCAGCGAGCCGGCACTGGGCGAGGTCGAGCCGGTGCGCGCCCAGATATTGGCGCACGCCATCGCGGGCATGGTCCAGGCCGCCGGGGACTGGTGGCTCGACCATCCCGACGTACCCAGGCAGACGGTCGTCGACGAGCTCACCGCTCTGCTCGACACCGGCCTGGCCCGGGTCTAGCCGCGAGAGGCTGCAGTGCTCACCTTGGGCTCGGACCATGCCGACGGCGTACCGGGAGCTGTGGGCGAAGGTCGCCGAGCGACTCCGGCTGAAGCCGCCGAAGCCGCCAGAATCGGGCTGAGGGTTCATCTGGGGTAAACCCCGCCTTGGTTTGGCCCTAGGGTGTGTGCGTGCGCCTACGGCTGACGCCTCGCGAAAACGTCTTCTACGAGTTGTTCACCGCTTCGGCGAACAATCTGCTCGAAGGCGCCCACGCGCTCGAGGCCCTCGTGACCGCAACCAGAGGTGAGCGCGACGCGCTCGCCAAGGTGCTGCGCGATCTCGAGCACGTCGGCGACGACCGGACCCACAGCATCCTGCGCGAGGTGAACTCCACCTTCGTCACGCCGTTCGACCGCGAGGACATCTACCGGCTGGCGAGTCGGCTCGACGACGTCATGGACTTCTTCGAGGCGGCCGGCGACCTGATCGTGCTCTACGACCTCGAGGTGCTGCCGCTGGAGATGCAGCGCATGACCGAGATCCTGGTCCGGGGCGCCGAGCTGACTGCCGGGGCGATGCCGCGGCTGAAGTCACTGACCAACCTGGCGGACTACTGGATCGAGATCAACCGGCTCGAGAACGACGCGGACAAGCTCTATCGACGCTTCCTGGCTCGGCTGTTCAGCGGCGAGTACGACGCACTCACGGTCCTGAAGATGAAGGAGATCGCCGAGCAACTCGAAGGCGCCGCCGACGCACTGGAGAACGTCGCCAACACCGTCGAGACGATCGCGGTCAAGGAGTCCTGAGCTCCTCGTGCAGCTGCTCCCAACGCTCGCCCTGCCGCGCGCTCGCGGTGCCGCCGACGGCGTGACGGTGGCGGAGGGCTAAGTGGAAACGCTCGGTCTGGTCATCCTGATCCTCGTCGCCCTTGGCTTCGATTTCACCAACGGCTTCAACGATGCGGCGAACGCGATCGCGATGCCCATCTCGACCCGCGCGATGCGACCGCGGGTCGCCCTCGCGCTGGCCGCGATCTTCAACCTGGCCGGTGCGCTGGTCTCGACCAAGGTCGCGAACACCGTCGGCAGCATCATCACGACGCCGACGTCCGCCGCCGGGCTGACCGTGATCTTCGCCGCGATCGTCGGAGCGATCCTCTGGAACATCATCGTCTGGCGCTTCGGCCTGCCCTCGTCATCGACACATGCTCTGATCGGTGGGCTCTGCGGCGCCGCGATCGCCTCGAGCGGCCACGTCAACTGGCATGCGGTGGTCCAGAAGGTCGTGATCCCGATGGTCGCTTCGCCGATCGTAGGTTTCGGCCTCGGCTTCCTGTTGATGTTGGCTCTGCTGTGGGCGTTCCGGCGGGCCAATCCCCGCAACGCGGCGGTCGGGTTCCGGATGGGGCAGTGGGTGTCGTCGGCGGCGATGGCCTTCGGTCACGGGTTGCAGGACGCCCAGAAGACGATGGGTGTCATCACTCTCGCGCTGGTGACGACGAACCACCTGAACGCGTTCGTGGTGCCGATCTGGGTGAAGGTGGCCTGCGCGTGCGCGATCAGCGCGGGCACTGCGACCGGCGGCAACCGGATCATGCGTACCCTCGGCCGCCGGGTGTTCAAGCTCGATAACACCGCCGCGTTCGCGGCGCAGACCGTGGCCTCCAGCGTCCTGCTGACCACGGCGTACGTGTATGCGGCGCCGGTCTCCACCACCCACATCACGACGTCCGCGATCATGGGCGTCGGCTCGACCCGGAAGTTCTCGGCGGTGCGGTGGGGCGTTGCCGGCAACATCGTGACGGCCTGGTTGCTCACGCTGCCGGCGGCAGGACTGATGGCGGCCGGGACGTTCGAGGTGCTGCACCTGTTCGTGAAGTAGCTACTCGAGCTCGCGGGGTGGCTTCCCGGCGTACAACGACGGCTTCTCATCGGTGCGCCGGTTCGGTCCTGCATTGGCGAGCACGACCGCGATCCATGGCAGCACCAGCGCGAGGATGACCGCGACGACGCGGATCCAGCCGGTCGCGAAGGCGATCGCGACGATGACGGCGACGACGCGTACCGCCATCGTGATCAGGTAGCGGCGCTCGCGGCCGCGGCGCTCATCCCTCGGGCTGATCGGCGCGGTCGTGACGAGAATCGGATCCTCCGGTCCGCTCACGCCTCCAGTGTGCGCCCGATCGAGTTCGTGCCGGCGGTCGGTCAGCCGAAGCGACCCGTGATGTAGTCCTCGGTGCGCCGCTCGCTCGGGTTCGTGAAGATCCGCTGTGTGGCGTCGACCTCGATCAGGACGCCGGGCTCGCCGGGTCCCCGCAGGGTGAAGAACGCCGTCGTGTCGGACACCCGCGCGGCCTGCTGCATGTTGTGGGTGACGATTACGATCGTGTAGCGATCCTTGAGCTCGGTGATCAGATCCTCGATCGCGAGCGTCGAGATCGGATCGAGTGCGCTGCAGGGCTCGTCCATAAGCAGGACCTGCGGCTCGACCGCGATCGCGCGCGCGATGCACAGCCGCTGCTGCTGGCCGCCGGACAGCCCCATGCCCGGTTTGCCGAGCCGGTCTTTGACCTCGTCCCACAAGTTGGCGCCGCGAAGCGATCGCTCGACCGCGACGTCGAGGTCGGCCTTCTTGCGCAACCCGTTGAGCTTCAACCCGGCAGCGACGTTGTCGTAGATCGACATCGTCGGGAACGGGTTGGGCTTCTGGAAGACCATGCCGATCGTCCGGCGTACCGCAGCGGCGTCGATGCCCTGGCCGTAGATGTCCTCGTCGTCGAGCAGCACCTTGCCTTCGATGCGCGCGCGCGGCACCACCTCGTGCATCCGGTTGAGCGCGCGCAGGAACGTCGACTTGCCGCAGCCGCTTGGCCCGATGAACGCGGTGACGCTCTTGGGCTCGATCGTGATGCTCACGTTCTCGACGGCCTTGACCCCGCTGTAGAAGCAGGACAACCCGACCGTCTCGATGCGCTTGGCCACGTCCGCCTACCTTCCGGCCAGCTGGTTGCGCCGGGTCAGCAGCCGAGCAGCTACGTACAGCACCACGACGAGAAGTATCAGGGCCAGCGCCGCCGCCCAGGCACGCTGGACGTCGAAGTTCGACGATGACCGCGCGAACTGGAAGATGTATCCCGGCAGCGAGGCCTGGTTGCCGCCGAACGGATTGAGGTTTGTGTAGTTGTTGAACCCGACGACGAGCAGAACCGGTGCGGTCTCACCGATCGCTCGCGCCACCGCGAGCATGACGCCGGTCGTGAGACCGGTCGACGCGACCGGCAACACCACGCGCACGACGGTCTTCCACTTCGGGATGCCCAGTGCGTACGACGCCTCGCGGAGCTCGTTCGGCACCAGTCGGATCATCTCCTCCGACGTGCGGACCACGATCGGCAGCTCGATGATCGCCAGCGCCATCGCGCCGGCGAAGCCGGAGAGCGGCTGGCGAAGGGCGGTGATCCAGAACGCGAGGACGAACAGGCCGGCAACGATCGACGGGATGCCGGTCATGACGTCGATCAGGAACCGCACCGACGTCGCGAACTTGTTGCCGCCGTACTCCGTGATGTAGATCGCAACGAGCAGAGCCAAGGGCACCGCGAACGCGCTGGCGATGGCCACCTGTTCGAGGGTGCCGAGAATCGCCGGCGCAATGCCACCGCCGGCGGCCAGCGGACCGGCGGTCGCCTCGTGGGTCAGGAAGCCGAGGCTGAACGCCGGGGCGCCCTTCTTGACGACGTAAGTGATCACGAATCCGAGCGGCAGCAGCGTGAGCACGAGCGCACCGAGAGCCGCGTTGGTGGCGATCCGGTCGATGGCACGTCGCCGGCCTTCAACCACCCAGCTCGCCGCGCCGATCGCGACCACGATGAGGACCGCGGCCACGACGACGAAGTCAGCTTGGCCGGCGAAGCCGGTGACTGCGAAGAGCAGCAATGTAAGGAAGATGGCGCCGACCGTGGTGGCAGCAATCGCCCATGGCGGGAGCGAGGCCTGCCGGATGCCGCGCTGACGAAGGTCGGTCGCCTGAAGACTGCTCATACCGCGCTCCGCTCCTCGGTGCCGGAGCGAAGGATGATGTAGCGGGCGATCAGGTTGACCGCGAGGGTGAGCAGGAACAACACCAGGCCACTCGCAATCAACGCCGAGCGTCCGATCTCGTCGGCTTCGCCGAACAGGTTGGCGATGTTGGAGGCGATGGTCGCGCCGCCCGGTAGCAGGATGTGCGAGCTGATCAAGGTGCGATTGCCGATGACGAACGCGACCGCGATGGTCTCGCCGAGCGCGCGGCCGAGACCGAGCATGACCGCGCTGATGATGCCGGGGCGGCTGGGCGGCAGCACCGCAGTGCGGACCATCTCCCAGCGGGTGGCGCCGAGAGCGAGCGCGGCTTCCTTCTGAGCCGGGTCGACCTGGCGCAACACCTCGCGACTGATCGCGGCGATGATCGGCAGCGTCATGACGGCGAGGATCACCGATGCCGCGAAGATCGACTTGCTGTAGACCAGCGGGAATCCATCAGGGTTGGAGAACAGCGGGATCCAGCCGAAGTAGCGCACCAGGAACTCGCTGATCCCGGCCATGTGATGGAGAAGGAACAGCAACGCCCACAGCCCGTACACGACGCTCGGCACCGCAGCGAGCATGTCGGTGAGATAGCCCAGCAGCCTCGAGATCCGCTGCGGCGCGTACTCGGTGATGTAGAGCGAAACCCCGAGCCCGACCGGGACCGCCATGACCAGGGCGAGCAGGCTGGTGAGGACGGTGCCGAACAGGATCGCGGCGATACCGAACATCGCGTCGCCGGAGGATGCGGTCCAGTTCTGGGTGGTCCAGAAGCTGGACTTGTCCGCGTTGAGCGCGGGGATCGCCTTGATGACCAGGAAGACCGCGATCGCGCCGAGCAGCACGAAGACGAAGACGCCGGCACCGAGAGACAGGCCGCGGAACACCACGTCGCCGCGCCGACCGGATCGGCCTGCCCGCAGCGACGTGGTGTCGAGCGTCGTCTCCACAGTGCTCATCGTGTCGTAACGGCTCCGATTAAGAAATCGAAGCCACGGAGGCCTTGACCTTGGCGTCAAGCGCGGTTGGCAGCGGAGCGAAGCCGAGCGAGTTGGCGATCGACTGGCCACTGCCGGCGGCGTACGTCAGGTAGTTCTTCACCAGCGTGCCCTCGCCGGAGTTCTTGTACTTCGAGCAGACTAGGACGTAGGAAACCGTCGAGATCGGGTAGCCGGTCATCTTGGTGAACGACAGCGAGCCCGCGAGGTCGTTGCCGGTGCCGCTGATGGCGAAGCCGCTGTTGATCGACCTCGCCACGGTCGCCGCGGAGATGTTGACGAACCCGCCGGCCGTGCCTTTGATCGCCGCGGTTGCCAGCTTGTCCTGCTGGGCGTAGGTGATCTCGGCATAGGTGATGCCGCCCGGGGTGCTCTGAACGCCCTGCGCCACACCCGAGGAACCAGTGGCACCCTGGCCGGTCGGCCAGCTCGTGAACTGCTTGTTTACGCCGAGGGTCCAGACTGACGGCGCGGTCGCGGTCATGAAGCCTGACAGCACATCCGTGGTTCCCGAGCCGTCCGAGCGGTAGAAGACCGAGATCGGCGTACTTGGAAGAGTCACACCCGGGTTGTCCGCAGCGATTGCCGAATCGTTCCACTTGGTGATCTTGCCGGCGAAGATGCCGGCGACCGTGGCGGCCGAGAGGTTCAGTGGCCTGGACAGGCTCGCCAGGTTGTACATGATCGCTACGCCACCCGAGGTGATCGGGATCGTAAGGGCGGTGCTGCCACACGCCTTGGTCGCGGCCGACTGCTCTTTCGAGGTCATCGTCACGTCCGAGCCGGCGAGCGGAATCTTCCCGGCAGTGAACTGCTGGATCCCGGTCGAGGACCCGGTCCCGGTGTATGTGATCTGCGCGCTCGAGTTTGTCTTGTGGTAGTTGGTCGCCCACTGCTGCTCGAGCGTCTGCTGAAATGTCGATCCTTGAGGGCTAAGGCTGTTGCTGCTCCCGCCGCCACCACTGCCGCCGCTGCTGCTGCCACAGGCGGCCAGCCCGAGCGCGGCGATTGTGGCGATGCCGGCTGTGCGCATCACGAGCGAAACCTTCACGACGACAGAACCTCCGATATGACATGGGCCGGGTGGTCCGAGCCCGTGCTGCCGACGCTATGGAGCCCAATCGACCCCCTGGGCTACTCCAGATGAACGACAAGTGAACGCCCGCAGGCCGATCGGCCAACGACGGCGTGACGTTTGTGGACGGCCGCTGTGGACAACTACTGGTACGCCGTCAGGCCTCGGCGGGAACGGGCGGCTTCTCGCCGGTGACCAGGAAGTGCACTCGGCGGGCGACCGACACCGCGTGGTCGCAGAACCGCTCGTAGTAGCGGCCGCACAGGGTGACGTCGATCGCGGTCTCGATTCCGCCACGCCACGACTCGTCGAGCAGGGTGGCGAACAATTGGCGATGCAGGTTGTCCATCACGTCGTCGTCGCGCTCGAGCTGGGCCGCCATTGCGAGGTCACGGCCGGCGATGACGCTCGAACACTTGGAACAGATTCGTTGTGCCACCTGGCCCATCTCGAGCACGGTGGGTTGCAGCTCGGCCGGGATCGCACTCGACGGGTATCGGCGACGCGCGACTTTGGCAATGTGCAGAGCGAGGTCACCCATCCGTTCCAGGTCGGCGACCATCCGAAGGCTGGTGATGATCACCCGCAGATCGCTGGCGACCGGCTGCTGCTGGGCGAGCAGGTCGAGAGCGTTGCTCTCGATCCGGTCGTAGAGCTCGTCGATCGCCAGGTCGCCGGTGATCACCGATTCGGCAGCCTGCAAATCGGCGTCGAGCAACGCCTGAGTCGCATGGTTGATGGCACTGCCGGCAAGGCGGGTGATGTCGACCAGCGACGTGGTGATCGCGTCGAGATCCTCGTGGTATTGGTCGCGCACAACGCCTCCTGCTATTCGTCGGCCCAAGACTAGGGATACGCCACCGTTGCTCACCGCCGGTAAACGGCAGGCAACGGGCAGATGAACGAGCGGGGGCGACCCTGTGAAAGGTCGACCGGACACGCTCAGCCGATGTCGTCGCGGCTCCCGATGAGCGGTATGCCCTCCATATGATCGACATGTGGCGTTGGTCGTCGCGGGACTCGTTGGTCTGCTGGTCGGGATCGGATTGGCACTTGCGATCCGGATGCTCAGGCATCGGCAGCAGGCTCCGTTGACCCAGAATCCGCCGAAGCCGTCGGTCCGCAAGCGTGAACGCACGCCGGCGGAGACCATCCTTGAGCTGTTGCCAACCGCGGCGGTATTGCTCGACGCCGACGACATCGTCCGGCTCGCCAACCCGGCGGCGCTGCAGCTCGGTGTAGTGCGCGGTAGCTCGCTCGATGTCGGCGAGCTCTCCCGACTGGTGCACGCGGCGCGGCGTACCAGCAAGCCGCAGACCGCCGAGTTTGCGTTGGAGTTCAACGACTTCCCGCGCCGCGCGGTGGCGGTAGGGGCGCGGGCCCAGCCGCTGGAAGGCGGCGAGGTGGCGCTCGTTGTCGATGATTTGACCGAGGCCAAGCGGGTCGAGTCGGTACGCCGTGACTTCGTCGCCAACGTCGGCCACGAGATCAAGACACCGGTCGGCGCGTTGCGGCTGCTGGCCGAGGCCGCCCTTGACGCGCATGATGATCCGGCCGCGGTCGAGCGGTTCGTCGGCCGGATGCAGCACGAGGCACAACGGCTCTCACGACTGGTGCAGGAGCTGCTCGACCTCTCGCGGTTGCAGGGCGGCGAACCACTTCCGGCCTCGACCGAGGTCTCGGTCGACGCCGTACTCGACGAGGCGGTCGATCGGGCTCGACTGGTCGCCGAGGCACGCGACATCTCGATCGTGCGTGGCGGCGACGAGGGCCTGGTGGTGCTCGGCGAGGAAAACCAGTTGGTGACCGCGGTCGCAAATTTGCTCTACAACGCCGTCGCCTACAGCCCGGACGGCACCCGCGTCGCGCTGGGTGTCCGCTTGCGCGACGATGTCGTCGAGATTGCCGTCACCGATCAGGGCGTCGGCATCTCCGAGGACGAGCAGGAGCGCATCTTCGAGCGCTTCTACCGAATCGACCCGGCACGGTCGCGGGCAACCGGAGGCACTGGCCTCGGGCTCGCGATCGTCAAGCACACCGTCGGAAACCACGGCGGTGAGGTCACTGTCTGGAGCCGGCCAGGCAGCGGCAGCACCTTCACGATCCGGCTTGGTTCAGGCTCGCGGCATGAGGCCGCGACCCCGACGTTGCTGCAGGAGGCAGGGAACCCGTGACCCGAATCCTGGTCGTCGAGGACGAAGAGTCGTTCTCCGACGCGCTCGGATACATGCTCCGTCGAGAAGGGTTCGAGGTCGCGATGGCCGTGACCGGCCCTGACGGGATCGAGGAGTTCGACCGTGCTGGCGCTGACCTGGTGCTGCTCGACCTGATGCTGCCAGGCCTGTCAGGTCTGGAAGTCTGCCGCCAGCTGCGGCAACGCTCCCAAGTGCCGGTCATCATGCTGACGGCCAAGGACGCCGAGGTCGACAAGGTGGTGGGCCTCGAGATCGGTGCCGACGACTACGTCACCAAGCCGTTCTCGGCACGCGAGCTGGTCGCGCGGATTCGCGCCGTACTCCGCCGCCGTGGCACCGAGCCGGAGGATCTGGCGTCCTCGGTGCTCGAGTCCGGCCCGGTACGGATGGACGTCGACCGCCACGTCGTCAGCGTCAACCGCGACGCCGTACCGCTGCCGCTCAAGGAGTTCGAGCTGCTTGAGTTCCTGCTGCGCAACGCCGGCCGGGTGCTCACCCGCGGTCAGCTGATCGACCGGATCTGGGGGAGTGACTACGTCGGTGACACCAAGACGCTCGACGTGCACGTGAAGAGGCTGCGCGCCAAGATCGAGCCGTCGCCTTCGGCGCCGCGGCATCTGTTGACAGTCCGAGGGCTCGGCTACAAATTCGAGCCTTGATTCTGTGGCGGCGCGTCGATTGCATGCTGCGCAAACACGGCTCGACAAGCGAGCCTAGGTTTGCTCCGCACGCAACCGATGCGCCTTCGTGTTCTCGGTTCGTGCTTTGCGCGCCTCGATCGTTGGTGACGGCGGGTTGGTTTGGTTGTTGCGGGCTTATGTTTGGGGTGTGACT
The DNA here is from genome assembly GCA_036268295.1 of Mycobacteriales bacterium. Taxonomy (GTDB): domain Bacteria; phylum Actinomycetota; class Actinomycetes; order JAFAQI01; family JAFAQI01; genus DATAUK01. The sequence continues at coordinate 65,234 of DATAUK010000024.1, read as the reverse complement.
GAGCCGGTGCTTCCTGAGACGACTTCGGATGAACGCGTAGGGGGGTGGGGGGACGATCTTGGTGAGGATCGGGAGCATGGCGGTGCTGGTGAGGATTCTGATGATGAGCGGTTTCTCGAGGAGCGGCCGCCGCATCATGACCGCGATTGACGCGCGTATGTGCCATTGGTGGGGCTATCGGACCACGGATGTGCCATTGGTGGGGCCATAGGCCCACGCATGTGCCATGCGCGGTGTCAGGCGGCGACGTCTCGGGTGCAGAAGGCGCAGACCGTCGCTGCTTGGGGGATCGACGACAGGCAGTGAGGGCAGTCGGTGGTCGGGACCGGCTCGTCCGGGGCGGGCTTGTAGCGGTCCATCAGCATGCCGATCGGCTTGACCACGAAGAAGTAGACGACAGCGGCGAGGATCACGAACGTGATCACTGCGTTGATGAATGCGCCGTAGAGGAACACCGAGTGGTGGATCGTGAAGCTGAGGCCGCCAAAGTTCGGCTTGCCCGCGAGGGCCGCGATGATCGGCGTCAGCAGGTCGCCGGTGAACGCGGTCACGAGGGCGCCGAAGGCCGCTCCGATGATGACGGCGACGGCAAGATCAACGACGTTTCCGCGGAGCAGGAACTTCTTGAAACCAGTCATCTCGCAGCCTTTCGTCGGGGCACTGGATTCACCACGGCTGCAGTCTGCACCAGCTTTGGTCTGCGTGCCGATCAGGGTTGCCGGCGTAGCGCCACTGACAGCCGCGCGCCGGTCGAAGCCTCGGCGAGCGCGGCGGCTTGCTGGCTGGTTGCCTCGACGATGATCAGCCCGGCGGTTGCGTCCGAGCCGCCAGACCCGTCGCCGAGGCGAGCCGGAGCTGCCAGCACCCGTACGCCGCGGACGACCGTGGTGGTCGTCGCCGGCTCGCCGTCGTCCGGATCGGCTGCCGCGAGGATGTCGATGAGATCGCCGGCGCGGACCAGTGCCAGTGCCGCCGGGCCGTCGGCGACCCGGACCGGCACCGCGACATCGCCTGGTGGGCCGGTCGCGCTCAATAATGCCGTCGAGAGCACGCGAACGTCGGTCAGCGGCTCGCCGGCGCGGATCGGAGCCGCGAGCAGCTTTCCGACCATCGACGCTGAGGTCTGGAAGGCGCCAGCCGGTACGTCGGCCCGGGGGACCCCTTCGATGCGTACGTCGGCGGCCGTGAGTGGTTGGCCACCGGGAAGGTCGTGGCTCGCCACCCAGACACCTGTCGTGGTGGCGGGCGCCGGACGCAACGCGCTGAGTCCGCTGATCACGGCGATGCCGGTGAGCGCGGCGACAACCAGCCGGCGGCGAAGCGCGAGCGTGGCGTTGAGGGTCCGCCAGGCGGCGAGCGGGCCGTGGCTGTCCATGGCCGGAGGTTACGGAGCGCCGGCGGGCTACCGGGAGCGGACGGAACGGTTGTGGATGAGCGACCGTCAGGCCACTTTGCTGCCGCCGCCTGTGGAGTCCGAGCCACTGTTCGACGTGCTCTTCTTCGGCGTTGACCCTGAGGTCGACCCGGAGTCGGACTTAGAGCCTGAGCCGTTGCTCGCTGCTGTGCTCGATCCCGACCCGGAGTCCGAGGCGGTCGATGACCCGGAGTCCGACGTCGTCGACGCCGAACCCGCTGAGTCGTCGGAGGAGCTCGACGAGTCGCTCGATGACCCGGCGCTCGCCTTAGACGACCGGCTGTCGTTCTTGTAGAAGCCGGAGCCCTTGAAGACCACGCCGACCGGTGAGAAGACCTTGCGGAGCTTGCCCTTGCAGGCCTGGCACTTGGTCAGCGGCGCATCGCTGAAGCTCTGGAATGCCTCGAGCCGCTCGCCGCACTTGGTGCAGGCGTACTCGTAGGTCGGCATCCGTTGCTCCCTGTCCCGCAGCTGTCCATTCCGGTCGCGCGGCACATCGAATCGCGTCGCCCATGACCGCCCGGCGCTGGCACTCACCCGCCCCGACTGCTAATTGTGCCGTGTTCGGCGCTCGATCTCCAAACCGTCTCGAGCGTTCACCCAGGCAGCGAAGCGCTCAATCGCGTCGACAACCGCCTCGAACCGCAGCGAATGGAACAGGTCGAACGCGTGCGGGCCGCCGTGAAGCTCGGCGCACACCACCGGGTTGGCGGACTCAGCACCAAGCCGATCGGCGAACTCGCGGGCCGCTTGGGCGGGCACGAGTGCGTCGCGGTCACCGTGCGTGACGAAGAACGGCGGTGCATCCGAGTTGACGTAGGCCACCGGCGATGCCGGCCGATCGTCAGCGTCGATCGACCCGTAGTAGCCGCCAAGGATGATCGCCGCGCTCACCGAGGTGTCCGCAGTTTCGAAGCCAGGCTGGTACGCCGGGTCGTTGGGGGTGAGCGCCGCCATCGCGGCGATGTGACCGCCGGCCGAGCTGCCGGCGATGAACACCGCACCCGGGTCGGCACCGTAGCGCTCGGCGTGCTCGCGCACCCAGGCGATGACTCGCTTCCCGTCGACGAGGTGATCGGGGAAGCGCGCGGTTGGTCCGACCCGGTAGTTCGCGCTGATGCACAGCCAGCCCTCGCTCGCGAGGTGGTAGAGCAGCGGGCGCGACTCGCGGTTCTTGTGGCCGCCGTCGAAGTGCCCGCCGTGGAAATGGATCATCACCGGGCTCCGAGTCGGATGCGAGCGATGGCGGTAGACGTCGAGCTGGTTGGCGGTTCCGGCGCCGCCGTACCGAACGTTCGCGATCCGCTGGACGTCGCCGCGGCGGAACCGAAGCGGCCCCACCATGATGCTGGCGATCGGCAGCCGCCGGCGTAGCCGGGCCGCAGTCGGGGGATCGATCGATTCCTGCCAGTCCGCGCCGAGTGAGTCTGCCAGGGCGCGATCAACCGTGCTCCGCGTGCCTAGCCCCTCCCAGGCGATCCTGCCCAGCCCCAGCGTGGCGGCTGCGGCCAGCCCGAACGCCAGCCAGCCGCCCGGCGAGGCGACATCGTGCTGGGCGAGCGCCAATGCCGTCGCCGCCACCAAGTAGTACATGAGCAGGAACGGCAGCTCGCTCACGACGATGCCGACCCGGAAGCTGATCATCATAAGCAGGTGCGGGCGCCGTCGCGGCACGAGCGCCACAACAGTGAATCCGGCTATGAGCGCGGTTGTCACGAGATATCCGATTGGCACTATTCGGACGTTACCAATTCACATGCCGCCGGTCGCCTCAATAAACCCGCTGGTCACCGACCCGGGAAACCGTTGCGAATACACGGGTCATACCCTTCGTGATGTGAACGACGACCGCGCTGGTCTGGCTCGTTCGGCCTTTCGGGGCGACGCCGACACCGCCGATCGACTGGTCGGCTGATGCTGTTCGGCCAGCTGCTCGCTGATCCGAGCGCGCCACTCACCACGCACACCGCGTTCACTGAATGGCAGTTCGCACCGATCGTGACGATCGCAACTGGGCTGCTCGCGATCCTCTACGCGGCCGGCATCTGGCGGGTACGCCGCCGCCATCCGGCCCGACCGTGGCCGGTGCTGCGCTCGCTGTCGTTCTACGCCGGCCTGGCCGTCGTCGTCCTCGCGACGCAGAGCAGCATCGGCGCCTACGACGACGTGCTGTTCAGCGTTCACATGGTGCAGCATCTGATGCTGATCATGATCGCGCCGCCGCTAATGGTCGCCGGCCGGCCGGTGACGCTGCTGCTGCATGCGTCGCGCAACCCGCTCCACCGCTGGACCAAGGCGGTCATCCGGTCGCGAGTGGTCTCGGCGCTGACCTGCCCGCCGGTTGCTGCCGTCGTGTACGCCGCGGTGATCGTCGGCACGCATCTCACCGGCTTCATGAACCTGACGCTGCAGCACGAGCACGTGCACGACGCCGAGCACGTGCTCTATCTCGTCGCCGGCTATCTGTACTTCCTGCCGCTGCTCGGCTCCGAGCCGATCCGGTGGAAGATGTCGTTCCCGTCGCGGTTCCTGTTGCTGGCGTTGAGCATGCCGGTCGACACGTTCGTCGGAGTGGTGATCCTGCAGGCCAACCACGAGCTGTTCCCGGCGTACGCGAAGACCGGCCGAACCTGGGGTCCGAGTCTGCTGAGCGACCTGCACACCGGCGGCGCGATCATGTGGGTCGGCGGCGACGCCCTGATGTTCGTGCTGATGCTGTGCGTGGTTGTCGTCTTCCTTCGTGACAAGCGAGCACACGGCACGATGGGGGACTGGCTCGAGGGTGCGAGGTCGCACGCCCTGCAGGATGCTGTGGCGCACGCCGGGGTTAGTGCACCGGTGCAGCCCGGCCGACGTGGCCAGACGGTTGACGACGATGAGCATCTCGCCGCTTACAACGCCTATCTCGCCAGGCTTGGAGGGTCGACGCCGGCCGCGAAGACCGGGAAGGACTGACGTGCACCGCGTCTGCGCCCGTCGAGCTGCGAGCGTCCTCGTTATCGCGGTGCTCGGGCTGCTGGCTGCCTGCGGCAGCTCGGTGAAGCCTCCACCGTCGTCACTTGGCAGCGTGGTGAGCCTCAAACTCCCCGACGACATCGCCAACCTCCCGCTGACGGAAGCCAACGGCTCGACCACCACCCTCGCGGCGTACCGCGGCAAGGCGGTGATGATCGCGGACTTCCTGACGCTGTGCACTGACATCTGTCCGCTGATCTCGGCCAACACCGCCGCCATGGCCAGAGCGCTGGCCGCGGACGGCGAGTCCGGCAAGGTGGCGCTGCTCGAGATCAGCGTCGACCCGCAACGGGACACCGCGGCACGGCTGGCGGCGTACCAGAAGTTGTACGGCGGGCCGATGCTCGACTGGACGTTGTTGCGGGCGACGCCCGCCAACACCAAGAAGCTCTGGAAGTTCTTCGGGGTCTTTTACGGCCGCACCAAGGAGGGGAAGCCGGCGAGCATCGACTGGTGGACCCACAAGCCGCTCACCTACGACGTCGACCACCAGGACAGCTTGGTCTTCTTGAACCCGGCCGGCCAGCAGCGGTTTATCGTCGACGCGGCTCCGCAGGTCAAGACCGGCGGCGGCACGCAACCACCGAAGTCGCTGGTGCAGTTCCTCAATCCGGATGGGATCAAGGCGCTCTACAAGCCGAACCCGGTCGACTCGTGGACCGTCGGCCAGGGGTTGCAGGTCTTCAGCTGGCTGCTCGACCACAAGCTCGCGGCACCGGCGTGATGATGCGCCGGCTGAGCGCGGCGGCGGCCGCAATGATGTGCACCGCGGTGGTCGCCGGTTGCGGCGGGCATCAGGGCGGTGCGTCCCGGCCGAGCGCGGACGGGAACGTCACGCTCAGCCTCCGTTCGAGCCCGGCGCTCGGAAAGTTCCTGGTCAACGACGGCTCGACGCTCTACATGTACTTGCCCGACCGGCAAGGTCGGGTGTCGTGCACCTCGGTTGAGGGCTGCGAGCAGGCTTGGCCGCCGCTGTTCGTCAAGGCCGGGCACACCGTGATCGCCGGTCCGGGAGTCAAACCGAGCCTGATTGGTTCGATGCCGGGTGACGGCGGCCGGATTGTGACGTACAACCACTGGCCGCTGTATTACTACATCGGTGATCGCAAGGCCGATGTCGTCAACGGTCAGGACCAGGGTTTCAACTGGTTTGTGATCGCGCCGGACGGGCAGCCAACCAAAACCAATTCGTAATCGTCAAAAGGTTGAGTTCAGGGCAGAATGGAAGTCTTCCCCATACGAGAGTCGGTCACCGAATGCGCATCCCCCGTCCCATCCCACGTGGGGTAATTGCGGCGTTTGCGGCGGCCGTTGTAGTGGTCGTGGCGATCGGCGGCGTGGTGGCGCTGGCATGGAGCCCGCGCGGTTCGAGCCACGAGAAGGTCAGCACCACCAGCGGTGCCAGCCCGGCCGCGCCACTGCCGAAAGCATCGCTGCTTGTGATCGGCCTGCACAACGGCCGGGTGCCGTTCGCGAAGCACCTGCATGTGAAGGTCGACAATGGCGCCCTGAGCGCGGTCAAGATCAGGCAGCCCGGTCTCGGTGCGCTGGCCGGCACGTTCAACAAGACCCGCACCCGCTGGAACAGTGACCTGGCGCTGGCGCCGTCGAGTCAGCTGCGGGCGAAGCTGAGCTATGTCGACCTCGAGCACCACACCAAGACCAAGACGTTGGCGATCACCACGCCGGCGGCGAAGAAGCACTTCAACGCGCTGCTCTCGCCAGGCGGCGGCGACACCGTCGGCGTCGGGTCGCCGGTCATCGTGACCTTCGACCAGCCGGTGCCGACCAACAAGCGCGCTGCGGTCGAGCGCGGCCTGTCGGTGACTGCGACACCCGCAGTCGTCGGCGCGTGGCACTGGATGAGCGACCAGGACGTGCACTGGCGGCCGCCGACGTACTGGAAGCAAGGCACCAAAGTCACGATCTCCTCGGACCTGCAGGGCGTCGACCTCGGGCACGGCATGTGGGGCGGTGTCGGCCGGCACAGTACGTCGTTCAAGATCGGTGCCAGCCACGTCAGTGAGGTCAACCAGGCGACCCACGAGATGCAGGTCTTCGACAACGGCAAGCTGATCAACACGTTCCCGGTCAGCACCGGTCGTGAGGTCTATCCGACGATGGACGGTGTCCACATCGCACTGGAGAAGTCGCAGGTCGTGCAGATGGACTCGGCCACCGTCGGCATCCCGAAGAGCAGCCCGGGCTACTACAACGAGACGGTCTACTGGGACGTGCGGATCTCCGATGGTGGGGAGTTCGTCCACGCCGCGCCGTGGTCGGTCGGCGACCAGGGCCACATCAACGTCTCGCACGGTTGCGTCAACCTCAGTACCGAGAACGCCGAGTGGTTCTACAACTGGGCCCGCAACGGCGACGTCGTGGACGTGTACGACGGGGTGCGCCCGCCGGAGGCAGGCGACCCTGGCACCGCCGACTGGAACCTGTCGTGGAAGCAGTGGCTCTCCGACGATGCCGCACCGACGGCGGCCGCGAAGGCTTTGCACCCGGGGATGCCCCGCACCGCCGAGCCCGGCTTTGGCCACGTCGCGAAGAAGAAGACGCACAAGTCCGGTCACGCCTCCCACAAGCACGCCGGCAAGAAGAAGGGCAGCAGCGCGTCGTCCGGCACCACTTGGTAGATCGGCTAACCGACCGGCGTGAATCCACCCGGTCGCAGCACGGCGTCGACGCGACGGTCGTGCGGCTCGGCGGGGACCTCATCGACCAGCTCGTCGTCGTACACCACGGCGATGACCGGTGCTGAGACATTGATCAGCGCCCGGTCGTAGAAGCCCCGACCTCGACCCAGCCGGTTGCCGAGCCGGTCGACGGCGAGCGCCGGGACGACGACGACATCGGCTGCGCTCGCCGCCTCGACGCCGAGTCGCGGGGTGGAGGGCTCGCTGAGCCCGAGCGGTCCGGGAGCCAGGCCGGCCGGCCCGGCGTACGGCGCCCAGTCGAGACCGACTCCGTCGATCACCGGCAGCAGCACCTGGACGCCGTGCGATCGAAGCGTGTCCAGCAGCAGCAACGTCGGCGGCTCGTGCTCGACCGCGAGGTAGGCCGCCACCGTCGTGGCCCCGCGGCAGCTCTCGATGCCATGCGCCGCGATCGCCTCGCCGGCGCTGTCGCGTACCGAGGCGGACCTCGCGCGCCGCGCTGCCAGGAGCTCGGCCCGAAGCCGTTGTTTGCGGGCCGGCGCATCGTCGGTCATCTCAGCAGTGTGCGGCACCCGTACCTCTAAGGTGGAATCCATGACTTCCGGCGTAACTAAGGCGGTTGTGCCGGTTGCGGGGCTTGGCACTCGATTCCTTCCCGCCACCAAGGCCAGCCCCAAGGAGATGTTGCCGGTCGTCGACAAACCGGCGATCCAATATGTCGTCGAAGAGGCGGTGCGCGCCGGTCTCGATGACGTCCTGCTCATCACTGGCCGCAACAAGGCGCCGCTGGAAGACCACTTCGACACGGCGTACGAGCTCGAGGACACCCTCGAGGGCGATGAGGGCAAGCGTCACCTGCTCGACCGGGTGCGCAGCGTGACCGAGCTCGCGACGGTCCACTATGTCCGGCAGGGAGCGGCCCGTGGCCTCGGCCATGCGGTGCTCTGCGCCGCGCAGCACGTCGGCAACGAGCCGTTCGCGGTCCTGCTCGGCGACGATCTGATCGACGAGCGGGACGTCCTGCTGACGAAGATGGTCGAGGTTCAGAAGGATCTCGGCGGCTGCGTCGTGGCGTTGATGGAGGTGCCGGACGACCAGATCAGCCTCTACGGCTGCGCCGCGGTCGAGTCGACCGAGGAGACCGACGTGGTGCGGATCACCGGCCTGGTCGAGAAGCCGCAGCCTGATCTCGCGCCGAGCAACCTGGCCGTCATCGGCCGCTACGTGCTGTCGCCGGAGATCTTCGAGGTCCTCAGCGAGACCCGACCTGGACGCGGCGGCGAGATCCAGCTGACCGACGCGATCGAGCAGCTCACCGATGCGCCGGGCGCCGGTGGCCCGGTGCACGGCGTGATCTTCCGCGGCCGGCGCTACGACACTGGCGACAAGGCTGCCTACCTCAAGGCGATCGTGCAGTTCGCGTGTGACCGCGCCGATCTCGGCCCGGGCTTCCGCGACTGGCTCGGGGACTTCGTGGCACAGCGGCTGCCGCAAGGCGATCCGTCGGAGCCACTGCGACCATGAAGGTGTCCGGATGAGCGATGCACTGAAGTCCGTTGACGCGCACCTCGCCGACATCCTCGACGTGGTGCGACCGCTCGGCGCGCTCGATCTAACGCTCGGCGACGCCCATGGCTGCGTTCTCGTCGAGGACGTCCACTCGACGTTTCCGTTGCCGCCGTTCGACAACTCGGCGATGGATGGGTACGCCGTCCGCTCCGATGACCTGCGCGGCGCGAGCCCGGAGTCGCCGGTCGTGATGCCTGTGGTTGGCGATGTCGCCGCGGGAAGTGCCTCGCCGTACACCGTCCAGCCGGGGCTGTGTGTCCGGATCATGACCGGTGCCGCGATGCCGCCCGGCGCCGACGCAGTGGTGCCGCTCGAGGCCACCGACGGCGGGATCGCGCAGGTCTCGATCCGAACGTCGCCGAAGGCCGGCGGCTGCGTGCGGTTCGCTGGCGAGGATGCTCAGGTCGGTGCCGAGGTGCTCAAAGCCGGCACCCACCTCGGCGCCGCCCAGCTCGGTCTGATGGCCGCGGTCGGTCGCGATCGGGTGGTGGTGCGGCCCCGGCCGCGGGTCGTGGTGCTCTCGACCGGCAGCGAGCTGGTCGAGCCCGGCCAGCCGCTGAGCCGCGGTCAGATCCCCGACGCCAATAGCTCGCTACTCACCGCGGCGGCGCTGGAAGCCGGCGCGATCGCCTACCGGGTCGGCATCGTGCCGGACGAGCCGAGCGTTCTGGCGGACACGCTGGAAGACCAGCTGATCCGCGCCGACGTCATCGTCACCAGCGGCGGCGTGAGCGTCGGGGCCTATGACGTCGTCAAGGAGGTGCTGAGCCGGGTCGGCACGGTCTCGTTCGACAAGGTGGCGATGCAGCCCGGAATGCCGCAGGGCTTCGGCACGATCGGTCCCGATGACACCCCGTTCTTCGGTCTGCCCGGCAACCCGGTGAGCTCGTACGTGTCCTTCGAGGTGTTCGTGCGGCCAGCGCTGCGTCGGATGCTCGGGGTCGAACCGCTATCGCGACCGACGGTGCGAGCCAAGGTCACCGACGCGCTGAAGTCGCCGCCCGGACGGCGCTCCTACCTGCGTGGCTGGCTCTCGGTCGAGCAGGGCGCTTACACGGTGCGACCGGTCGGTGCCTCCGGCTCGCATCTCATTGCGTCGCTTGCCGCGTCGAACGCCCTGATCGTCGTGCCCGAGCAGGTGACGAGCATCGAGGCCGGCACCGCCGTCAGCGTGATGATGCTCGAACGCCGCCATCAATGAGCGCACCCCGATGACGGAGTTCAGCCACCTCGACGAGACCGGCACGGCGCGGATGGTCGACGTCTCCGTCAAGGACATCTCGGTGCGGACCGCAACCGCGACCGGCCGCGTCGTGGTCTCGCCACAGGTGGTCGGGTTGCTGAGATCCGGCGATCTGCCGAAGGGCGACGCGCTCGGCGTCGCGCGAGTTGCCGGCATCATGGCGGCGAAGCGCACCCCCGATCTGGTCCCGCTCTGCCATCCGATCGCGCTCCATGGTGTGACCGTCGACCTTGCCGTGGATGACGATGCGGTCGCGATCACGGCGACGGTCCGTACGGCGGACCGCACCGGCGTCGAGATGGAGGCGCTGACGGCTGTCACGGTCGCCGGTCTGGCCGTGATCGACATGGTCAAAGGGGTTGATCCGGCGGCGAGCATCTCTGACGTCGTGGTCGTCGAGAAGACCGGTGGGGCTCACGGTGACTGGCGTCGGCCGTCATGACCCGAGCCGAGGGCCTGCCGACCGACGCGACCGCCCGCGTCATCACGGTGTCTGACCGCTCGCACACCGGGCTTCGGCCCGATGCCTCCGGACCGGCGCTGGCGGATCTGCTGGCAGGACAGGGATTTGCGGTTGCCGAGATTGCTGTGGTGCCCGACGAGGCGGATGCGATCGAGGCCGCGCTGCGCGCGGCGATCGACGCGGCGGCCGACCTCGTCGTGACGACCGGTGGCACCGGGCTCTCGCCGCGGGACGTGACGCCGGAAGCGACCCGCCGCGTCATCGACCGCGAGGCGCCCGGCCTGGCCGAGGCGCTGCGGCAGTATCGCCGTGACGAGCTACCGACGACGATCCTCTCGCGCGCGGTCGCCGGGATCGCGGGCTCGACGCTGGTGCTCAACCTGCCCGGGTCTACCGGTGGGGTTCGCGACGGTGCCGCCGTACTTGCCCCGGTGATCGGCCACGCGATCGCTCAGCTTCGCGGCGGCGGCGACCACCGATGAGCCGCTGATGCCTGCGCCCGGCTGGCCCGCCGTACTTCGCGACGGTGAGGTCACGCTGCGCCCGCTGCGGATGCGCGATGCGAGTGCCTGGATGGAGGCGCGGCGTCGCAACGTCGAGTGGCTGCGGCAGTGGGAGGCGACGCCGCCGCGCGGGCCGAGCATGTTCGGCGTCTCTGCGACGGTCTTCACCTCGATGACGAGGCGGCTGCGGGCTGACGCTCGCGCCGGCAAGGCGCTGCCGTTCGTCATCGTGGTGGGCGATCGGTTCGCCGGCCAGCTCAACGTCGCGGGCATCGTGCGAGGCTCGATGGACTCCGCGCACGTCGGCTACTGGGTCGACGAGCGGTTCGCGGGAAGGGGGATCATGCCGACCGCGGTCGCGCTCGTCGTCGACCACTGCCTCGGCCCGGTCGGACTGCACCGCATCGAGGTCAACATCCGGCCGGAGAACGTGGCGAGCCGCCGAGTCGTCGAAAAGCTGGGTTTCCGTGAAGAAGGGGTCCGGGAGCGCTATCTTCACATCGCCGGTGACTGGCGGGATCATCTGACCTTTGCCCTGGTGCGCGACGACGTACCAGGTGGGCTGTTGCAACGCTGGCACGGGTCGCAGTCGGGGGTTGACTCGTCGGCCCCGCCACATCGCGACACACCGGCGTAGGTCCGCGCTCATCGGGCAATAGGTGGTTAGCGTTCAAAAGTGATGGATACGAACCGTCGGTTGGGCCGACCGTGAGTGCCGTCATCTTCGTTGGGCTCGGGGTCATGTGGGTCATCGTCCTGGTGCCGATGTGGCTGCGTCGCCACGACGAGGTCGAAGAGGTCCGCTCGGTCGACAAGTTCAACTCCGCGATGCACACGCTGCGACGCGACGCCGGACCCGTGAAGAACGCCGCCGTGCCTCATCGCAGCCGCTCGGTCGAGGTCCATGTCTCGGGGGCGTCGGCCGACGGTCAGGGCAAACCGCGGCGCTCGGCAACCGAACGCCGTGCCGCCCGTCCGGTCGTCTCGGCCGAGACCCGTCGCCGGCGTACCTTGATCGGCTTGTTGGTCACCACCGTCCTGACCCTGCTGCTCGCGGTGGTCGTCGGTGGACTGATGCTGTGGGCGCTGCAGGTCATCGCCGATCTGGCACTTGCCGGGTTCGTCATGCACCTGCGCAACCAGGCCCAACGGGCACAGCGGGCCAATCGGGCGTCAAGCCGACCGGCGGCGGCAAGGCCGCAGCGGGTGGCGCCGGCCCGCCGGGCCGCGCCGGCGCGTCCGGACCGGCTGCCCATGCAGCGTCCGGCGGTCGAGCCGGACATCGCAGAGGTGAGGCGGATCCGCTGGGACGATGCGCCAGCGGCACGCGCCCCCCAACTCGAGCCGCTGTTTGACCAGACGGCAGATCTTGACCAGATGCCAGATGACCAGACGGCAGATTTCGATCAGGCGGCAGAGTTCGACCAGACGGCAGTGTTCGACCAGACTGCTCGGTTCTCCGAGCCGGCCCGGTTTGAGGAGCCCGCTCAGTTCGAGGAGAGTGCGGAGCTCTACGAGACGACCGAGCTTGATCGGATCGTCGGGTACGACGCGCCGGCCGCCCGGGCTGAGCGGCCGGTTAGGTATCGCTTCGACGACGTCGCTTTCGACGACACCTCCTTCGATCGCCGGGTGTTCGACCGGACCGACTTCGATGACGTTGTCGAGCCTGCCGCGGCCACTGCAGCCACTTCAGCAACTGAGGCCCCGATCGCCGAGCCGGTCGCCGCGCCGGCCGCCCAACCGGTCGCCGAGCGTCCCGCTGAGCCGGCCGAGGTCGCGCCGCGGCCGCCGCGACGGGTGGCGCGCACGATGCGCAGCCGGACCCGGGAGACCGAGCGGATCGAGCGGGTAGCTGGCTACGATCCGGTGGCCAAGTCCGAGGATGAGGGCGGCATCGGCGAGCGGCCGTGGGAGCCGGTTCCGGTGCCCCGACCGGTGTATGCCACCAAGCCGAAAGCGCCCAAGCGCCGCAACCGCGCCCCGGAGATGGAGCCGTTGCTGCCGCCGGCTGAGACTGCAGCCGAGCTGGACCCGATCGACGACCTCGAGGAGATCCTCGACCGCCGCTGGGCCGTCAACGACTAAGCGTCCCGACGACGCCGGGCTGCGGGCTCGGTTCGGCTAAACTCAGCCGCTCTGGGGCTGTGGCGCAGTTGGTAGCGCGCCTCGTTCGCAACGAGGAGGCCAGGGGTTCGAATCCCCTCAGCTCCACCAGTGTGATCCCGCAAGACATCGGGCTCTTCTATCCGGCTCGACCTGAATCTTGCGTAACGGCTGAGTCCCGATCTCCGGACGTGTCAGATCTTCCGGGCGTCATAGCGCCCGGCGGGTCTGACTGATCGCGGGGGTTCGCTAGCATCCGCGATGACTTGAGACGCATCCGCGTCTTGGCGCAGAGCCGCTTTCCCGGGGGAACCATCATGAGTTCAGGCATGCCTTCACACAGGGGCGATTCGTCGCGTTCGGTACGGTCCCGAGCCAACTTTGCGACTGTGGCGTCGGTGCTCGCGCTCGCCGTCGCGCTGGGCGGGGGTACGGCGTTCGCCGCGAGCCATTTCCGGATCACCTCGGTCAAGCAGATCAAGCCGAGCGTGGTGAAGAAGCTGCGCGGCCACAAGGGCCCGAAGGGCGCAACGGGCGCGCCGGGCAAGAACGGCGCGGTCGCCGGCTACACCGCGACGGCAACCTCGACGGTCCTGACAAATCACGCGTCGCTGGCGATCCTGCACAAGACCTTGCCGGCCGGCAGCTACATCGTGCACGCCGACATCTCGGTCTACGCCCAGCAGGGCTCCTCGCAGGCCGGGGCGGCGATCCAGTGCACTCTGCAGGGAGGCACGGGTAATCAGACCGAGGCCTACTCTGCTCCCTACAACCCCCGCGACGACGACGTCACGCAGGGCGCGCTCGCCTTCGATGTCGGAACCTCCTCCACTGCGTCGATCACCGAGTCGTTGACGTGCACCGACTACTCGGGAGCCAACGGAGCTCAGAACGGTGACCTGGGAACTGTCGACGTGGCAGGCTCCATCACCGCGGTCAGGACCAGCGCGAACTCCTAGTATCGCGGGTTTGCGACCACGGATTTCTGAGCGTGACCTGAAGGCCGGCGACCCACCGCGTGACTAATCTTGCGCGGTGAGTCCCGCAGCCGGCGAGGTCGATCCGCCGATCTGCGACCAGCACTACCTGGTCGAGATCGCAGGTGTCGGCCCGCGATGCCTCAACTGCGGCCTGCCCGAAGGCGCGACCGAGGTGCCTCGCCCGAGCCTTACCCAGCTCGCCAAGTACTTCAAGACCGATAAGTGGGGCAGCCACCGCTACACCCCGCATTACCAGCGGCACTTCCGGGCCTGGCGCGACCGGGAGATGAACGTCTTGGAAATCGGCATCGGTGGCTACGCGCGCGACGGTCAGGGCGGTGCATCGCTGCGAATGTGGAAGGCCTACTTCCAGAATGCGCAGATCTTCGGCCTCGACATCCAGGACAAGACTTTCGTCGAGGAGCCCCGGATCCGAACGTTCCAGGGCTCACAGGCTGACCCGGCCGTCTTGCGGGCCGTCGTCGAGGCGACCGCCGAGCTTCAGATCATCATCGACGACGGCAGCCATCGCCCGGAGCACATCCTGGCGTCCTTCGATGTCTTGTTCCCGCTGCTTGCCGAGGACGGCATCTACGTGATCGAGGACACCCAGACGTCGTACTGGCCAGAGTTCGGCGGCAAGGCGAACCCGCGTGCCAAAGGGACGACGATGGATTTCGTCAAGCGACTGATCGACGGCCTGAACTACGAGGAGTTCGTCGCCGAGCGCTACGTGCCGTCCTACACCGACCTGCATGTCACCGAGGTCAGCTGCTACCACAACCTGGTGTTCATCCGGAAGGGAACCAACCGCGAGGGAACCCGCAAAGAACACGCGTTGGGCAAGCGTCGCTCCAAGTAACGCCCGACTTCCGACGCGGCGCTAGACGGCCAGCGTGTCCAACGGTTCGATGCGTAGATAGTCGGTTCCGACGCCGGGGCCCCGCTCTCCGAGCAGCCCGCCGATCAGGCCGAGACCGTTCGGGTTCAGCAATCCGTCGTGGACCGCGAGCGCCCGGGTCGGCGCGACCTCGCGGAGCCAGTCGATCAGGTCCGAGATCCGGGACCACGGCGCGTGCACCGGCAGCAACAAGGTGTCGATCGACTTGTCCGGCACGGTCAGCGCGTCGCCGGGGTGAAACAACCGCTGGTTGATCAGGAAGCCGCTGTTGGCGATGCGCGGGATGTCGCGGTGGATCTCGGCATGCCGGGTGCCGTGCGCCTCGACCTCGAAGCCGGCGGCGGTGAACGCGTCGCCGTGACCGATCACGTGCAGCTGCTCGCCGAGTCCGGTCAGCGATTCGGCGACCGCAGCGACCGTCCAGACCTGTAGCCCCGGGTTCGTCGCGGCGGCCTCGCGCACCCGAGACTCGATGAAGTGGTCGGCGTGCTCGTGGGTGATCAGGATCGCGTCGGCACCCTGGACCGCGTTGGCTTCGGTGAACCCACCCGGATCGATGACGAGCGTCCCTCCGTCGTCATCGAGCCGGACGCAGGAATGCCCGAACTTGGTCAGCTTCATCTACGCCGCGCGGTAGACGACGAAGGATGCCGCGATGTACTGACAGGCGAAGGCGGCCACGGTACAGGCATGGAAGATCTCGTGGAACCCGAACCATTTCGGGCTCGGGTTCGGTCGCTTCAAGCCGTAAACCACGCCACCGAAGGTGTAAAGCATCCCGCCGACGGCGACCAGCACGAAGGCAGCGACGCCGGCGCCGTGAACGAGCTGCGGGACGAAGAACCCCGCTGCCCAGCCGAGCCCGAGGTAGAGCGCGACATACAGCCAGCGCGGCGCCTCGACCCAGAACACCCGAAACCCGACGCCGAGCACTGCCGTGCCCCAGACCGCAGACAGTACGGCGACCCGGGTGTCGCCCGACAGCGCGAGCACGCCGAACGGCGTATAGGAGCCGGCGATCAGCAGGAAGATGTTGGCGTGGTCGAGCCGCTTCAGCCGGCTCTCGGCCCGCGGTGACCAGCTTCCTCGGTGGTAGATCGCGCTGGTCGTGAACAGCACGAACGAGGTGACGGCGTAGGCGGCGGCGGCGGCCGCTGCCGGCCCGGTCGGCGCCAGCACGATCAGTACGACGCCCGCCGCCAGGGCAACCGGTGAGGTGACGGTGTGAAGCCAGCCGCGCAGCTTGGGCTTGGCACTGGCGACGACCTCACCCATCGCCTCGCTGGCGCGCTCGACGGCACGACGGCCGGCGACGAGTGCCGCCGCCGCGCGATCGGTGGCGCTGAGGCCATCACGAGGTTCGGTCATCCACATCAGTGTTACCCCGGTTGCGCGATTCGCGCCATCCTGACGGCGAGACTGGCGCGCTGCGATTCGTGCCAGGTTGGCAGGGAACTCTCAGGAATCAGCCACCGCTTACTCTCAGCAATCATTCAGCCGGGATAGGCAACGTCGTAGGTGAAGCAAACGACGGAGGATCACATGAGCGACGACCTGTTCTGGCCACCACTGTCCGGTGACGAGGGCGGAGCCGGCGGTGCCGCCGGGCAGCCCAGTAGCTACCCCACCCGGCCGCTAGGCGACTTCGCGACGAGCGAAGATGGCGGCGGCGGATTCGACGGCGATGGCCACGACCTCGGTGGTGACGAGGACCCGCAGCCTCGACGGCCGCGACGGGTCGGAACCACGGCGATCGTCGCGCTTACGGCGTTTGTTGCAGGTGTCGGCGGGGTGGGCGTCGGTGCGGTGGTGTTCCACAAGAGCAACTCCAACTCACCGATCGCAACTGTTGGCTCGGCATTGCCGGCAACGGCGAGCGCCCTGACCACCAGTCCGAAGTCCTACGCCGGCATCGCCGCGAAGGTCCTTCCGTCCGTGGTTTCCATCAACGTGACCGGCGCCAACGAGTCGGACACCGGCTCCGGGGTGGTCCTTCAGTCCGACGGCTACATCCTGACGAACAACCACGTGATCGCCGCGGCATCAGGCGGCGGATCGGTGTCGGTCAGCTTCAACGACGGCACGACGGCAAGCGCCAAGGTGGTCGGTGCTGATTCCCTCGACGACCTCGCGGTCGTCAAGGTGGCGAAGACCGGCCTCACGCCGGCCTCACTCGGCAACAGCGTCGATGTCCAGGTCGGCGACCCGGTGTTGGCCGTCGGCTCGCCACTCGGCCTTACCGGCACGGTGACTGCTGGCATCGTGTCCGCGCTGAACCGGCCGGTCGAGACCCAGGAGGAGAACAGCCAGCAGCAACAGCAACTGCAGAACCCGTTCGGGCCTGGCGATGGCAGCGGCTCGACCCAGACCGTGAACCCGACCGTCATCGATGCGATCCAGACCGACGCGGCGATCAACCCCGGAAACTCCGGCGGCGCCCTAGTCGATGAGGCCGGGCAGGTTATCGGCATCAACTCCGCGATCGCGTCACTGGGTGAGGACAGCGTCGACGGCTCGCAGAGCGGCAACATCGGCGTTGGCTTCGCGATCCCGATCAACGAGGCCAGGACGATCGCCAACGAGCTGATCAGCACCGGACACGCCAGCCACCCGCTGCTCGGCGTCTCGCTCGAGGATCAGACGTCCAGCAGCGGTCTTGACCGCGCGATCGTCCACTCCGTCACGGCCGGCGGCCCGGCTGCCAAGGCTGGTATCAAGGATGGCGACGTGATCACGGCGATCGACGGTACGGCGACGGAGGGCTCGGATGCGGTCATCGCAACGATCCGCTCCCACCAGCCGGGTCAGAAGGTCACCGTGAACATCCAGCGCGGCGGCACGACCAAGACCGTCACTGCCACCTTGGCCAACGATCCATCCGAACAGGGATAAGAATCGGATGGAGGCCGGGCCACAGGTTCTTGTCGTCGACGACGACCCGCAGCTGCGGGAAGCGTTGACGAGGGCTCTGGAGCTCGATGGCTACCGCGTCGCCACCGCAAGCAACGGCGTCAAGGCACTGGAGTCGGTGACGACGCATCGGCCCGACCTGATGGTGCTCGACGTGATGATGCCCTACGTTGGCGGACTTGACGTCTGCCGCACGTTGCGCAGCCGCAAGGACAAGCTGCCGATCCTGGTGCTGACCGCGCGGGACGAGGTCGGCGATCGGGTCGCCGGTCTCGACGCGGGCGCCGACGATTACCTCACCAAGCCGTTCGCGCTCGAGGAGCTGAGGGCTCGGCTGCGCGCGTTGCTGCGTCGTAGCCTTCCCGAAGAAGGTGACGAAGCGGCGATTCTGGAGTACTCCGACGTCATCCTCGATCCGGCCGCTCACACCGCTCGCCGCGGTGACCGGCCGATCGATCTGACCAGGACCGAGTTCGCGCTGCTCGAGTTGTTGTTGCGCAACGCTGGACGCCCACTGCCTCGCGAGACGATCATGGATCGCGTGTGGGGCTGGGAATCTGAGCCGACGAGCAACTCCCTCGAGGTGTTCGTCGGTTACCTCCGCCGCAAGACCGAGGCCTCGGGCGAGCCACGGCTGATCCACACCGTGCGAGGGGTCGGATACGTACTGCGAAGCGAGACGTGACCGGGCCGCTCCCCGTCGTACGCCGCCGGGTCAATGCCGTCGATCAGCGGTGGCGAGGCGCACCGCTGAGCACCCGGCTCACCGCGGCGGCCGCGGCGGCCGCGACGCTGACGATCATCGCGGTCGTCGCCGTGGCCTACGTCGCGGTCCGGCACGAGCTGCGGAGCAGTCTCGATAGTCAGCTGCGCCATCAGGGTAAGGAGGCCTACGCCGTCGCTGAGCCGGCCGGGCCGTTCGGCTACAGCGCCGCCCTTCACAGCCAGATCGGTGATGTCGGCGGCGACCTGCAGATCGTGGGCTCGAATGGCGCCCCGGAGACGCTGCATGGTGAGTCGCTACCGGTGAGCCCGGTCGATGTGAAGATCGCCAACCAGGGCGGTAACGACATGCGGGACGTCATGGCGCACGGCGTCCATGTCCGCTTGCTCACCGAGCCGCTCCCGGGCGCCACCGGGCTCGCCGTCCAGCTCGCGCTTCCACTCACCCAGGTGGATCGCCAGCTTCATCGCGTGACGATCGCCTTCCTGATCTTGACCCTGCTCGGGTTCGGACTGGTCGTGCTCGGCAGTTGGATCGTCGTCCGCCGGACGATGCGCCCGGTGGCCTCGCTCACCGACGCGGCCGAGCAGATTGCAGTGACCCGCGACCTGACGACTCGGATCGAGGACTACGGTGAGGACGAGCTGGGCCGGCTTGCCTCGACGTTCAACACCATGCTCGACGCGCTGGAGCGCTCGGTCGGCCAGCAGCGCCAACTGATCCTCGACGCCAGCCATGAGCTGCGAACTCCGCTGGCCAGCCTGCGGACCAACGTGGAGGTCCTGCACGACGTCGACCGGCTGACTCTTGAGCAGCGGCGGTCGCTGCTCGACGGCATCGTGACGCAGCTCGACGAGCTCACCGGGCTCGTTGCCGATGTTGTCGAGCTTGCCCGCGGCGATGCGCCGGAGTCGGCGCAGGAGGATGTCGCCCTCGACGATGTCCTGTCCCAGGCGGTTGACCGGGCACGGCGCTACTGGCCGGGTGTGATCTTCATGTTCGACGCCGAGCCGGTGGTCGTCCGGGGGGTGCCGAGCCGGCTTGATCGGGCGATCGCCAACCTGCTCGACAACGCCGGGAAGTTCAGCCCGGCCGGATCGGTCGTCGACGTCGGGCTGCGGGCCACCGGCGTCCTGACGGTTGCCGATCGGGGTCCCGGCATCCCCGAGGATGCCCTCGCCCTTGTCTTCGACCGGTTCTTCCGCGCCGATGAGGCGCGGGCGATGCCCGGATCCGGGCTCGGACTCGCCATCGTCAAGCAGGTGATCGACGGCCACCACGGCACGGTGACACTGAGCAACCGCGACGAAGGCGGCATCTTGGTGCGGGTGACGTTGACGCCGCTTTCCGGAACGGTCGAGCCCCCTCCGTTGATCGAGGAACCGGCCGACACCGCACCAGTCGGCTGAGGTGTCCTCGGCGGTCGCCGCGATCCCTGCCGCATAGGCTTCGCCGGTGTCGTGGCTGCGTCTTGACGTACGTAGTGGCGTCACGGTCGCGATCATCATGTTCGCGGCATTCGCGATCACTCGCCGGCTCGCCTCGCGCCGCGCTCGGTTCGTCGCGGCGGCGAGCTTCGAGATCGGCTTCGTCTGCGCGCTGTTCGCGATGTGGCAGATTGCCAACCGGCTGACCCACGGTCACACCACTGGCGGGCTCAGGCGCGGTCGCTGGCTCTGGCATGCCGAGCGGGTCATGCATTTTCCGAGCGAGCGCAGTCTTCAGATCTTGATCCTGGGCCACCCGACCGTGGTGCGGGTCGCGAACTATTACTACGACACCGCGCATCTGACGTTGATGCTGATCTTCTTGATCTGGCTGTGGCTGCGTCACCGTGACCGCTATCCGTTCTTCCGCAACATGATGGTGGCGTTCACCGGGATGTCGTTGCTGATCCAGGCGATCGCGGTGGCGCCGCCGCGGTTGATCGGCGGCACCGGGCTGGTCGACACCGCCGCGGTCTACCACCAGTCGGTGTACGCCGTGGTCGGCAGCAACTTCGCCGACGAGTACGCCGCGATGCCCTCGATCCATGTTGGCTGGGCGGTGCTGATCTCGTTCGCGGTGGTGACCTGCAGCCCGAGCCGATGGCGTTGGCTGGCGATCTTGCACGGCGTACTCACGATTTTTGTCGTCGTCGCGACGGCGAACCACTACTGGCTCGACGCGATTGCCGCGATCGTCCTGCTGGTGATCGCCTGGTTCATCGCGCGGGCGATCGAGCAGGTACGCCGCCCGTCGCCGCCCGGCGAGCTGGTGGCCGCGCCCGCGTAGCGGCATCGGTCGCCGGCGGCACCACACCGGTCAGATCCAGCAGGGGGCGTTCTCGGTGTGGGTGTTGGGTTTGCTCTGGCAGTGGTGCAGCCACATCCGGTCGTACCACTGGTTGTACGTGATCGTGTCGGCGGCGAGGATGGGATAGAAGTATCCGAACAGCACGACGACGCTCACCAGATAGACCGCGACCGAGCTCATGCCGATCGTCCGGCGGACCGTCGATGCCGACCGTTGCCTCAGCACCATCCCGATGCACATGGTCACGCCGAGGACCATCAGCGGCACCTCGGGAAGCATGTAGAAGAAGAACATCACCCGCTTGTGCATGTCCTCGCGGAACCACGGCAGGTAGCCGGCGAGGAACATCAGCAACACCGCGCTTGCCCGCCAGTCACGCCGCGCCACCCACGCCCAGGCGACCGCAATGAACGCCGGGATCGTCGCCCACCACAGCGCCGGGTTGCCGATCCCGAGCACCTCCTGCGAGCACTTCGCGGCGCCGCAGCCGCTGGGCGACTGGTAGTAGTAGGCGACCGGCCTGGCCATCAGCAACCAGCCCCACGGCCGTGACAGATAAGGGTGCGGGTTCTTGATCCAGGTCAGGTTGTTGGCGTAGCCCCAGATCTGTTGCTGATAGAACCACCAGCCGTGGAACACCGCCCAGTCGTGGCTGAACCATGACTGGCCGGAGTGAACGTACATGTCGTGGTAGTAGGCGTAGGTGGCGTTCGACATGAACCAACCGGTCCAGCAGGCGACGTACACGACTGCCGGCATGACGAGGAACGTCACGGCGGCCGGCACGCCGGCGTACACCGTGCCGCGCCAGGCCCCGTTGCTCACGCCGGCTGTTCGCCGCGCGCCGATGTCCCAGGCAAGCGCCAGGATGATGAAGGCCGGGATGTAGAACGCGCCGTCCCACTTCGTGCCACACGCCGCCCCGATGCAGATGCCGGCAGCGAGCCGCCACGGCCGGAAGCCGAGCGAGGGACCCCACCGGTCCGGGTCGAGGGGCGCCGTCAGGCGCTCGGCTAATCGCCGCCGGCCGTCGTCGCGGTCGATCACCAGGCAGCAGAACGCGGCCAGCACCCAGAACATCAGGAAGATGTCGAGCATCGCGGTGCGGCTCTGGACGAACTCGAGGCCATCGAGGGAAAGCAGGCCGCCGGCGATGACGCCGAGTGCCGTGGAGTGGAACATCCGGCGGGCGACGCGGGCGACCATCAGGATCGCGAGAGTTCCCACGACGGCGCCAGCAAACCGGTAGGAGAACGGGCTCGCCGGGTAGATGGTGTGGCTGATCGTCCCGTTGCTCTTGGTGGTCAGGACCACCTGCTTGCCGTGGTCGAAGAGCACCTCGCCGACCGCCATCATCCACTTGCCGAGCGGTGGGTGCGCGACGAAACCGGGGCCGGTGCCGGGTCCGTTGCCCTCCGCACCGTGATGCAGCAACGTCCAGGAGTCGTGCGCGTAATAGGTCTCGTCGAAGACCAGGTCGTTCTTGGTCGTCAGGGTGTGACCGCCCGGCCGGGTGATCCGCCAGAACCTCGCGATGCCGGCAAGGACCATCACCGCGAGCGGCAGCAGCCAGCCGCGCAGCCGATCAGTCGGTAGCGGCCTGATCAGCTTCGCGCGGATGCGGTCGAGGGCGTCGTTGTCCGCGACCGGCGCTGCTGGCGCAGCCTCGTCGATCTCCGGCGGCGCTGACGGCATGGGCTTCATCGTATGGACCTCGGGGAAGATCTTCGCGCGCACGACCAGGTTTGCCGCGACGCGCCGTACCGCCGGTGTCGAGCCCGAGGATCACCGCGGGCGGTTGAATGGCGTCATGCCGCTCGTCCTCGCCGCCACACCGATCGGCGATCCGGACGACGCCTCCCCCCGGCTGCGGCGGGCGCTGGAAACCGCCGATGTCATCGCGGCGGAGGACACCCGGCGGCTGCGCCGGCTTGCCTCGTCGCTAGGCGTGCGGATCACCGCCCGTGTGGTCGCGGTCTACGACCAGGTGGAGCGCGCTCGGTCGGCGGCGCTGCTCGACGAGGTCGAGGCCGGTTTGACGGTGCTCGTCGTTACCGATGCCGGTATGCCACTGGTCTCCGACCCCGGTCATGTCCTGGTCACCGCGGCGATCGCCCGCGGCCTGCCGGTCACGGTGCTACCCGGACCGTCCGCGGTCACTGCGGCGATTGCGGTTGCCGGGGTGGCGGCCGACCGGTTCTGTTTCGAAGGCTTCCTGCCGCGCCGAGCCGCCGAGCGCCGAGCGAGACTCGCGGTGCTGTCACGTGAGGAGCGCGCCTTGGTGGCGTTCGAGTCGCCGCGCCGGCTGCCGGCGTCACTGGCCGATCTGGTGACGACCTTCGGAGCCGATCGACGCGCTGCGGTCTGCCGAGAACTGACCAAGACCTATGAAGAGGTTCGCCGTGGCAGCCTCGGGGAGCTCGCCGATTGGGCGGCCGCGAATGAGGTTCTCGGCGAGATCACTATGGTCGTCGCCGGCGCATCTGCCGACGCGGTAGCCGTCGATCCGGTCGCGCTTCGTGACGAGGTGGCGGGTCTGATGGCGCAAGGCTCGTCGCGCCGCGACGCCGTCGATGCGGTCGCCGGCAGCCACGGCCTGTCACGTCGCGCGGTCTATGACGTCGTACTTAACAAATAGTCGTTGGGCACGATGAATAGGCTGGACCCATGCCCAAGAACATCCTGACCGCGGTCGCGTGGCCATATGCCAACGGTCCGCGTCACATCGGTCACGTCGCGGGCTTCGGCGTGCCGTCTGATGTCTTCTCGCGCTATCACCGACTCGCCGGCAACAACGTTCTGATGGTCAGTGGCACCGACGAGCACGGCACGCCGATTCTGGTGCAGGCCGACCAGGAGGGTGTCGCGCCGCGGGTGCTGGCCGATCGCTACAACCGGGTGATCGCCGAGGACCTGCAGCAGCTCGGGCTGTCCTACGACCTGTTCACCAGGACCACGACCCGCAACCACTACGCGGTCACCCAGGAGATCTTCAAGACGCTGTACGCCAACGGCTACATGATCGAGCGCACGACGAAGGGCGCGATCTCGCCGTCGACCGGGCGCACGCTGCCCGACCGCTACATCGAGGGCACCTGCCCGATCTGTAGCTTTCCCGAGGCGCGCGGCGACCAGTGCGACAACTGCGGCAACCAGCTCGACGCCGACCAGCTGATCAATCCGCACTCGAAGATCAACGGCGAGACGCCGCGGTTCGTCGAGACCGAGCAGTTCTTCCTCGACCTGCCGGCGCTCGCCGACGCGCTGGGGTCGTGGCTGCAGACTCGCACCGACTGGCGCCCGAATGTCCTGAAGTTCTCGATGAACCTGATCGACGACCTCAAGCCGCGGGCGATGACCCGTGACATCGACTGGGGCGTGCCGATCCCGCTGCCGGGCTGGGAGGACAACCCGAGCAAGCGGCTCTACGTCTGGTTCGACGCGGTCATCGGCTACCTGTCGGCGTCGATCGAGTGGGCCCGGCGCAGCGGTGACGACGACGCCTGGCGGGCCTGGTGGACCGACCCGAGTGCCGAGTCGTACTACTTCATGGGCAAGGACAACGTCACGTTCCATTCCCAGATCTGGCCGGCTGAGCTGCTCGGCTACGACGGGCTGGGATCCAACGGCGGCAAGCCTGGGAAGTACGGCGAGCTGCAGCTGCCCACCGAGGTGGTGTCTAGCGAGTTCCTGACAATGGAGGGGCGTAAGTTCTCCTCGAGCCGCAACGTCGTGATCTACGTCCGCGACTTCCTGTCGCGCTACTCCCCGGACACGTTGCGCTACTACCTGACCGCTGCCGGGCCGGAGTCGAACGATACCGATTTCACCTGGTCGGAATTTGTGCGCCGCAACAACGACGAACTGGTCGCGGCCTGGGGCAACCTGGTCAACCGCACCCTGTCGTTCACCGCGAAGAACATCGGGTCGGTGCCGGCCGCCGGTGAGTTCACTGCGGTCGACCGAGACCTGCTGGCGGCGCATGCGACGACGTTTGCCGAGGTCGGCAGGGATATCGAGCATTCGCGGATGCGGATGGCGTTGAACGCCGCCATGGGTCTGGTGCAGCAGACCAACAAGTACCTTTCGGACGAGGCGCCTTGGAAGCTACGCGAGACCGATCCCGAGCGGATGCACACGATCCTCAACGTCGCGCTGCAGCTGGTTAGCGACTGCAACACTCTGCTCTCGCCATTCCTGCCGCACTCCTCGCAGCAGGTGCATGAGCTGCTCGGCCGGCCTGGGGTGCTCGCGCCGCAACCCGAGCTGCGCGAGGTCACCGACCTCGACGACGGGACCGCCTATCCGGTCCTGACCGGCGACTACCAGACCGGCGGGACCTGGGGGCGCGTCGAGCTGACCCCGGGCGCTCCGGTGGCGACCCCGGCGCCGCTGTTCGCGAAGCTCGACCCGTCGGTCATCGATGAAGAGCTCGCTCGGATGAGCGACGCGTGAGCCGTGATGCGGGGCGGACCGGCGAGCCGCCGCCGGCACCCGATCGGCTGACGACGCCGGCGTTGGACAGCCACTGCCATCTCGACCTGATGGACGCCGAGGTCGCGGAGGTGATGACCGCGGCGCACGCGGTCGGGATCGAACGAGTCGTGCAGATCGGCATCGACGTGCCGTCATCGCAGTGGAGCGCCGAGGTGGCCGCGTCGCGCGATGATGTCTGGGCGGCGGTCGCGATCCATCCGAACGAAGCCGGCAGGGCTGACGAGCCGGCCTGGCAGGCGATCGCCGATCTCGCCGCGCAGCCGCGGGTGGTTGCGTTGGGCGAGACCGGGCTCGATCACTTCCGCACCGAGGCTGATGGTTGGGACGCGCAAGAGACGTCGTTCCGCCGCCACATCGCGATCGCCAAGGCGACCGGCAAGGCGCTAATGATCCACGACCGTGACGCGCACGAAGATGTGTTGCGGGTGCTGGCGAGCGAAGGCGCCCCGGAGCACGTGATCTTCCACTGCTTCTCAGGCGACGCCGAGTTCGCGCGTCGCTGCGCCGACCGTGGTTACACGATGTCGTTCGCCGGCAACGTGACCTTCAAGAACGCACAGGACCTGCGCGATGCCGCTGGGCTGGTGCCGCTTGACCAGCTGCTGGTCGAGACCGATGCGCCGTTTCTGACACCGATGCCGTTTCGCGGGCGGCCCAACTCGCCGTACCTCGTGCCGATGACGATCCGGGCGATCGCCGAGGTCAAGGGTGCGTCCGAGGACGAGGTCGCCGCCGGCGTCGTCGAGACGGCGGCCCGCGTCTTCGGCTGGTCGTGAGTGCAGTTCCCGACGACGGTCTGCTGGCACCGACCGACGTACGCCGGCTGGTCGCCGAGCTAGGGCTGCGCCCGACCAAGACGCTCGGCCAGAACTTCGTCACCGACGCCAACACGGTGCGGCGGATCGTCCGCACCGCCGAGCTGAGTGCTGAGGACGTCGTCCTCGAGGTGGGCCCTGGACTCGGTTCGCTTACCCTTGCGCTGCTGCCGGCAGTGGCCAAGGTGATCGCGGTCGAGATCGATCCAGTGCTGGCCGACACTCTTGGGTCGACCGTCTCGCGGCGGTTGCCGGAATTCGCCGATCGACTGCAGGTGATCGCAATGGATTCGATGGCACTGTCGGTCGCTCCCTCGCCGCCGCCGACGGCACTCGTCGCCAACTTGCCCTACAACGTGTCGGTGCCGGTGTTGCTGCACCTGCTCGAGACGCAGCCTTTGCTGCGTACCGGGCTGGTGATGGTGCAGGCCGAGGTCGCGGACCGGCTGGTGGCCGGTCCGGGGTCGCGGACCTATGGTGCTCCGTCGGTGAAGGCGGCGTGGTGGGCGTCGCTGCGTCGGGCCGGCTCGGTGCCCCGCACCGTGTTCTGGCCGGTCCCGAACGTCGACTCGGGACTTGTGGCGTTCACCCGTCGCGAGCCGCCGCGGACATCGGCATCGCGAGCCGAGGTGTTCGCGGTCATCGACGCTGCGTTCGCGCAGCGGCGCAAGACGTTACGTGCCGCACTCGCCGGTTGGGCCGGTTCACCGCCCGACGCCGAGCGGGCGTTGCGCCGCGCCGGCATCGACCCGAGCGCTCGGGGGGAGCAGCTCGAGGTGACCGGATTCGCGCGGATCGCCGAGGCCCGTGACAACCGGTGACTGTGAGTGACCGTACGATCGGTGGGGTGAGGTGGCTGCTTTGAGCGTCACCGTGCGGGTTCCGGCAAAGGTCAACCTGCACCTCGGGGTTGGGCCGTTGCGCCCGGATGGCAAGCACCAGCTCCAGACCATCTACCAGGCGGTGAGCCTGTACGACGAGGTCACCATCGAGGCGACCGACGATGATTCGGTCACGGTCGAGCTGGTCGGTGAGCACGTCGACGACGTACCGACCGGCGACGACAACCTCGCGGTGCAGGCGGTTCGCGCCGTCGCCGCGCTGGCCGGAGTGGATCCTTCCGTTCAGCTGACGCTGCGCAAAGGGATCCCGGTCGGTGGCGGGCTGGCCGGTGGCAGCGCCGACGCGGCCGCCGCGCTGATCGCCGCGGATGCGTTGTGGCAGTGCGGATTTGACCGGCAGGTCCTCACCCAGTTGGCGGCCGGTCTGGGAAGCGATGTCGCGTTCCTGTTGCATGGCGGCACCGCGCTTGGCACCGGCCACGGCGAGGTGGTGTCGCCGGTCCTGAGCCGTGGTGAGTGGCATTGGGTGCTGGCGGTCGCCGAGAGCGGGCTGTCGACGCCGTCGGTTTATGCCGAGCTCGACCGCCAGCGCGGGGGCGACGACAACGCCGAGCCCGCGGTCGCGGATGGCGTGGTGGCGGCGTTGCGTGCCGGCGACGTCGTGGCGCTTGGGTACGCGCTGCGCAACGACCTGCAGTCGCCGGCACTGCAGCTGCGCCCGAACCTGGTGCGGGTGCTCGAGGCCGGCAAGGAGCTCGGCGCCGCCGGCGGAATAGTGTCCGGCTCGGGCCCGACGGTCGCGTTGCTCGCGCCGACCGCCGGTGAGGCGATCCGGATCGCGTCGGCACTCGCCGGGCTTGACCTCTGCCGGACCGTCCGCCGCGCGACCGGCCCGGTGCCCGGCGCCCGCATCATCACGTCGTGACCCCGACCCGCTGATGGCGAACCTGATCAACCTGGAGGCGGTCGGCAAGGCGTACGGCCCGACGCTCGTTCTCGACCAGGTGTCACTCGGCGTTGCCGACGGCGAGCGGATCGGCGTGGTCGGGCGCAACGGTGGTGGCAAGTCGACCCTGCTGGCGATCTTGGCCGGCGACGAGCCCGCCGACTCCGGTCGCGTCACGCGAACCGGCGGCATCGAGATCGGCCGGCTCTCGCAGCACGACTCGCTGCCACCCGCGGCGACCGTGATCGAGGCGGTGATCGGTGATCGGGTCGAGCACGAGTGGGCGGCCGACGCGCGGGTTCGCGGGGTGCTCGAAGGCCTGCTCGTCGGCATCGCGCCGGATGCGGTCGTGGGCGTGCTGTCCGGCGGTGAGCGGCGACGGGTCGCGTTAGCGGCGCTGATCGTCGCCGACCCCGACGTGCTGCTGCTCGACGAGCCGACCAACCATCTCGACATCGAGGCGGTCGACTGGCTGGCCACTCACCTTCGCAACCGGCGCGGCGCACTTGTGGTCGTCACCCACGACCGGTGGTTCCTCGATGCGGTGTGCGAGCAGACCTGGGAGGTCGCCGACGCCACCGTGCATCGTTACGACGGCGGCTATGCGGCGTACATCCTGGCCCGGGCCGAACGCGACCGGCAGGCCGCGACCGGCGAGGACCGGCGGCGCCAGCTGGTTCGCAAGGAGCTGGCGTGGTTGCGGCGCGGGCCGCCGGCACGGACCTCCAAGCCGAAGTTCCGGATCGAGGCGGCCAACGCGCTGATCGCCGACGAGCCGCCGCCGCGCGACCGGGTCGAGCTGGCGCGATTCGCGACGTCACGACTCGGAAAGGACGTGTACGACGTTGAGGACGTCACGGTCGCTCTCGGCGACCGGATGTTGCTCAAGGACCTCACGTGGCGGCTCGGGCCTGGGGATCGGTTCGGGCTGCTCGGCGCGAACGGCGCCGGCAAGACCACGATGCTGCGGTTGTTGCTGGGCGAGGTCAGGCCGAGCGCCGGCCGGGTGCGAACCGGCAAGACCGTGGTGCCCGCGTACCTGTCCCAACAGGTCGGCGAGCTCGACCTGACGCTGCGGGTGCTGCAGTCGGTCGAGGAGATCGCCAAACGAGTAACGGTCGCGCGCGGAAAGGACCAGACCGCAGGGCAGCTGCTGGAAACGCTCGGGTTTCCTTCTGATCGACAGTGGACGCCGGTCGGTGACCTCTCCGGCGGCGAGCGGCGTCGAGTGCAGCTGCTGCGGCTGCTGATGGCGCAGCCCAACGTGTTGCTGCTGGACGAGCCGACCAACGACCTCGACGTCGAGACGCTCTCGCAGGTCGAGGACCTGCTTGACGGCTGGGCCGGCACCGTCGTCGTGATCAGCCACGACCGTTGGTTCCTCGAGCGGGTCTGTGACGTCATGTGGGCACTGCCGGGCGACGGCACGCTGCGCCACCTTCCAGGCGGTGTCGAGGACTATCTGGCGCTGCGCCGAGCGGCGCACCCGGCGCCGGCGTCCGGGTCCGGGTCCGCGACGCGCAGCATGTCGAGTGGTGGCGACGAGCGGGCAACCCGCAAGGAGCTGCAGCGGATCGAGCGCCGGCTCGAGAAGATCGGGTCGGCGGAGAAACGGCTGCACGACCGGCTCGCCGAGCACGCGACCGATCACGAACGGGTGCTCGCGCTCGACACCGAGCTACGCGAGCTGGCCCGGGAGAAGACCGAGCTCGAAGACCAATGGATGGACCTCGCCGACGACGGGTAGCCGTTCGGAGCAGACACGTTGGTACGCCCACTGGCGTTGATCTTCGCGTTCGTTGCCAAAATTGGCGCGACACGCCCGTCAAAGTGGCGTTGGGGACGAAGATCTGTGGGCGAGGCGGAGTGGTGCAAACCTCTAGGCTGGGCCAGTCACGGTCCCCGATCGTCCAACCAGGCAGGACTCCAGAATTTGGATCTGGCTATCGAGGTTCGAATCCTCGTCGGGGAGCTGAGGAACCCAGAAATTGGTTCAAGTCCACCCGTGGCCGGGCGGCTGGCCGGCTCGCGGTGTGCCTCATCCGCACAGCGCAGTTGCCCTGGCTCGGGCCTCGGTAGTCTCGGGCGTGGCCTTTCCCGCCGTACTGCCTGCCTGGAGCGTTGGTGACTGAGACTGCACCGGCTGCCGTTGTCGTCCTTGCGGCTGGCGAGGGCAAGCGGATGAAGTCCGAGCTGGCGAAGGTGCTGCACGCGATCTGCGGTCGCAGCCTGCTCGGCCACGTCCTGGTGGCGGCTGAGCCGCTGGATGCGGAAAGTACGACGGTCGTCGTCGGGAACAGCCGCCAGCAGGTGATCGATCATCTGGCCGCGATCGGGTCGAGTGCCTCGACCGTGGTGCAGGAAGAGCAGCGCGGCACCGGTCATGCCGTGCGGCTCGCGCTGGACTCACTGGGCACGGCGACCGCAGGCACCCTCGTCGTCCTTCCCGGCGACGTGCCGCTGCTGACGACTGAGACGTTGCAACGGCTTGTCACGAGGCACGCCGAGACTTCGGCCGCGGCGACCGTCCTCACCGCCGAGCTTCCCGATCCGACCGGTTATGGCCGGGTGGTGCGCGACGGCGATGGCCACGTTGTCGCCGTCGTCGAGGAGCGCGACGCCGACGATCAGACCCGCCAGATCGCCGAGACCAACACCAGCGTGTACGCCTTCGACATCGCCAAACTCCGCGACGCACTCGGCCGGATCACCACCGACAACGCGCAAGGCGAGGAATACCTCACCGACGTGATCGGGCTGCTCGTCGCGGAGCACGAGGTTGTCGCGAGCGTTATCGCGGCGGATCATCTCGAGACGATCGGCGTCAACGACCGGGTGCAGCTTGCCGCCGCACGCCGCGCGATGCGTGACCGGATCCTCGATCACTGGATGCGCGAGGGCGTGACGATAGTCGACCCCCAGACCACCTGGATGGGGGTGCGGGTGACCGTCGAGGCCGACGCCACGATCCACCAGAACACCCAGCTCCACGGGGCGACCCACATCGCACGGCGGGCCGAGGTCGGGCCGGACAGCACGTTGCGGGACACCACCGTCGGCGCCGGCGCATCTGTGATCAAGTCGCACTGCACCGGCGCGACGATCGGCGCCGACGCGAAGGTGGGACCGTTCACTTACCTGCGGCCCGGCACCGTGCTGGGTCGTGGCGCCAAGGCCGGCGCGTACGTCGAGATCAAGAAGTCGGTCGTCGGCGAGGACAGCAAGGTGCCTCACCTGACCTACGTCGGTGATGCGGAGATCGGCGAGCGGACCAACATCGGCGCCGGCACGATCTTCGTGAACTACGACGGCGTCGAGAAGCACGAGACGGTGGTCGGGGACGACGTACGGATCGGCGCGGACTCGATGCTGGTGGCACCGCGCAAGATCGGCGACGGTGCCTACACCGCGGCGGGCTCGGTCATCACCAACGATGTCCCGGCCGGCGCGATCGGCGTCGCGCGCGGACAGCAACGCAACGTCGACGGCTGGGTCGAGCGCAAGCGACCGGGCTCGCCGTCGGCCGAAGCCGCCCGGCGGGTGCGTGAGCAACAACCCGCTGCCGACGATTCAGTCGAGCCAGGGACAATGGAGGGCGCTTCCCCGTCCGAGACCGAGCGCGATCAAGGGACAGACGAGTGACGGGCATCAAGACCAGCGGCGAGAAGACCCTGCTGCTCTTTTCCGGCCGGGCACATCCGGCGCTTGCCGACGAGGTGGCCTTCGAGCTGGAGCTTTCGGTCAGTCCGACCCAGATCCGCGAGTTTGCGAACGGCGAGATCTACACCCGTCCTGAGGAGTCGGTGCGGGGGTGCGACGCCTTCGTGATCCAGGCGTTCGGACCGCCGATCAACAAATGGATCATGGAGACGCTGATCATGGTCGACGCGCTCAAGCGCGCGTCGGCGAAGCGGATCACCGTCGTGATGCCGTTCTATCCCTACGCCCGGCAGGACAAAAAGCATCTCGGCCGGGAGCCGATCTCGGCCCGACTGATGGCCGACCTGTTCAAGACCGCCGGTGCCGACCGGCTGATGTCGGTGGACCTGCACACCGCACAGATCCAGGGGTTTTTCGACGGCCCGGTCGACCACCTTTTCGCTCTGCCGTTGCTCGCCGACTACATCTGCGCGCGCTATGACCCGGCCAGCTTCACGGTGGTCTCACCGGACACCGGCCGGGTCCGGATGGCCGAGCGCTGGGCCGACCGGCTCGGCGGCGTACCGGTCGCCTTCGTGCACAAGACCCGCGACCCTAAGGTCGCCAACGAGGTGGTGGCCCACCGCGTCGTCGGCGACGTGGATGGCCGACGCTGCCTGCTGATCGACGACATGATCGCCACCGGTGGCACCATCTGCAAGGCCGCCGACATCCTGCTCGACAGCGGCGCGACCGAAGTCATTGTCGCGGCGACCCACGGCGAGTTCTCCGAGCCGGCGATCGACCGGCTGAAGAACAGCCGGATCAGCGAAGTGGTCGTGACCAACACGCTGCCGATGACCGACGAGCAGTACTTCGACCGGCTGACGGTGCTCTCGATCGCGCCGCTGATCGGACGCGCGATTCGCGAGATCTTCCAGGACGGCTCAGTGACGAGCCTGTTCGACGGCAACGCCTGATCCTCGCCGACTGAGCGACAGCACAGGCTCAGCTTTTCCTCGTGATCAAGGCTTCGCCTAGACTCGGCGGGGCTCATCAGCCATTTGCCGTCAAGGAGTCTTAGTCGTGCCCGAGGTCCGTATCACCGCCGAGCCGCGTACCGAGTTCGGCAAGGGGGGCGCCCGTCGCACCCGTCGGGCCGGAAACGTCCCTGCCGTTCTCTACGGTCACGGCACCGACCCGCGTCACATCTCGCTGCCGACTCGCGACTTCGAGCACGCGCTGCGCACCGATGGCGCGAACGTGCTGCTCGACCTTCAGCTCGCCGACGGCAGCGAGCTCGCGTTGCCGAAGTCGATCCAGCGCGACCCGGTTCGTGGCGCGATCGAGCACGTCGACCTGATCCTGGTACGTCGCGGCGAGCGGATCACGGTCGAGATCCTGATCCAGGTCGTGGGCGAGGTGGTCCCCGGTGGACTGCTCGACCAGTCGCTCACGACGCTGGCGGTCAGTGCCGAGGCGACGAACATCCCGTCCAGCTTCGAGGTCTCGGTCGAGGGGCTGGAGATCGGTGGCTCGGTCCACGCGTCGGGCGTGTCGCTGCCCGACGGTGTCGAGCTTGCCGGCGACCCCGAGCAGGTCGTCATCCACATCGTCCCGGCGCCGACCGCCGAAGAGCTCGAGGCTGAGGTCGGCGAGGTCGAGCCGGCGGCCGAGGGCGAGGAGCCGGCCGAGGGCGAAGCGGCAGCGGAGGGCGAGGACGGCGAAGCCGCCGAGCCGGCAGCCGAGGGCGACGCGCCCGCGGAGTAATGCTCCGCTGGCGCCGCAACCGGGAAGGGTCGGCAACCGTGCCCGACAGCGGGCCCTGGCTGGTGATCGGCCTTGGCAACCCAGGCCCGCAGTACGCCGGCAACCGGCACAACGCCGGGTTCATGGTGCTCGACGTCCTGGCCGACCGGGTCGGTGTGAGGTTCAAGAGCCACAAGGCGCGCGGCGAAGTCGTCGAGACCCGGCTCGCGGGGGAGCGAGCGGTGCTCGCCAAGCCGCGGTCGTACATGAATGAGTCCGGCGGGCCGGCTGCCTCGCTGCGTGACTTCTTCAAGACCCCGATCGAGCGCATCATCGTCGTCCACGACGAGCTCGATCTGGAGGCCGGCACGCTGCGGCTCAAGCAGGGCGGCGGCGACAACGGGCACAACGGCCTGAAGTCGCTGCGACGCTCACTCG
This sequence comes from Mycobacteriales bacterium, assembly GCA_036268295.1. Lineage (GTDB taxonomy): Bacteria > Actinomycetota > Actinomycetes > JAFAQI01 > JAFAQI01 > DATAUK01. The sequence goes on along the minus strand of DATAUK010000024.1, from coordinate 31,522 downwards.
GATCGGGCGAGTTCTACCGGGTGAGGCTCGGCGTCGGCCGGCCGCCGGGACGCCAGGATCCGGCGGCCTTCGTGTTGCGTGACTACTCGGCGGCCGAGCGCAAAGAGCTGGGTGTCCAGCTCGAGCGGGCCGCCGACGCGATCGAGACGTTGATCAGCGACGGCCTCGCCGCCGCCCAGAACGCCTTCAACGACTAGTCCATTTCCAGGCGCGGGACACTAGTTCATCGGTTACGGGCTAGATGCCGCGGCCGCGCCTGTGGAGCGCTCGCAGGATGGTCTCGGCCGGCACGCCGGCGATGACCGCGACGGCCAGGTATGCACGCGGCTCCCGCCAGCGACGCCGGATCGATCGCCGTACCCAGCTCAGCGCGGTACGTCGCTCGCCGGACGCCGCGAACGCGAACGCGAGCTGGCCGTAGACCCTGGCACTCCCGGTCGGCGAGGCGGCGACGTCGGAATGCCGCTCGAGCATCCAGGTCCGGGACGCGATCTTGGTCTCCCAGTCACGAGCGAAGTAGGACCGGCTCGACCAGTAGACGCGGACCAGCGGGTCGTCGACGTGCACGATCGGGTGCCTGGCGGAGGCTCTTAGCAGCAGGTCCCAGTCCTCGTTCTGGCTGCCGGGAACGTCCTCGTCGATTAGGCCGATCCCCTCGACCAGTGCGTCGCGACGGATGACGAACGTCGAGGAATGCAGCATCGACATCCGGCTCGGGAGCAGGTCCTCGTGGTGGATGACGCTCTTGCCGGCGACCCGAACCGACCGGGAGCCCTCGAAGTCGACCTCGATCGAGCAGCTCGCGAACTCCGATCCGGGCGATCGCTGCAGCGCCGCGACCTGAGCCTGGAGCTTGCCGGGCAGCCACTCGTCGTCGTCGTCGCAGAACGCCACGAGCTCCGCGGTCGCTAACAGGATGCCGGTGTTGCGGGTGCCAGACAGCCCCGCCTTTCGGGTGTTGCTGGTGATGCGAATCCGCGGATCGGCCGGCAGGCCCTCGGTGGCGCTGGCCGGATCGGTCTGGTCGACGACGATCAGAACCTCGAGTCGACCGTCGTAGTCCTGGTCGAGGATCGCGGCTACTGCCCGCGCGAGCAGAACCGGGCGGTCTCGAGTCGGGACGACGACCGTGACGCTCTGGCCGCTCACCTGCCTGCGATCCGAACCGGGTAGCCGAACTTGTGCAGCAGCGGCATGGTGATCGCCGTGACGGCTGCGAGGTCACGCCGGCTCAGCGCGGTCTGCCAGGTGTCATCGGCGACGATCGGCACCGCTCCGGTCTGGAACCGCACCGGGTTGCCGGACACGGTGTGTGCGGCGCGCAGCTGCGCTACCCCGTCAGCGGAAACTGGAAGGGCGACGTCGCTCGGCAGCCCTGCCCAGTCGGCGATCCGGCGCAGCGTGGCCCGCGGATCGGCGACGACATCCTCGTGCCGCACCGTCAACAGCGGCACGTCGAGGCGGCGAAGCAGCGACAGCGAGGCGTTGTGTCCGAGCCAGAGCCGCGCCGCGCGAGCCGGCGGGTAAGTCGGGAACACGCTGATGGCCTGGTCGTGGATCTCCGCCTCAGGTCGTTTGGTTGCCTTGGTCCAGGAGTAGGCGACGGCGCGTGGGTCGCGCACCATCACGACGACCCGCAGGTCGAGGTCGCGTCGTGCCGCGAGGGCGAAGGCGAGCGACGGGTGCTTGCTCGAGTCGATGACGACGGAAGCGCCGCTGACGGTCCGGATCGCGTCGTACAGAGTGGCGTAGAAGTTGGTGTACTCGCGGAGCTCGGCGGCAAAGTCGGGCTTGGACCGGCGCGACGCCATCGCCGGGATCCGCCGGGTGCGGTCAAGCTGACGGCGCAGCATCTCGACCCGGCCGACCGGGACGTTGACCCAGCCGCCGAACGCGACGTCGCCGACCTCGGTCCAGAACCGGCAGTCGGAGAACGGCTTGCCACAACCGCAGGCCTCATCGAGCTCGATGCCCCGGTGCCAGAGGTGGACCAGCTCGCCGGCCGGGCAGACGCCATCGAGCTCGCCGATCATCCGCTCGAGCAGGGTGCTGCCGCTGCGGCCGAGCCCAGCCAGATACAGGACGGTCTGCGGCACTACTTGTCCGTCAAGCCAGAGCTCAAGCCCGACCGTGGCTCACGGGCTCGGCAAGCTCGCGGGGCAGCACGATCGTGCGCGGCCGCTGCGCGCGGGCGCGCGAGGTGCGCAGCGTCAGCGCCGCCGGCGCATCCGCGTTGCGGACGCCGCGGGTCGCCGCTTCGGCGATGATGTCTGCGCTGAGCGCTTCGGCGTCGACTGGCATGGCAAGACCGAGGCCGCCGAGCCGCTTGGCGATCTGCTCCTGGTGGTCGTCGACGTGCTCGCCGTGCTCGATGAGCCGTGGCACCAGGATCGGGGCCTTGCCGACGCTCATCGCCTGCAGCGCGGAGCCGACGCCGGCGTGGCAGATCACGACGTGGGCGTCCGCCATCAGGTCGGTGAGCTCGTCGTGGGTGATGAACTCCTCGATCCGCGACGCCCGCATCCCCGGGATCGCCGGCGTGTGCCCGAGCTGCCAGACCACCTCGGCATCCTCGGGGAGCACGGCGTTGAGCCGCTCGACCAGCCGGGTCATCGGGTGGTGCATGCTGCCGACGGTCACAACCACGCGCAGCGGGCCGGCCGGCTTGGCGATCGTGGCGCCGGTGTAGCCGTCGAAAACCGAGCCGGCGTAGTTCCAACGGGAGTCGGCCCACGACGTCGACTGGGTGTAGCAGCGCACCTTTGGCATCACGGCAGCGACCTGGCCGGTGATCGACGGACCCTCGACGCGGGCAGCGCTTTCGATGTAGTGACTCTCAGCGCCGTGCATCCGGGCTGCCATGAAGAACGGGATCGCGACGCTCGCGCCGGTGCTCACCACGACGTCGACCTTCTCACTCGACACGATCCGTCGCGCCAGCCCCAGCAGCGACATCGTTTCGCGCAGCTGGCGGGGCTGAATGTCGGGAATCCAGTGAACTTGCTGACCGGCGAGCAGGGTCTTGCTCTGTGGGCTTTCCGCTGCCGCCCACACGATCGAGTCGATGTCGGCGATGCGGCGGGACCATGACTCGAGCTGCACCATATGTCCTCCCGTGGAGGCCACCAGCAGCGCGCGCATATGACTGAAGATAGTCCTGAAGCGCGGGTTGTTACAGAGCATTCCTCAGTTATCACCCGAATGCGCTATCAAGAGGGTGTCTCGAAAGCCCCGATGAGTGCCCTCCGCCAATCGCCGCTCCCGCCGCCCACCCCGGCTATTCTGGATCGAGCCGGTTCAGTCGCCGACTCCGCCGGTCTGTTCATCCTGGGAAAGTGGATCGCACAGTGTCGAGTGCCGTCGCCGACTCGCTCGAGCCGCCTGTGACGACCGCAGTGCACGGGGTGGCGCGTGGCAGCGCTGTCAACGTCCTCGGAGCGGCAGCGACCGCGGTGTTAGCCTTCGTCGTCGTCGCGGTCATCACGCGGGGAATGACCAAGCTCGACGCCGGCGTGGTCTTCACGGCGACCTCGCTGTTCGTGCTGGTCGAGGCGCTCGCGCGGCTCGGGGCCGATGTCGGCATCGTCCACCACCTCTCCGGCGCGCTTGCGCAGGCTCAGAAACGGGCCGCCTCGAACGTCCTGCTGGCATCGTTGCTGCCGGTGACGGTCGGCGCGACGCTCGCCGGGCTGATCCTGATCGCGATCGCCGGCCCGCTGCAGCACCTGATCGTGGGCGACCACGGTGCCAGCCACGGCCTGGCGATCGTGGTGGTCCTTGCAGTGAGCATGCCGTTCGCCGCGGCGTACGACGTGATGACCGCCGCGAGCCGAGCGCTCGGCTCGATGCGTCCGACCGTGGTCGTCGAACGGCTCTTCCGCCCGATCACCCAGCTCGTCCTGGTCGCCGTGTCGATTGCGCTCAACCAGAGTCCCGCGGTCGTCATCGCCGCGTGGACGCTGCCCTACCTCGCCTCGGCGGTCGTGATGACGCTCTGGCTGCGAACTCTGCTTCGCCGTGCTGACGTCCCGCTGTGGTCGGCCGCGTGGCGAAGCGAGCTGCGCCCGGTCTGGACGTTCACCGGACCGCGCGCGATCGCGAGCGTGATGCAGATGGCGTTGCAGCGGCTGGACATCGTGCTGGTCGGCGGGATCCTGGGCCTGCCGGCGGCCGCGGTCTACACCGGCGCGACCAGGTTCGTCGTGGTCGGCCAGCTGGGCAACCAGGCAGTCGGCTACTCGGTGCAGCCGCAGCTGCGTCGGCTGCTGGTCCGCGAGGAGCACGACGGGGCCTTCGAGCTCTTCCAGGCATCGACCACCTGGATCGTGGCGCTGACCTGGCCGCTCTATCTGAGCGTGATCTCGATGGCGCCGCTGCTGCTGCGCATCTTCGGTCGGCACTACGGCAGCGGCGAGACGGCGATGATGACGGTCACCGCGGCGATGCTGGTCGCGTCGGCTTGCGGACTCGTCGACATCGCGCTGCTCACCGTCGGCCGGTCGCTGTGGAACCTCGGGAACGTCGCGCTCGGGCTGACCGTCAACGTGATCATCGACGTCGTGCTGCTGCCCCGGATCGGCATCGAGGGCGCGGCGATCGGCTGGGCCACCTCGATCCTGCTGTGCAATCTGGTGCCGCTCTGGCAGATCAACCACAAGAACCGGCTGCATCCGATCTCCCGGGCCTGGCTTCGCACCATGTTCCTTGCCGCGATCGCGTTTCTCGCGCTGCCAGAGGTCGGCGGCGTGCTGCATTCGGGCCACTCGATCGGCGCGCTGGCCGGGCTGCTGATCGGCAGCGTGGGCTACGCCGCGCTGATGTGGCACGACCGCCGCGCGCTCGGGCTGGATCAGATCGTCAACCGCCGCCGTGCCGGCGCTCAGCCGGCCGAGGCGGGTTGAGGCCGGGTCAGCGGCCGAACGTCGGCTGGAACCACGGATCAGCGGCGAGTGAGCGCAGCGCCCCGGCGGCCGGTGAGCTTGGCTCGATCCGGTAATCGCGGGTCGCCGGGTGGTCCTCCGGGTTGTAGTCGAAGTAGACGACCGCTTTGATCAGCGGGGTATCCTTGACCAGGTCGGCGGCGTTGTCGATCCAGCCGGTGCGCTTCGATGCGTTGTAGCTCTCGGGCACCCCGATCTCGCCGAGCATGATCGGCTTTCGCTGAGGGACCGCCCACTTCAGGAACGACGCGAGCTCGCTGCTGAGCTGCTCGACCGGCCCGTCGGGCTTGGGATAGGCGTCGGTGCAGATCCAGTCCACTTCCTTGGCACCCGGGTAGTACGCCGGCGCAGAGTCGTCGTCGAAGCCGACCGCGGTGGGACACCAGACCCACGACGCGTTCGAGACGCCGGCGGCGGCGAACACCGCGCGGGTGTGATCCCACGCCGCGATGAACGTGGTCGGTGAGCCGACGATCGTCCGCAGGTTGGGACGGTCCATCTCCCAGCGCAGCTCGACGAAGACCGGCGAGTGCAGCGCGGCGACCTCGCCGGCGATCTCGCGGATCTCGGCGTCGTCGGCGCCGCTGGCCATCTCGGCGAGGTTGGTCCCGGTCCATGACAGCAGCAGGGTCTGGCCTGCGCGAGACGCCGTCAGCTGGCTCTGCTGTGGAAACTTCTGTTTCCAGCGCAGATAGCTGTGAACGATGGCCAGCGGCCGGCAGATCTCGGTCTGCAGCTGAGCCACCGAGGCAACGTAGCTCGGCTGGCTGAAGTCGCCGGTGAGCGCGAACGCGCCGAAGTAGGCACCGTGGGTCGGCACCCGCGGGGGCGCATCACGGGTCTTCGCCGCGATCGACGGTTGCGCCGAGGTCGGGCACGGTGTCTTGGCCGCGGTCTTCGCCGCGCCGCCGCCGCCGCAGCCGACGGCGATCGAGCCGAGTACGACGGTCGCGATGAGACCTCGTACGCAAGCCCGGCTCACGTGCGCCAACTAGGGACCCAGCCCAACCACTCGATCAGCTCGTCGTCCCATGGCCGGAAGTGCTCCTCGAGGCGCGCCCTGACATCGTCCGGCATCGGTGACCTCGGTCGCGCATTGTGTCGCTCGAAGTGCGGGTCGCCGCCGGCCGGCAGGCCGAGGAACGACAGCGTGTCCAGCCACACCACATCCGGCTCGGCGAAGAACCGATGGCTGTCGACGACGTGCAGCCGCTCGCGGCCGAATATGGCCGCCAGCCGGCGGAGCAGCTCGACGTACTGACCGCGGCCGACGTACGCGTGGTGCTGGTGGTCGAGGCTGACGCTGAACGGCTCGTTGACGAGGCGCTCGTCCTGTCCGTTGAGGCGTTCGGGCTCGAGGGCGAGGGCGCGCTCGAACGGCTCGGTCTCGAAGCCGCGCGCCAGCTCATGCGCATGCGCCGAGTAGGCGCGCTCGACCGGATCACGGATCAGCACGATCAGCTTGACGCCGGGCAGGTCGCCATCGATCCGGCCCGGTGCGAGCGGGTGGAAGCCGTAGTACGGGCTGGACTCGAGCACCACCGGGGTCGATCCGGTGGCTTCGCGGGCCCGGTCAACCGTGCGCCGCAGCGGGAAGTGGCCGCGATACCACTTCAGGCCCCGGCCGTAGTCGGTGTCGAAGTAGTGCACTCCCTTGCGACCGACCGCGCGAAGCACCGCTGGATGCTGGATCAGGGCGCGGTACATCGACGTCGTGCCGCAGCGCTGCCCGCCGGCGATCAGGACGTTCGGCGTCGTGCGCCAGCGCGAAGTCGGCCGACCGACAAACGGCACGAACGAGGTCTGGAACGCTTGCTTGGCGGTCTGGATCGGCGTCATGACGACCTCATCGGAGTCAGCTCCGCCAGACCGGCTTCGACAGCGGGCAGCAACCAGCTCTCCAGCTGTCCGAGGGCAGCGCCGGCGGCGGCCTGGCCGTCGGCCTCGTAACGCAGCCCGAGGTGGATCAGGTAGAGCAGGACGCTATGTGCCGGTGGATCGGATTGGTCGCCGTGAGACAGCACGTCGGCTGCCTCGGCAACCAGCCGGTGTCCGGCTTCCGCGCGGGTCCACGCGCCCCGGATGAGCTGGCTGTTGAGCCGGAAGTGCAGCAGGTCAACGCCTTCCGGCGTCCGCGGTTCGAACCGCTCCCAGTCCCAGACCAGCAGCCCGCGGTCGGTCAGCCACATGTTCCACGGCGACCAGTCGCCGTGAGACGCGGTGAAGGTGGTGTCCGCCGATCCGAACCGGCTGGTGACCATCGCGATGCACTGCTGAAGCCGTTCGGCTCGTGGCGTCGGTGCGAGCTTGGCGGCCCGGCGCTGTACGTCGTTCCAGTAGCTGCTGTCCTGCAGGGTCTGCCGGGTCCGGTCGGCCAGACCGGCGACCTCGCGGGTTGCCGCGGCTACGTCGGCGATCGTCGGTGACCGCCCGGGAAACCAGGTCGGTAGCGGCCGCAGCGTCAGCACCCGATGACCGGCGAAATCGCCGTGATGGGCGACCGCGGGCACCAGCAGGTGGTCGACCTTGCGGTCAGCTAGTGCGGCGAGCGCGCCGGCCTCTCGGTCGACCAGGTCCGCGGTCAGCGGATCGACCGCGACCTTGGCGAAGGCGAGCGGGTGCCGCTCACCGTGGCCGAGCGCCTGGACAATCGGCTTGCGGTTGGCGCGGCTCGGGGTGAGATGGACCGCTACCGACACCGGGCGCCCGAGCGCGTCGGCGAGGTAGTCGTCGATCCCCACCGAACGCCGGCCGTCGTACGACGACGCCGTCAGCCGGTCACGAAGTGGCGCTGGGCCCGTTACGGCGAGGGTGCGGGCGGCGGTGCGGTAGCTCCAGCGGGCCTGGCGGGTCAGCCGGCCGCCGTACGCGCGCAACGCTGTTGCGGCTGCGTCGCGCGGTCGGGTCGGGACGAGCAGCCGGGATCGCCTCGCCGACGGTGCAAACGCGAACGTCCTGGCGGCATCATCGCCGGATCGCGCGTCGGTGACCTCGGTGCCAGGGAAGAGCTGGCCCACAACGTCGAGGGCGTAGCGGTGGCGCGGATTCTCGGTGATCACGCCGGCTCGGCGGGTGTCGGTGCTGGCGGAAGCAGGTTGCGGCTGGCGATGCCGATCGAGAGCATGCTGATCATCAGCCCGGTCGGCAGGTTGTTGTAGAAGAACGTGTAGAACACCGTCAGGATCGTGATCAGGCGGGCGCCCGCGCCGATCAGGCTGGTGTCGAACCGTAATCGCCACCAGGCGACAGCGAAGAACCCGGCGTACATCGCCGCGCCGAGCAGACCCTGGCTGAACATCACCAGCCAGATCTCACCGGCACTGCCGACGTTCACGCCGCCGCAGAGCGGGCAGGCTTCGCTCGGCCCGACCGCGATCGACTGCGAGCTGCCGATCACCTTCCGGCTGTCGCCCCAGCCGATCAGTGGCGAGTCCACGGCGCCACGGAATGACGCGTCGTCGACGAAGGCCCGGATGCTGTTGCTCCTGCCATGACTGGCTCGCTGCTCGACGACGTGGTTCAGCGGTGTCGCGAGGAACAGGATGGCCCCGACGGCGATCGCGCTCACCGTGATCAGCGTCGCCCTGACATCGCCGCGCCGAGCCAGCCGCAGAATGATGAACGCGATGCTGGCAATCACCCCGAACCACAGCCCGCGGTTGAGGGAGTAGACGACCGGGATCAGAGCGACGAGCAGCACCAGCGCGAGCCGGACGTGGCTGCGAAGAACCTTCGGCTCCCACATGTAGACGCAGAACCAGATCAGCAGCAGCGAGAGGTTGTTGCCCCATAGGTTCGTGTAGCCCCAGGGCGCGGCCGGCCTCGGCGCCTCGAAGCCGAGCACGTCTTGCACCTGCGCCGCTGCCGGATGCACCAGCGTGTTGACGTAGGTGTTGGTCGCGATGTGGTGCGGCAGCAGGAGCTCCATCGGAGACGTGAACTCGAAGTGCGGCTTTGCCAGTGCCAGCAGGCCGCCAGCCACCGTCACGAGGAACAGCACCGACATCCACTTGAGGATGCGTCGGGGCGGCAGCTCCTCCTTGGTGAGGTTCACTATGTAGAGCAAGAAGACCGTGGCGGTCGCCAGCTGGATCATTCGCAACGCGAGGCTCAGCGCGCGTCCGGACAACGATCCGTCGAGGGTGCCCGGCGCATGGGCAGGCAACATGACCAGGCTGACCACGTTCCAGATCAGGAACGCGACCCAGATCCAGATTCCCGGCGGGAGCTTGATCGGCCGATGCTTCAGCAGCATCCAGGACATCGGGATCGCGAACAGGATGAACTCGAACGCGCCGAGGCCGAGCGCCCACCAGAGCGGATAGAGCACGAGTGCGCCCCACAGCGGCCAGCCGGGGCCAAGTCGCAGGCGCGGTCGCCGGATCGAGGTCGTCGTGGGCCGAGCGCGCGGCAGCGTGCGGTCAGCGAGCAGCATCGACCGGTCGCGACGGCAGCCATGGCCCTGCCCCGTTCAGGCGCCGGACCGACCCGGTCCCGCGTTCAGTTGCAGAGCGCACGCCCGGGCTCCCGGCTGCCGACGTTTCGCTGCGTTTGCCGCGCCGCGGGTCGCGTCCCTTGGGCAGCGCCGACCCGGTGGCGCCGGGGTCGTTGGCCCGCAACGGGCGCCAGATGACGGCACCGAGCAGCTCAGTGCCGGTGACCGAGAGCTGATCGACGACTTCAGCAAGGTCGCGCCGTGTCGTGCTCCTTGGATCGACGACGAGAAGCGTGGCGTCGCTGAGACCGGCGAGGACGTAAGCCTGTGAATCGGTCACGGCGGGATCGCCGTCGACGATGACGAAGTGGGCCCGTTGGCGGGCCATCTCGAGTTGGATCCGGATCGTCATCGGGATCGAGTCCGCCGCCGTCTCGGTCGGCGCGAGCACGACCTCGACCGGCTTCGGCACGGCCATCTCGGTCGGCTTTGCTATCGCGACCTCGGTAGACGGGGTCGGCGGGAGGCCGTCCTCGGAGACCGGCCAGCCGAGCAGTGCCGCAGCGGCGGCGTCCTGCACCGTCTCGTCGTCGACCTCGATGTCATCGGCCGACGCGAACTCGGTCGTCTCGACGGCCTGAACCGCGAACGGCTTCACCAGCTCGACATGGTGGCCGACAGAGGCGAGCGTGCTGGCCAGATGCGCCGCGACACCGGCGTCGGCCTGACCGGGTGAGATCGGCGCGACGTACACAATGCCGCCGTCGGCGTCGAAGGATCCGGCGACGATGCTCGCGATCCGCTGGTCGAAGCGGGTGCGGGTGGCTGGGCCGCCGTCAGCGTCGATCTCAGCTACCAACTCGACGCCGGCGCTCGCCAGGTCGTCGCGATGCCGAACGTGGCGGTCGAAGCGCTCGCGACCGTAGGCGATCCCGAGTCCGATCAGCAGGCCGAGGATGAGCCCGGTGATCGGCGGGATACCGCGGCTTGTCTGGCTCGACACTCCCAGGCTCGCCGCCTGCTGAACGTTGCCGCCCGACAACACGCCGAGCTCGTTTTGAAGCGTGCTCTGCTGCGGAGTCAGCGTGTTGGTGATTGTGTTCTGCTCCCCTTGCGCCGCCTGAAACAAGGTGTCGCGTTTCGGTGTGCCCTTGGGGAATGTGACCGCCTGCGCAGCGTCCGCGGCCTGCGCCGACTTGGCCTTGGTGATCAGCCCGGTGATCTGGGAGAGCTGCTTGCTGAGCACCGCGGCCTGAGTGTCCTTGCGGTTGGCGAGATAGGCGTTGGCGAACGCGTTCGCGCAGGTCTGGGCCACGCCCGCAGACCGGGCGGTGCAGGCGAGCCGCAGGATCGTGGTGTTGGCCGGCACCGACACACTGATCCGGCTGAGCAGCGCCCCAGGGTGGGTCGAGGTCTTCAGCGCCGCCTTTGCCAGCGTCGCGACCGGCAGCGACTTGAGGATCTGTGCCTCGGTGTCCATGTTGATCGTCGTTGTCGTCCGGCCACCGGTCTGGTTGGCCGTCGACTGCAGGAGAGTGGCAGGCGGCGGGGCGACGTTCACGCGGGCAGCAGCGGTGTAGGTCGGCTTCGAAATCACGGTGTACGCGAGTCCGAGCACCAGGCCGGTGACCACGGCGACGACGAGCCACTTGCGCTGCCGCTGGAGCGGGCGCAGGTAATGGCCGAGGTCATACGCCGGGCTGGTCGGTGACTGATCTTGCATTGTTGGGGTCACCTTTCCGACGCAAGACCCGCGTTCCCCGGACCTTTCAAGGGTAGCCGCCGACACGCAAAACGACGGTGAGGCTGAATGGCCCAACGTCGTTCCCCGATTCGGGTGAATTCTGCTACGCCGTTCGGGTGACTAGTTCTTACGAGCGTTAAGCCGTTCGGGTGACTAGTTATCCCCAAAGCCTATCGCCGCTTAAGGGCTGATTACGGACCACCGATCTTTTAGTCATCGGCAACTAGTCCGCTCCGACCCAGACATAGGTGGCTACCCCAGTGTCCCAGCTCACGGCACCCGTCAATCGGCGAGCGGCAGCGCTGCTCGCAGTTGCGGTGCTCGCGGGCGGTTTGCTCAGTGTCGCCGGCACTTCGGTCGCCTCTGCTACCACGGCGCGACCGATGAAACAGCGTGCGGGTGGCGTCGCGCCGCCGGTGGGCCGGCGGATCGTGGTGCATCGCACCAAGGCGGTCAAGGTCGGTGACGTCTCCGACAGCTACGTGACGTTCACCCGCCCGAAGTTCCACGCTGGATCCCTTGACCGGCTCAGTGCCGTTGGCGGCTCCCGCCACCACAAGATCGTCTACGTGAAGTTCCGCGTGAGCGGCTTCCCGTCTGATGCGAAGATCAGGCAGGCGCGGCTCGACCTGACCGGCCAGCGACACCACGCGCCGACCACGACGCTTCGTCTGTTCCGGGTGCGGTCCACGCACTGGACCCAGGCCCGCCTCGACGCGCGCAACCGGCCGCGTTCCGGGCGACGGCTGAGGACCGTGCACGTCAGTCACCGGACCCGCCACGTGCAGTTCCCGATCAAGCACCTGAAGATGCGAGTCGGCCATACCTATTCGTTCGCCGTGACCTCGAGCAACCGCCACAGCGTGAGCAGATTCAGGTCGCGAGAGTCCGGCGCCGGGCCGACACTCGGGCTCGTGGTTACCGTGCCGGAGGTCGTGACCGAGCCAGTCGCGCCAAGCCCCGGTGGCCCGTCTCCCACTCCGACTGATAGCCCGACGCCTGACCCGAGCGGCTCCTCAACCCCGACGCCGAACCCGACGCCGACCAGGACCGCCACTCCGACGCCAACCCCGACGAGTACGTCGGTCACGCCCCCGCCCGCTCCTAACGACTGCTCGCTGTCGGCGAACCTGGTGCCGAGCTGCGGTGTATTGCTCGGCGGATATCTCACCAGCTTCGGTGGTACCGGCAACGTCGCCAACTCGCTCAACGACTTCAACAACGACAGCGGTAGCCACGTGTCGGTCGCCCACGACTACCTGCGCCCCGGCCAGACACTCAACGCCGGCGACGTGGCGGCTGCTCAGACGGCCGACACCCTGCTCCTCGTCAACTGGAAACCGGCCAACTCCTGGGCCGATGCCGGTGGCAGCGACGCCACGGTCAACTCGCAGATCGATGCGATGGCCAACAGCATCAAGGCGCTCGGCAAGACCAAGATCTTTTTAACCGTCTTCCACGAGCCGGAGAACGACGTCAGTGGCGGCGCCGCCGGTTGCCCGAGCACCATCTACAAGGGCTCCGCCGGCACGCCGGCGGACTACCGAGCGATGTGGGCAAATGTCGAAGCCAGGTTCGCGGCGCTGAACGTGAAGAACGTCGTGTGGACGATGAACTACATGGGATACAGCGGCTGGCAGTGCATGGTCGACCAGCTGTGGCCCGGCAACAGCCTGGTGGACTGGATTCTCTGGGATCCCTACAGCAGCGACAACCTGACGTACTCCCAGACCGTGAGGACCTTCTACAACGAGTTGACCTCGATGTCGGACTCGAGCCACGACTACCTGTCGAAGTCCTGGGGTCTCGGTGAGTTCGGTGACCGTTCGACCAGCACCGCCAACGAGGATCAGTTCTACTCGACGGTCGCCCAGAGCTTGAACAACAACGAGTTCCCGAAGCTCAAGCTGCTGACGATGTTCGACGCCCAGGGCAATACTGGCGACTATCGCGTCGCCTACAACCAAGGCGTATGGTCGCCGAGCAAGATCGCGGACCTGAAGGTGCTGTCCAACGACCCCGCGGTCGTGGGTGGCCGGGAGTCCGTCGACGGCGGTTGATTGCGGCAATTCGCGGCCGGCTTGACGATTGACAGCAGCAGGTGCAGACTCCTCCGTTCGGGTTAAATGCGGCCGAGAATCGGGACAAACCGCCTACTAGTTCCGACTTTTTGCTGACGGCGTGTATTGCAACGCCCTATCGTCGGAAGCCAACACCGATGGTCCCGGCGACTTGAAGCAGGACGAATCCGTGTTGGCTTGCAAAGGCCCCCATGTTCCGGATTCGTGGTTCCCTCGTTGTCGTTGTTGGACTTTTGGCCTCCGGCGCGGTCGGTCTGACCGCTTCGCCAGCCGCGGCAGTCTCGCCGGTTCTGCCCAACGTCGTCAATCCGGTGCCGGCCAGCTACACGCCTGACGTCAACAACGGAATCGTGTATGCGATCAACCAGGTCGACAGCACGGTCTACATGGGCGGCACGTTCACCTCTGTCAGCCCACACGCCAGCAGCACCACGTTCGCGGACAACTACATCGCGGCGTTCACGTCAGGCACCGGGGCCCTGGTGAGCAGCTTTGCGCCGACACTGAACGGCCCGGTCGAGACGATCATCCCGGGCCCGGCGCCGGGCGAGGTGTATGTCGGGGGCGACTTCACCGTTGCCGATGGCGTCACCACCCACGTTGCGCTGCTGAACACCTCCGACGGATCGATGGTCTCCACGTTCAAGCCCTCCGGGCAGAACGGCGTGATCCAGAAGCTGGTGCTCGCCGACGGCATGTTGTTCGCCGGCGGCAGCTTCACGGTGGTCGGCGGCGCTGCCCACGGCGCGCTCGTCGCGCTCAATCCCACGACCGGCAAGGTGCTGACCACCTACCCGGTTCCCTCGTTCTCCGGCCACCACAACTACGGGGTCAACTGCTCGGGCGCGAGCTGCGCGGACGGCACCGTCGGCATCAAGGACATGGACATCAACCCGGCCGGCACCCAACTGGTGGCGATCGGCAACTTCTCCACCGTCTCCGGGACCCCTGAGGACCAGGTCGCGCTGGTCACCCTCGGCACGACGGCGGCGACGGTCCAGACCAGCTGGTCGACCTTGGCCTACAGTGCGGCCTGCTTCGATGGCTCCTTCGACAGCTATGTCCGCGCTGTCGAGTTCTCGCCGGACGGCTCGTACTTCGTCGTTGCCGCTACCGGTGGTTCCGGGACCAACAAGGACAACCCTCCCACCAACTCCTCGTGTGACAGTGCGGCCCGCTTCGAGTCGAATGCGACCGGCACCAACGTCCGGCCGACCTGGGTCGACTACACCGGTCAGGACACGCTGCTCTCGGTCGCCATCACCGGCGGCGTGGTGTACGTCGGCGGTCACGAGCGCTGGCTCAACAACTCCAAGGGCCACGACAACCCCGGTGCGGGCGCTGTGCCGCGCCCCAGCATCGCGGCGCTCAACCCGCTCAGCGGTGTGCCGTTGTCGTGGAACCCGGGGCGCAACCCCCGCGGCGCCGGCACCTACGCGTTGTTTGCCAGCAGCACCGGCCTCTACATCGGCAGCGACCAGGACTACGTCGGCAACTACCACTATCTCCACCGCAAGATCGCGTTCTTCCCGCTCGCAGGTGGCGAGACGCTGCCTGCCGACGCGACCGCGGCGCTTCCCGGCCGGGTCTACAGCGCCGGCGGCGTTCAGGGCAGCCCTAACCCGGACCAGATCAGCTACCGCCACTACGACGGCACGACGGCCACGGCGCCGCAGACGCTGAGCACCGGCATCGCGTGGGGCTCGACGCGCGGTGCCTTCATCGTCAACGGCGAGGTCATCTACGGCAAGACCGACGGATCGCTCGACGAGCGGAGCTTCGACGGCTCGACCTTCGGGCCTGAGGTGCTGCTGGACCCCTGGAACGACCCGAACTGGGACTCGGTCCAGACCGGTTCCGGTCAGACTTACCAGGGCGCCGCCTCGACGTTCTCCGCCGAGATCGCGTCGGTGACCTCGATGTTCTTCACCAACGGCCGGCTCTACTACACGTTGAGCAACAGCACGGTCATGCATTGGCGCTGGTTCGAGCCGGAGTCGGGCATTGTTGGGTCGGACGAGTTCACCGTCACGGACGGCCAGAACTGGAGCGGCGCCGCGGGTGCCTTCCTGTCCGGTAACACCCTCTACTTTGCCAAATCGACCGGCAACGGCAACTTGATGTCGCTGCCGTGGAACGGCACGCAGGTGCCAACTGGCTCGACGGCCGTGGTCGCGGACAGCAGCCAGAATTGGGCCGGCCGTGGGATGTTCCTGCTCTCCGACGCGACCAACCCGAACCTGCCGCCGGTGGCGTCGTTCACCGCGTCGTGCTCGTCCTCGTCGACGGTGTGCACCTTCGACGCGTCGGCATCGCACGACCCGGATGGTTCGATCACGCAGTACGCCTGGGCGTTCGGCAACAACCCGGTCCAGATCCAGCCGAACGGCTCGCCGTTCACGCACGACTTCACAACGCCGGGTCACTACACCGTCTCGTTGACCGTGACAGACAACTCCGGCGCGACGACCACGCAGACCCAGAACGTCGTCGTCGGCCAGACGACTCCGGTCCCGGCCTTCGGTGGCGCGACCACTGGGTGCGGCACCGGCAAGGGAAGCTGCGGCGCCAGCGCCGCGACGAGTGTTGCGGTGCCACCGGGCACCGCGGCTGGTGACGCGCTGCTCCTCTACGTCTCATGGCCGACGTCAGGCACCGTCACAGCGGCCGTGCCATCCGGCTGGAACCTGCTCGGCACCAAGACAAGCAGTCCGCTGGAGTCCGATGTCTACTACCGCACCGCATCCTCGTCGGATCTCGGCGCGAATGTGCCGGTGACGTTCAGCGCCAAGACGCACAACTCGGTCACGCTCGCCGACTACAAGTCAGCCGACCCGAACACGATCGAGGCGTCGGCGTCGAGCGCGGACGCGAACACGGCCTCGCACGTCACCCCGACGGTGAACGTCACGGTGGCGGGCAGCCTGGCGGTGTCGTACTGGGCCGACAAGTCCTCGACGACCACCGCCTGGACGCCACCTGCCCCGGTCACGCAACGCGCGACGTTCTTCGACACCGGCGGTGGCTACACGACCTCGTTGCTCGCCGACTCGAACAGCACAGTCGGGACCGGCTCGTACGGCGGCCTGACCGCCACCACCAATGCGGCCAGCGGCAAGGGCACGGAATGGACCGTCATCTTGGCTCCGGCCGGGACGACCAACTCACCGCCGGTCGCGTCGTTCACCAGCAGCTGCAGCAATCTGTCGTGCAGCTTCGACGCGAGCGGGTCGACCGACTCCTCCGGGACGATCACGACGTACGCGTGGACTTTCGGCGACGGCAACACCTCGCCGGCGAGTGCTTCGCCGGCGGCGTCGAACGTCTACGCCACCGGCGGCACCTACCCGGTGACGTTGACCGTGACCGACACCAACAACCTGACCGGCACTGCCACGAAGTCGGTGACGGTGTCGCCCCCGGTGCAGAACATCGGGTTCGTCGGTTTCAGTAGCTACGACGCGAGCGGCACGTCGGGGTCGGTCAAGGTGCCGGCCGGCGCGAGCGCCGGCGACACCCTGCTGCTCTTCGAGTCGCACGCGTCGACGTCGATCACCGCTGCGGCTCCGGCTGGCTGGACCTTGATCGGCTCGACCAGCAAGAGCAACCTGCGAAGCGCGGTATATGAGAAGACCGCGGTGGCGGGGGACGCCAACTCCTCGGTTGCCGTGACGTTCTCGGCCTCGGTCAAGGCCGAGGTGACCCTCGCCGACTACACCAACACCGCGGCGGCGGCGATCGAGACCGCCCTGTCGAGCACCGCAACGGCGACCGACACCCACGTGACGCCGGCGGTGAGCGGGTTGTCGACCGGTAGCTGGGTGGTCTCGTTCTGGACCGACAAGTCCACGACGACCACAGCCTGGACAGCCCCCGGCTCGGTCACGGTGCGCCAGAGTGCGCACGGCACCGCAAGCGCCGCCGTCAGCGATCTTCTCGCCGACTCGAACGCAGGCGTCAGTGGCAGTTACGGCGCCCAGTCCGCGACGTCGAACCAGACCAGCGGCTCGGCGGCGCAGTGGACGATTGCACTGGCTCCGGCGTCTTAGTGTCCTGAGTTTTTATCCGGCACCAAGACGTCAAGGCGAACGGGGAGTGGCAGATGGGAGCACCGGCGCGGGCCTCCAGGCTGCGCGCCGTCGCAGCCGTCGCAGTGGCTGTCGTCGTGTCCGGAGCCTGCTGGCTCGCGCCAACCGCGAGCGCGGTGCAGGCCAGCCAGTCGAGGTTGGTCAACGCCGTACCAGCCGCGGACACTCCGGCAGTCAACGACGGCGTGGTCTATGCGATCGCGCAGGTCGGATCACGGGTCATCCTCGGTGGCACGTTCACCTCGGTGAGCCCGGCCGGCGACCCGGGGACGACGTACTCGTTGCACGACGCGTTGGCGTTCGACGCGACGACCGGCACCATCGACACCACCGGGTTCTTGCCGACGCTCAATGGCCGGGTCTCCACGGTGATCGCCGGGCCGTCGCCGAACGAGGTCTATCTCGGCGGCGCCTTCACGACCGTGGACGGCGTCGCGATGAACGTTGCCTTGCTCGACGTGAGGACCGGCGCGCTCGTGGCCGGCTGGGATCCGCCGAGCCTCAACGGCTTGGTCGACAAACTCGTCCTGGCAGACCACAGGCTGTTCGTCGGTGGCCGCTTCACCACTGCCGGCAGTGCAACGCACCGCGGTCTGGTCGCACTCGACTCCGCTAGTGGCGCGTTGACGTCGTACGTGAACCTCTCGTTCACCGGGCATCACAACTACGAGACGAAATGCGATCCCTCGACTGCCCAATGCGCGAACGGCACGACTGGCGTGACCTCTCTGGACGTCAATCCGGCCGGCAATCGCATGGTTGTCATCGGGAACTTCACCGACGTCTCGGGTCAGGATCGCGACCAGATTGTCATGCTGACCCTCGGGAAGTCCTCGGCGACCGTCGATGCCAGCTGGGACACGCTGGCCTATACGTCTAGCTGTTTCTCCAACGGCTTCGACAGCTATGTCCGGGACGTGCAGTTCGCACCCGACGGCTCATACTTCGTCGTCGCGGCGACCGGCGGCATCGGGACCAACAGTGATGGCACGAACTCCTCGTGCGACGCGGCCGCTCGGTTCGAAACAGCGGCGACCGGCACCAACGTCCGTCCGGTCTGGATCGACTACAGCGGCGAGGACACGATCTCGACGATCGCGGTCACCGGCCGGGCGGTCTACGTCGGCGGCCATCAGCGCTGGCTGAACAACTCCCTCGGCCTCAATGTGGCGGCTCCAGGGGCAGTGCCGCGGCCGGGTCTCGCCGCGCTGAGTCCGGTGAGCGGGCTGCCCTACACCTGGGATCCGGGTCGCAACCCCCGGGGTGCCGGCGTCTTCGCGCTGCTCGCCACATCAACCGGGCTCTGGGTCGGTAGTGACACCAATTGGATCGGCAACGGCACCTACCTTCGTCCGAGGATCGCGTACTTCCCGTTGGCCGGCGGCGAGTCGCCGCCGCCCGAGCGGACGCCGGCGCTGCCCGGTCGGGTCTATCGCGCGGGCGCGATCAATGGCTCTTCCTCGACGAAGGAGCGGCTGGCGTTCCGGGAGTTCAACGGCAAGTCTGTCGGCGCCTCGGTCTCGCTGCGGATCGGCGTCGACTGGAGCGCGGTTCATGGTGCGTTCACCGTGGATGGCAAGGTCTTCTACGGCGGATCCGACGGATTCCTCTACTCGCGCAGCTTCAACGGGACCACCGTGGGCGCGCCGACCAAGCTCGACCCGTACGACGACCCGGCGTGGGACAACGTCCAGACCGGGTCAGGTCAGACCTACCAGGGCGAGGCGCCGACGTTCCTCAGCGAGATCCCGTCGGTGACATCGATGTTCTTTGAACAGGGCCGGCTGTTCTACACGATGTCGGGCAGCTCGGTGATGCACTGGCGATGGTTCGAACCAGAGTCCGGCATTGTCGGCGCGGACGAGTTCACGGTGTCCGGCAGCTTTGATTTCTCCCATGTAGCCGGTGCGTTCCTGGCTGGCGATCGGTTGTATTTCGCGAGTAGCCGGAACGGCAAGCTGGGGTCGGTCAAATGGAGCGACGACCGCGCTGTCGGCACGGCGGCACTGGTCAGCGCCTCGACGAGCTGGGCGAGCCACGGGCTGTTCCTGCTCTCGCAGTCGACCAATCCGACCCCGCCTCCCAAAGCCGCGTTCAGCCGGAACTGCGGGCCGGGGCTGACCTGCCAACTGAAGGCCTCGCGATCGGTCGATCCTGATGGTGGCGCGGTGCGTTATCGGTGGGAGTTCGGCGATCACTCCTCGACCGTCCCGCGCAAGTCAACCGCGGTGTCGCATCGCTACACCGCCGGCGGGCGGTATCGCGTCAAGCTGACGGTGACCAACACCGCCGGAGCGACGGCGTCTTCGAGCCACGTGGTCAAGGTGCGCGCTGCGACGAAGAAGAAAACGAAGAAGGCCTAAGTTCGTCCCGGGCGGCCATGGCCGGCCGCCGGTGAAGCGTCGTCCGGTGCGCTTGGAGTGACGATTTCGAGGCGGCGCGTAGCCTGGTTGACAGGCCCCGGCACCGCCGATCGGGCCCTTTCGTGTTGCGCTTTTCGGAGTGGAATGACCCTCGCAGGACTGTTGACCGTGCTGGCCGGTGACCCCGCGCTGGCTCGGGTCGTCGAGGCGGCCGGCAGCGCCGACCTCGATGTGGCGGCGCCGGGCGGTCTTCGGCCGTTCGCGATCGCGACACTGGCCGCAACCGGTCGAACCGTGCTGGCCGTGACGGCCACGGAACGCGAGAGTCAAGACCTGGCGACCGCGCTGCGGTCGCTGCTTCCGCCCGATCAGGTCGTCGATTATCCGGCGTGGGAGACGCTGCCGCACGAGCGGCTCTCGCCACGAGCGGACACCGTGGGACGCCGGCTCGCGGTGCTTCGCCGGCTGCGCCATCCGGCGGCTGAGGACCCGACGATCGGTCCGATCAGCGTTGTCGTGGCGCCGGTGCGAAGCGTTCTACAGCCGCAGGCTAGCGGCCTCGGCGAGCTGATCCCGGTGGCACTCCAGGCCGGCGACGAGTCCGACTTCGATGGCGTCGTGCGAGCGCTCTCGGCGATCGCCTACACCCGCGTCGACATGGTGGAGCGACGCGGTGAGTTTGCCGTGCGCGGCGGCATCCTCGATGTCTTCCCGCCTACCGAGGACCATCCGGTGCGGGTGGAGTTCTGGGGCGACACCGTCGAGGAAGTGCGGTTCTTCGCCGTCGCCGACCAGCGTTCGCTCGAGGTCGCGACGTACGGCCTGTGGGCGCCGCCGTGTCGGGAGCTGCTGCTGACCGACGCCGTACGCGCGCGGGCCAGAGCGCTCAGCGATCGCCACCCGGAACTGGCCGAGATGCTCGACAAGCTGGCGGCGGGTGTGCCGGTTGAAGGCATGGAGGCATTGACGCCGGTGCTCGTCGACCAGCTGGTGCTCCTGGTCGACGAGCTGCCCGCTGGCACGCACGTCGTCGTGTGCGACCCCGAACGGGTGCGGACCCGCGCGATCGACCTGGTCGGCACCAGCCAGGAGTTTCTCGCCGCGTCGTGGGCGGCGGCTGCTGGGGGCGGCAAGGCTCCGGTCGATCTCGGCGCCGCGGCGTACCGCTCGATCGCCGAGGTCCGCGGTCGGTCGATCGAAATCGGCCTGCCATGGTGGACCGTCACGCCGTTCGCGACCGATGCCGAGACCGTGGCCGAGGGCGGGACCGACGTCGAGGCCGCGGTTGACGACGTGGCGGTGCGCGACTCGGAGTCGGTCACCTCATCCGGCCACGAGCTCGAGTCCTACCGCGGCAACCTGAAGCGGGCACTCGACGACATTCGCGGCTGGCTGCGCGCCGACTGGCGAGTCGTAATCGTCACCGAGGGACACGGCTCGGCTCAACGCTTCGTCGAGGTGTTGCGAGGCGAGGACATCGCGGCGCACCTCGACGAGACCCTCGGCGCCGAGATCGACTCCGGTGTCGTGCATGTGACGACCGGTGGGATCGACGCCGGCTTCACCTCGGGGCTGTTGCGTCTCGCGGTGCTGACCGAGGCCGACATCACCGGCGCCCGAGCGGCGAACAAGGACCTGCACCGGATGCCTAGCAAGCGTCGCGGCACGATCGACCCGCTGACGTTGAAAGCCGGCGACGTCGTCGTGCACGAGCAGCACGGTGTCGGACGTTACGTCGACCTGGTGCAGCGCACTGTTGCTGACGCGACCCGCGAATACCTCGTGATCGAGTACGCGCCGAGCAAGCGAGGCCAACCGGGCGACCGGCTCTACGTCCCGACCGACTCCCTCGACCAGGTCACGAAGTACGTCGGCGGTGAAGCTCCCAGCTTGGACAAGATGGGCGGCGGTGACTGGGCCAAGCGCAAGGGTCGGGCCCGCAAGGCGGTCCGCGAGATCGCGGCCGAGCTGATCCGGCTGTACGCCGCCCGGATGTCCGCCCCGGGGTACGCCTTCACCGCCGACACTCCCTGGCAGCGCGAGCTCGAGGATGCGTTCGCCTACGTCGAGACTCCCGACCAACTAGCCGCGATCGACGAGGTCAAGACCGACATGCAGGCGGCGCATCCGATGGATCGGGTGATCTGCGGCGACGTCGGTTATGGCAAGACCGAGATCGCGGTGCGGGCAGCGTTCAAGGCCGTGATGGACGGCAAGCAGGCCGCCGTGCTGGTGCCGACCACGTTGTTGGCGCAGCAGCACTTCACGACCTTCACCGAGCGGTTCGCGTCGTTCCCGGTCGCGGTCAGAGTGCTGTCGCGATTTCAGACCGATGGCGAGCGTCGCGAGATCCTGGCCGGCCTGGCCGACGGCACCGTCGATGTCGTGATCGGCACGCACCGGCTGCTCCAGCCGGAGACCAGGTTCCACGATCTCGGGCTCGTCGTCGTCGACGAGGAACAGCGGTTCGGCGTTGAGCACAAGGAGTTCTTGAAGCGGCTACGCACCTCGGTCGACGTCCTTACGATGTCGGCGACGCCGATCCCGCGGACCCTGGAGATGTCGATCACCGGCATCCGGGAGATGAGTGTCATCCAAACTCCGCCGGAAGAGCGGCACCCGGTGCTGACCTTCGTCGGTGCCTACGACGAACGCCAGATCTCGGCGGCGATCCGGCGCGAGCTGTTACGCGAAGGCCAGGTCTTCTACGTCCACAACCGGGTCGAGTCGATCGACCGGGCCGCAAGTCGACTTCGTGATCTGGTCCCTGAGGCGAGGATCGAGGTCGCGCACGGGCAGATGCACGAGCACCAGCTCGAGCGGGTAATGCTCGGGTTCTGGGAGCGCGAGTTCGACGTACTCGTCTGCACCACGATCGTTGAGAACGGGCTCGACATCTCTAATGCCAACACGTTGGTCATCGAGCGCGGCGACCTGCTCGGGTTGTCGCAGCTCCATCAGCTTCGTGGCCGGGTCGGGCGGGGTCGCGAGCGTGCCTATGCCTATGTTCTTTATCCGCCGGAGAAACCGTTGACCGAGGAGGCCCACGACCGGCTCGCGACGATCGCCCAGAACGCCGATCTCGGCGCCGGGATGCAGGTCGCGATGAAGGATCTCGAGATCCGCGGCGCCGGCAACCTGCTCGGAGGTGAGCAGTCCGGCCACATCGCCGCGGTCGGGTTCGACCTTTACATGCGCCTGGTCGGCGAGGCGGTCTCGGAGTTCAAGGGCGGACACGTCGAGGAGACGCTCGACGTCCGGGTCGAGCTGCCGGTCGACGCTCACCTTCCCCACGACTACATCCCGGGCGAGCGGCTGCGGCTCGATGCCTACCGCCGCCTCGCGTCGGCGCAGACAGATGCCGACGTCGAGGCGATGCGCGCCGAGTTGCGGGATCGGTACGGCGAGCTGCCGCCCGAGGTCGAGAATCTGCTCGCGGTGGCGACGTTCCGGGCGTTCGCCCGCGGCTTCGGGGTGACCGAGGTGGCCGCACAAGGCAAGTACGTGCGGTTTACGCCGCTCGACCTGCGCGAGTCACAGGTGATGCGGGTGAAGCGGTTGCATCCGGGATCTATCGTCAAACCGGCCACCAGCATCGCGCTCGTTACGGCTCCTGTCACCGCTCGAATCGGCGGTCAACCGCTGCGGGATCAACCGCTGCTCGACTGGTGTCGCGAGGTGCTTCAGAGCGTTGTCGGCGATCTCAGCGTCGCCGCGTCGTCGTGAGGAGCTCACTCACAGGCTGCCCCTGTAACCTGGCTCCTCGTGCCTAACCGTCTGCGTCTGAGCGCGCTTGCCGTCGTCGCCTTCGCCACTTTGCCGGTGCTCTCGGCGTGCAGCGGCGGCAGCAGCGCTACAAGTCCTGGCGCAGCCGCGCTGATCGGCAGCCAGCGCATCACGACCGGGCAGCTGCAGTCTCAGGTCACCGAGTCGCTGGCCAACGGCGAGCTGGCGAAGACCCAAGGCTTCGACCGCGCGACCTTCACCCGTGAGCTGCTCGGCCACCTGATCTCCGTCGACCTCATCAACAAGGTCGCCGCGGACCGTCATGTCACGGTCACGGCGCAGGACATCAGCCAGCAGACGGCCGAGTTCGTCCAGCAGGCCGGCAGCCTTGCCGCGCTGCAGACCCAAGCCGCGCAGGGCGGGGTGACCCAGGCCCAGCTGCCTGGCTTCATCCGCTACGCCGCGTTGCAGCAGAAGATCGGCACCTCGCTGATCGCCAACCTGCCGGCAACACCCGCCCAGCTCGCGACGGAATACCAGAAGGACATCGACCAGTTCGACCAGCTCGACATCGCGCAGATCGCGGTCGCCAAGAAGCCGCTCGCCGATCACATCCTCGCCCAGGTGCGCCGTAACCCGGCGCAGTTCGCCACGCTGGCGACCAAGGACTCGCTCGACACTGCGACCAAGGCTCAGGGCGGAGTGGTTGGCTTCGTCGGGACCAGCCAGGTCCAGAAGGTCGTCGGCAAGGGCGTTGCGCTCAAGCCCGGAACCTTCCTGGTTGCGCACTCCAGCACGCAGTACGTCGTGCTGCACATCATCAAGCGCAAAGTGCAGCCGGTCTCGGCCGTGACGACCCAGTTGCGTGACGCGCTGTTCGCGTCGCAGGCGACCACCCTGCTGACCAAGACGTTGGGCGCCGAGGCAACCAAGATCGGGGTCCACGTCAGCCCGCGGTATGGCCGCTGGGACAACGCCACGCAGGCTGTCGTGGCAGCTCCCAGCGCGGTCAGCTCCGGAGCCGGCTCGACGCCAAGCACCGCCGCCAGCTCGCCCGGGTGAGCCGGCTCGTCCTGCTGCTGACCAGTCCTCGGGTTGCCGCGGGCCTGCTGTGCGCGGACGCCTGGGTCGCCCTTCGCGCCGGGCCGGTGTTTGTCGGCGACCTCGAATCGCCTGATGTCGAGGTGCTGACTGCCGCTGGAGTGGCGACCCGACTCAGTGCCGCAGCGGGCTCGATGGCCATCGCGGCCGAACTGGTCGATGCGGCCGACGAGACCGGCACGGTGACCCGGTGGCTCGGCGCCGACGAGCACGCGACCCAGCTGGCTGAGGACGTCGCGGCGTCGTTGGCGAGCGCTGATGACACCGCCGGGATCGACGTGGACGTGGTGTGCGGGAGCTGGGATCTGCCCGGCGCTCGACTGCTCGACGTCGTCGCGACCGTCGACCGGTTGCGCTCGCCGGGCGGCTGTCCCTGGGACGCGCGGCAGGACCACCAGAGCTTGGCGCCGTACCTGCTGGAAGAGGCCTACGAGGCGTTCCAGGCGATCGAGGACGCCGACACTGCCGGCCTGCGTGAAGAGATCGGCGACGTGCTGTTCCAGGTTGCGTTCCACGCGCGCCTTGCCGAGGAGCTGCCGGCCGAGCAGCGCTGGACCGTCGACGACGTCGCGAACGGTCTGGTCGACAAACTGCGCCGGCGTCACCCGCACGTCTTCGACGGCCTCGAGGTCAGCGGCGAGGCGGACGTCAACGCCGACTGGGAGACCATCAAGGCCACCGAGCGTGGCGATGCCTCAGTGGTGTCGAACGTCGCGCTGGCCGCGCCGGCGCTGACGCTGGCAGCGACCTTACAGCGAAAGGCCGCGCGCGTCGGCAGCTTCGACCCGCCGGCACGCTCGCTTTCCGAGCCGCTGGCCGACTTCAAGGGAATGCCGTCGGCGGAGTCGGCAGGCGAGCTGCTCTGGGCCACAGTCGTCGAGATGAGCAGCCATGGGATCGACGCCGAGGCAGCGCTGCGCGCGAGGGCGCGGCGGTTCCGTGATGAGGTTGCCACGAGCGACTCGCGTGGCCGGGCTGCGCGATTGCCGGAGCCGGCCGGTTAGCAGCGTTTCCACCGGATTGGGCGGGTTGCCGAGCCATCATGGCAACCGGCGATAGGCTTTCCGAGCCTGCTTCCCCGTGCAAGGAGCCCACGGACGTGCCAAGTATTGCCGGTGTCGCCGCCCGCGAGATTCTCGACTCGCGCGGCAACCCGACCATCGAGGTCGAAGTGTTGCTCGACGACGACACGATCGGACGTGCGGCGGTGCCCAGCGGTGCATCGACCGGGGCATTCGAGGCGGTCGAGAAGCGTGACGGCGGCGAGCGGTACGCCGGCAAAGGCGTCGAGCTCGCGGTTACTGCGGTGCACGAGGAGATCGCGCCCGAGATCATCGGTCTCGAGGCAACCGAACAGCGCGTTCTCGACCAGGTGTTGATCGACCTCGACGGCACCCCCGACAAGAGCCGCCTCGGTGCCAACGCGATCCTCGGCGTCTCGCTCGCGGTTGCCCATGCCGCCGCCGAGGCCAGTGAGCTTCCGCTGTTCCGTTACGTCGGTGGTGCGCACGCCCACCTGCTGCCGGTGCCGATGATGAACATCCTTAACGGCGGCGCCCACTCCGACACCAACGTCGACATCCAGGAGTTCATGGTTGCGCCGGTCGGTGCGAGCACCTTCCGCGATGCGCTGCGCTGGGGCGCCGAGGTCTATCACTCGTTGAAGGCTGTGCTCAAGGGCCGCGGCCTGAGCACCGGCTTGGGCGACGAGGGCGGGTTCGCGCCGGACCTGCCGACCAACCGCGACGCGCTCGACCTGATCATGGAGGCCATCGGCAAGGCCGGCTTCGCCCCCGGCACCGACGTCGCGCTGGCGATCGACGCGGCAGCGACCGAGTTCTTCACCGCCGGCAGCTACCGCTTCGAGGGCGGCGAGCGCAGCGCTGCCGACATGGCGAGCTACTACGGCGAGCTGTTGACGGCGTACCCGATCGTGTCGTTTGAGGACCCGCTCGCCGAAGACGACTGGGCCGGTTGGCAGCAGCTGACCGCCTCGATCGGCGATCGGGTGCAGCTCGTCGGCGATGACCTGTTCGTGACCAATCCCGAACGCATCGCTCGCGGTGTGCGTGAGTCTTCGGCCAATGCGCTGCTGGTGAAGGTCAACCAGATCGGCACTCTGTCCGAGACGCTCGACGCGGTCGATTTGGCGCACCGTAACGGTTTGCGCTGCATGATGAGCCATCGTTCCGGCGAGACGGAGGACACGACGATCGCGGATCTCGCGGTGGCGACCAACTGCGGCCAGATCAAGGCCGGCGCGCCGGCGCGAAGCGAGCGGGTCGCGAAGTTCAACCAGCTGCTGCGAATCGAGGCCATCCTCGACGACGCCGCGAGATATGCCGGGTCGGGCGCGTTCCCGCGAGCTGCGGCGGCCCGCTGATGAGCCGCGAGGACTCTGCCGGCCGTCGCCCGTCGGCAAAGCGACCTACCAAATCCCGGGCACCGGGCGGCCGCTCGGCAAGCCCGACCCGCCGGGTCGCGACGAAAAGCGAGTCCGCCGGTCGCGGCACGACGCTGACCGCGCGCGCCGCGATCCTCGTGCTGGCAGTGGCGTCGGTGATCGTCGCGGTGGCGGTGCCGTTCAAGATCTGGCTGGGCCAGCGCAGCGATATTTCCGCACTTCGGGTGCAGACCCAGCAGACCGAGCAGCGACTCAGCAAGCTGAACGCACAGGACAAGCGGTGGCAGCAGCCGAGCTATATCGCGTCTCAGGCGCACCAGCGGCTTCATTACGTGTTGCCCGGCCATACCTCCCATGTCGTGCTCGGGCGCTCGGACGCGGCAGTCAAGGCCAGCGTGGCGCGCCAGCACGCGACGGCGACGGCCGGACCGTGGTACTCCCAGCTCTGGCAGTCGATCCAGGTCGCCGGCAACGCATCGCCAACCAAGAGTGGTCACACTGAGTGAAATCGCTTCGGACGACCTGGCGACCGTCGCTGCTCAGCTCCACCGGCCGCCGCGAGCGACGCGGCAGGTAGCGCATCGTTGCGGGTGCGGCTTGCCAGACGTCGTTGAGACCGCGCCACGGCTGGCGGACGGTACGCCGTTCCCGACGCTGTTCTATCTGACCTGCCCGCGAGCCCGTTCGGCGGTCGGCCGGCTCGAAGCCTCTGGGCTGATGCGTGAAATGACCGCACGACTCGGCGCCGACCCGGACCTCGCCACCCGTTACCAGGCGGCGCACGAGGACTACCTGGCTCGTCGCAACGAGATCGAGTCGCTCGGCACTGAGGTGACCGCCGGTGGGATGCCGCGACGGGTGAAGTGCCTGCACGTTCTGGTCGCCCATTCGCTCGCCGCCGGACCAGGCGTCAACCCTTTCGGAGACGAGGCGCTCGCGATCCTCGACGATTGGGCCGTTGACGGACCATGCGTCGAACTGGCCGGCGAATCGGCGGCCGGATGACGCGGGTCGCCGCACTCGACTGTGGCACGAACTCGTTGCGTTTGCTCGTCGCCGACGTCGACTGCGCCAGCCTGACCGATGTGGTCCGCCGGATGGAGGTGGTGCGGCTCGGCGAGGGTGTCGACCGGACCGGTCGGCTTGCCGACGCCGCGCTGGCGAGGACCTTCGCGGTCCTCGATGACTACGCCGCAGCGATCACCTCACTCGAAGTCGCGCGAACCCGGATGGTCGCGACCAGCGCGACCCGCGACGCGGCGAATCGGGACGTGTTCGTCTCGGGGGTGCTCGACCGGCTCGGTGTCGAGCCGGAAGTCATCTCGGGTGACGAGGAAGCCGCACTGTCGTTCGAGGGCGCGACCCGTGAGCTGCAAGGTACGGCGCAGCTCGCCGCGCCGTACCTCGTCGTTGATATCGGCGGCGGGTCGACCGAGTTCGTGATCGGCGACGATGACGGCTTGCGCGCCGCCCGCTCGGTCGACATCGGGTGTGTGCGGCTGACCGAGCGGCACCTGCAGGACAACCCGCCGACGGCGTCGCAGATCGCCGCAGCCGTCGCCGACATCGAAGCGGCGGTCGATGACGCCTCGACAGAGGTGCCGGTCGGTCAGGCGAACACCTTGGTGGGTCTGGCCGGATCGGTCACGACGGTGGTCGCCCTTGCCCTGGGATTGGCCGAGTATGACCCGATGAGGATCCATCACGCCCGGGTGCCGGTCGAGCAGGTTTCGGTTATTACACAACGATTGCTTAGGGCATCGCACGCGGAGCGCGCCGCGATCCCGGTGATGCATCCGGGTCGCGTTGACGTGATCGGCGGCGGTGCGCTCGTGCTCGACACGATCATGCGGCGATGTGGCTTCGAGTCGGTCGTCGCCAGCGAGCACGACATCCTTGACGGGATTGCCTTCAGCGCCGATCGCTGACATCACGGCCGACTTGCTGCGGTGCTCTACACCTCGTCGAGATGACGCGCGGCGCGCGACAACGACGTGCGCGCCATTCAGGCAGACCTGGGTGATGGGATAGCGCGATGGTGGTGGCGCCTGGGACCGGCTGGCCGGGTGACTTCGCCGACCGGCGCACCCCGATCGCCGTGACCAGGGCTGATGTCGTGCGGCTGGCGGCGGCCGCACCGTCGATGGATCAGCTCGACGCAGTGGTGTCCATGTGTCGAGCGTGCGTCCGGCTCGTCGAGTGGCGCGAGGAGGTCGCCGCCAAAAGGCGCGCGTCGTTCGCCACCGAGACCTACTGGGGCCGGCCGATCACCGGTTGGGGGCCGGCCGACGCGCACATCGCGGTCGTCGGCTTGGCGCCGGCGGCGCATGGCGGCAACCGCACCGGTCGGGTGTTCACCGGTGACCGCAGTGGCGACTGGCTGTTTCGGGCGCTCCATCGGGCCGGGCTAGCCAAACTGGCGACATCAGTGCGTGCCGACGATGGTCAAGAGCTGCTCGACGTGCGGATGCTGGCCGCGGTTCGATGCGCGCCGCCCGCGAACAAGCCGACGCCGGGAGAGCGCGACACGTGCCGGCCGTGGCTGGAGCGAGAGCTGATTCTGTTGCGACCAACGTTGCAGGTGGTGGTGGCGTTAGGTGGCTTCGCCTGGACCACGTTGTGGCCGGCGCTGGCGGCAGTGGGGTACGACGTTCCAGCATGCCGGCCCTCGTTTGGGCATCTGGCCGAGGCCGGGACCGCCGATGGGTTGGCCGTCCTGGGGTCTTATCACCCGAGTCAGCAGAACACCTTCACCGGCCGGCTGACCGAGCCGATGCTCGACGCCGTCTTTGCCCGGGCCCGCGAAATCGTTGGGTAAGGCGCAGCTTGCGACACCGCAACCGTACTCGCCGGTATCGGCATCTGGCCGTCATTGGTTGAGCCGAACGGCCTAAAAAATTTGCCCCAATCCTGATCGGGTGTCCTCCAATGTCCGAATCTTGTGCGAAGATCTAGGCCATACGGCCTAGCCATGACTACTCCAAATGCCGCACACTGAGTAACAACACGGAACAGTCCGTCAGAGAATTGCGGAGGTGAACGGCCATGCAGGCATCGAACGGCTGGAGCTAGGACGACCATTGTTCGATGGGCTAGGAGTCGGTGCTGCAGCATCGAGTCCTAGCCCATTTCTATGTCGCCTGCGCGCTAGGAGATCGCGTAGGACGCGACTCGTCGTGGCGCGAGCCATTCCATTGCAGCGGCCTCCGTCATCGGCCGCCCGTGGAAGTAGCCCTGCACCTGGTCGACGCCAAGCGTCTCAAGCGCGAACGCCTGGGACGCTTTTTCCACGCCTTCAGCGACCGTGATCAGCCCGAGTGACTCGCAAAGCTCGACGACCGCCCGGACCACTGCGCGGTCGGCGGTGTCGGTGTCGACAGTGTCCACGAACGACCGGTCGATCTTGACTTCGTGCACCGGCAAGCCGCGTAGTTGGTGCAGCGATGAGTAACCGGTACCGAAGTCATCGATTGAGAGCCGGACACCGAGCATTCGCAATTCGCGCAGTACCTCAAGGCTTTGTACGTGATCCTCCATCACGCTGCTCTCGGTGATCTCCAATGTCAGCCATCGCGACTCGATCCCAGTCGCCGTCAGCATTGCTGCGACCTGACCAACAAGGACATTGTCATCGAGGCTCCGCGCGGACACGTTGACAGCAACACCAACCGGCTTGCCGGCGTCATGCCACGAGCGACACGTGGTCAGAGCCTGCCTTAGTACGGTGCTCGTCAGTGCGGATATCAGCCCTGTTGCTTCAGCCAGTGGTACGAACTCCGCTGGTGAAATCGGGCCAAGCTCTGGATGCGTCCAGCGCACCAGAGCTTCGAAGCCAGTTACGTCTCCATTGCCCAACCGCATCTTCGGCTGGTACTCAACCCGCAGGGATCCATCGCCAAGCGCGACTCGCAAACCAGTCAAGAGTTGCAGCCTGCGACTTCCGTCGCGCTCGTAGTCAGGCTTCCATTCCCCGATACCTGTCGTGGTGCCCTTCGCGGCGGTCATCGCCATCTCAGCCCGACGAAGCAAGGTTGCACTGTCGCTGCCGTGATCAGGGGCGCGTGAGATGCCGATTGTGACTCTTACGTCGGCGCTGACCTCAGCAAGCCGGATCGAACCATCTACTCGCGACTTGACCGCCATCGCGGCGAGACGCGCAACCTCGCTACCACCTGCACCGGGAATTGCGATCGCGAATTGATCGCCGCCGACGCGTGCAACGAGAGCGCCCTGGGTTGGTGCGCTCTCGAGCCGTCGCGCCACCTCAGCTAGAACCTTGTCGCCCGCGTCATGGCCAAGCATGTCGTTGACCTCATGGAAGCGATCCAGGTTAAGCAAGATCAGAACGCCGCCGGCGAATCCTTCAAGAGTTGTGTCGAGGAAGGAGCGGAGGCTCTCGAGGTTGGCGAGCCCCGTCAGAGTGTCGAGGGTGGCCGCCCGTCGTAGGGATTCAACAAGACGCCCCTTTTCCAACGCCGCTGCTAGCTGGTCCGCTGCCGCTTCCAGGAGGCGAACGTCGCTCCGTTCGAACGGACCTGAGTCGCCAGATCGATTGGATGCCGTGAGCACGCCGAGCACGCGTTCTCCTGCTCGAAGTGGAGCGTAGATGACGTTGTTGGCGTGGCGCTTTCCCTGAAACG
>DATAUK010000023.1:0-36015 GCA_036268295.1 Mycobacteriales bacterium | reverse complement strand
GTCGGGCCGGGATCGTTGTCGTGCGGCTGATCCTTCAGGAGCGCCAATCGTCGACCAGCAAGCCGAGGATGACCTCGTCGACGAACGCACCGTCAACCCAAGCGCCGCGGCGAAGCGTGCCCTCGAGGACGAATCCAGCTTTGGCCGCGGCGGCGATCATCGCCGCGTTGTCGGCCAGCGTCTCGACCTGGAGCCGGTGCAGGCCACGAACCCGGAAGCCGTAGCGGCAGAGGACCTGCACGACGTCAGCGCCGTACCCCCGGCCGCGAGCGGACTCGAACATCCCGAGGCCCAGGTGAGCGAGCCGGTTGTGGTTGTCGATGCCCCACAGCAAGGCATCGCCGACAAGCTCGCCATCCGCGAGGGTGACGACGGAGAAGGCCGCCACGTCATCCCTCGGCTCGGCGACGTCGTACGGCGAAGTGCCGATGTCCGGTGACACCGGGCGCCACGGTCGATTGTCTGACCGCGACCTCGTCGCCACATCGTCCTGAAGCTCGCTGTGGAGCACTTTGAGGTCCGCCTCCTGGCGAGCCCGGAGGGCGATCAGTTCACCGCGCAGCATGGTGTCGCTCCCGCCTGATCTGTGATGAGAATGCGGCGTGCATCGTCCCACTTTCGCTGTCCACCCTGTCCATCCTGTCCTTGCCACCGCGGTGCTCGCCGGTGCCTTCGTCCTGACCGCCGGTTCGCCCGCGCCAGCCAGCCCGCCGGCGGCTCACCACAGTGCCCCGAAACAGATCACCGTCGGCTCGGTCCCGCTGCATCGCTGCAAGCTCGCGACCGGCGCCCGACCGGTCTACTGCGGCTCGATCAAGGTGCCGCTGGATTACCACTCGGCCATGGACGGCACGATCACGACCGGCTTCGGCTGGGTGCCGGCCTCGCATCCGGCGAACGGTCACACACCGCGGACGATCGTCGCCGAGGAAGGTGGTCCCGGCTACCCGTCGACCGGCACGGCGCCGGACTACGTCGCGATGCTCGGCAATCACTTGCTCGACAACAACAACCTGTTGCTCGTCGACGAGCGAGGCACCGGCACCTCGACGCCGATCGACTGCAAGGCCATGGAAGCGCTCCACATCACCACGACGACGCCAGCGTTCGAGCACACCGTCCGGGCCTGCGGTAACTCGCTCAACCACCGCTTCCCGCGCGCCGGTGGCGGCTTCGTCCACGCCTCTGATCTGTTCACGACCGCGAACGCCGCCCGTGACATGGCGCGGGTGCTGGCCACACTCGACACCGGCAAGGTCGATCTGTACGGCGACTCCTACGGCACCCACTTCGCGCAGTCGTTCCTCTCCCGATTCCCGAACCGGTTGCGGTCGGTGACGCTCGACTCGGCGTACGAAGCCCGCGACCTCGACCCGTGGTACCTGACCACCGTGACCACGGCGCGGCACGCCTTCGACATCGCGTGTCAGCGAAGCGCGGCCTGCGCTGCGGCCGCGCCTGGCAGGTCGTGGCACCGCATAACGGCGCTCGCAAAGCTGCTGCGCGCCCATCCGTTCCGCGGCACCGCGGTCGGTGTCGACGCCAGCACGCTCCACCTCCGGATGGACATCACGTCGCTGGTCAACATCGTCAACGACGCGGGCTACGACTACGACCCCTACCGCCAGCTCGACGCGGCCGCGCGTGCCTATCTCGACCATCGCGACGGCACACCGCTGCTGCGGCTGTATGCGCAGGACATCGGCTACGACTACAGCGACTACAACGCGCCGGCGACGTACTACTCCGACGGTCAGTACTTCGCGGTCGGCTGCAGCGATTATCCGCAGCTGTTCAACATGCGCGCTGCCCCGGCGGCGCGTCGCGCCGAGTTCGCCAAGGCGCAGAGCCGCTATCCGGCTAAGGCGTACGCGCCGTTCACGGTCCGCGAGTGGGTCTCGATGAATCCGTTCACCGAGACTTTTCACGCCTGCACGTCGTGGCCGCGAGCGCTTCATCGCGCCGATCCGCCGGTGCCGGCTCACGTGTCGATGGACGCGTCGCACGTGCCGGTGCTGATCCTCAACGGCGAGATCGACTCGCTGACTCCGGCCGCTGGCGGCGCGCATATCCATCGCCAGATCGGCTCGGCCTCACGGCACATCGTGGTGGCCAACATGGTCCATCTTGTCGGCCTCGACGATCCCTTCGGCTGCGGCCAGAGTTTGGTACGCCGCTTCATCGAGGCGCCGTCTCGGCTGCACTCGATGTCTGACGGCTGTGCCTCGAAGGTGCCGGCGGTGCCGACGATCGGCACCTTCCCGGCGACGATCAGCCAGGCCCAGCCGGTGCATGGCTCAGCGCCAAGATCGTTGCGGCAACTGGCTTCGGTCGCCCTCGCGGCGGCAGGCGATGCCGCGATCCGTTACAACTACGTCGACGGAAATCACGACCTGGGGCTGCGCGGCGGGAAGGTCGACTACCGCGGCGGATCCGGTACGTCGGAAATCGCGACGCTCACCGCCGATCGGTGGACCACCGACTCGCGGGCGTCGGGCCGGGTGGCGTTCTCCTACCTCGGTCAGTCCGGGCACGGGACGGTAGTGATGAGCTGGCCGGACGGGTCGGCCCGCTTCTCGCTGCGCTGGCACGGCGCGCACGCGACAATCACCGTCGCCGGCCACCACCTGCACGCCCCCGCTCCCTAGAACCCCGCGCATGGCACATGCGTGGGCCTATAGCCCTACCAATGGCACATGCGTGGGCCTATAGGCCCACGCATGGCACATACGCGTGTTCGCGAGTTGGTCGGTCAGCGGGTGGCGCGGCGGTAGCGCCGGGCTTGCTGGTCGCGGCGTGCGACCTCGCGAAGCTGACGGCGGCGCTCGGCGGCGCTCGCCTCAATCAGTGTCGAGTACATCTCAATCCCTCCCTTGCTCACTTCTCGTTATCGTTCGTCATCTAGTTATCGGGCACCGACGACAACGGCGTCGGTGAGACCGCGCCACACCAGGCCGGCCTCGGCGTACCCCGCGTTTCGCAACGCCTCGACGTGCCAGCTGGCCGGCATCGTCGACTCGGTGTGCGCAGCGCCGCCTCGATCGGCGAACCGCACATCGCGGGCCGCGATCGCCTCGGCAAGCTCCGGCTCGGTGCGCAGCCGCGCCCACCAGCCGTCCCAATCGGCTGCTCCCGGCACCTGCATCAACCGGGCATGGCGCGATTCGCTGAAGCGGGTCAACGACTCGGTCAGCGCGGGCAGCCCGTCGTCGGCGATGTGATCGGCGTTTGCGAAGATGCCGCCCGATCGAAGCAAGGCTGCCGCTTCGGCATAGACCGCTGCGACCCGCTCCGCCGGCAGCCAATGCAACGCCGTCGCGGTCAGGATCGCGTCGAAGCTGCCATCGGCGGCGGCGAGGTTTGAGAGCCAGTCGGGCGTCGCGAGATCGACCGCGGTCACGACCACCCGGCCGTCACCGGCAAACGTGCCAGCGGCGATCGCAAGCAACGCCGCGTCGACGTCGACGATGACCGAGCTCGCAGCCGGGAAGCGGTTCAACACCCGCTGCGTGATCGAGCCGGTGCCGCCAGCCAGGTCGAGCACTCGCGGCCGCTCGCCGACGGCAGCGGCGACGGTGTCGAGCATCGCGGCGAACCGCTCCTCGCGGTCCGGCATGTAGACCGCCTGCTGCGCATCCCAGTCTTCCTGGATTCGCTGCCAGTCCATCTCGGTCTCCTCGCGTTTTCGGTCATCTGACCGGTAACAGTTAACTAACACTGTTAGCGCTTACACTACCGGTCGGGAGTAATATGTACAAGTGGACTTTGGTCATTACGCGGAGAATGCCGCCGGGTTGCTAAGCGCGGACCTCGGATCGGTCGAGACGCTCCAGTCCTATCTCGCCGACCGCGACTGGCTGCGACCGCGCGCGTCAGCTTCCGACCTGCGCACGCTTCGTCGGTTCCAGACTGAGCTGGTCGCGGTCGTCGACGACTCGGCGGCCGGCGAGGACCAGGCCGTCGTACGCCGGTTGAACGAGCTGCTGGTGGCGCATCCGGTGCGGCCGCGCATCTCCGGCCATGACACCCAGACCTGGCACCTGCACGTCAACGACCGCAACGACTCGGTGGCCTCGATCCTGATCGGCGAGGCGTTGTTCGGGATGACGCTCGCGGTCACCGAGCTCGGCGCGGACCGGTTCGGCTGGTGCGCCGCCGACAGCTGCCACAACGCGTTCTTCGACGGCACCGCCAACCATTCGAAGCGGTTCTGCTCGACCCGCTGCGCAACCCGCACCAACGTCGCCGCGCTCCGCCAGCGCCGCGCCCCGTCGGCCTGACCGAAGGCCTTGTCGTTGCGCAGTGAAACGATAGGTACGACGTGACGACGGCAACCTCTTCCCCAGCGAACCCTGACCCAGCGAAAGCGTCCCCGGCGAACCCTGACCCGATCGATCGCGGCGACCGCAGTGCCGGCTGGCTGCGGCTGCTCTGGACGTTCGTCGGCCCGGCCAAGCGGCTGCTGATCGTCAGCGTCGCCGCCGCGTTCCTCACCACCGCGATCATCACCGCGACGCCACTGGTGTCCCGCATCGTCGTCGACGACGGCCTCGACCCGAGTCGACCGGGCGTCACCGGCTGGTTGATCGTGCTGTTCGGACTCGGCGCACTGCGGTTCTTCTCGACCCGGGCTCGTCGCTGGCGGGCGGGGCGGGTCAGCTACGACGTCCAAGCCCGGTTGCGCACCCGGCTCTACGACCACCTGGTGACCCTCGACCCGACCGCGCTCGACCAGCTGAGGACCGGTCAGCTCGTCTCCCGCGCCAGCGCCGACCTGTCTCTGGTCCAGCAGTTCCTGGCCTGGGGTCCGCAAGTCGTGGCCAACGCACTTCAGCTGGTGGCCAGCATCGTCGCGATGTTCTTCCTATCCTGGCCGATCGGGCTGGTGGCCCTGATCACGGTGCCACTGACCACCTACGTCGGGGCGCGTTCTCGCGCCGGCGTCTTCGCCTCGAGCTGGGACGCCTCGCAGCGCGAGGCCGAGCTGACCAACGGCGTCGAAGAGGCCGTCACCGGAGTCCGGGTGGTCAAGGGCTTCGGCCAGGAAGCCGCCGAGACGCAGCGGGTCATCGGCGCGGTCCGGAGCATGTACGCCGGCCGGATGCGCGCCGCCCGCCAGCGGGCCGAGTTCACCGCGGTGCTGCAGAGCGTTCCGGCGCTTGGCCAGTTCGGCGTCATCCTGATCGGTGGCTACCTCGCGCTGCATCACCGGCTCTCGCTCGGCACCTTCCTGGCGTGTACGACGTACCTCGTCCAACTGGCGGCACCGGCTCGGATGATCGGCGCGGTCATGGCGCTCGCACAACAGGCGCGGGCCGCGGTCGAACGGCTGGTGGCCGTCCTCGAGACGCCACTGACGATGCACGAGTCGCCGACGGCACAGCCGCTGCCGCCCGGATCGGGACAGGTCAGGTTCGAGAACGTGTCGTTCCGCTATCACGCCGACGGTCTGGTCGTGCTCGACGGCGTCGACCTCGAGATCGCGGCCGGCGAGGTGGTCGCGGTCGTCGGCCCGTCCGGGTCCGGCAAGTCGAGCCTGGCGATGCTGCTACCGCGGTTCTACGACCCGACCGGCGGCCGGGTCTGCATCGACGGCGCCGACGTCCGAGACGCCACCTTCGCCTCGGTGCGCTCACGGGTCGGCATCGCCTTCGAAGAGGCCTTCCTGTTCTCGGACACGATCCGGTCGAACATCGCCTACGGCCGGCCGGACGCCACCGACACCGAGGTCCGCGACGCGGCGGCGGCCGCGCAGGCGGCCGAGTTCATCGACGAGCTGCCTGACGGCTATGACACCGTCGTCGGGGAGCGCGGGTTGACACTGTCCGGCGGCCAGCGGCAGCGGATCGCGCTGGCCCGGCTGCTGCTCGCCGACCCCGACATCGCGGTGCTCGACGACGCGACCAGCGCGGTCGACGCCGCCGTCGAGGCTGACATCCACGCCGAGCTCAGGCGCTGGCATGCCGACCGCACGATGCTGTTGATCGCTCATCGCGAGTCGACCGCGCGACTGGCCGACCGGGTAGTGCTGCTCGAAGCCGGCCGGATCATCGCCACCGGCACCCACGACGAGCTGATCGAGAGCAATGCCCGCTACCGCGAGCTGCTCGAAGCGGCGCCAGTGACCAGCTCGCTGCTGAGCCCGACCACAACCAGGGCCGACACCCCCCGCCGGCGAGTGACCCACGCGGTCACGTCGCACGGCCGGCCGCCGGTCGTGATGAGCCGGGTCAGCGGTGGTGGCGGCTCCCGGCTGGTCGGACTCCTCGCGCCGAGTGCCGACCTGACGGCACAGCTGGCAGCGTTGCCGCCGGCGAACGACGCGCTGCCCGAGGGGCTGGTCGAGGAGGCCGCCGCTGACCAAGCACCGCTCACCTTGCGCCGGCTGCTGCACCGGCAACGGATGATCCTCGGCCTCAGTCTCGCGCTGGTCGTCGGCGACGCCCTGGCGACGCTCGCCCAACCAAACCTGATCCACGACGCGGTCGAGCACGGCGTGGCGAAGCACTCGCTCCATGCTCTAGTGGTGATCGCCGTGATCTTCGCGGTGGTGTCGCTGTTCGACTGGTGGGACATGTGGGCGTCGGCGGTCACGACCGGACAGTCCAGCGAGCGGCTGCTCGCAGCGCTACGGGTGCGGGTGTTCGCGCACCTGCAGCGGCTCGGTATGGACTTCTACGAGTCTGAGCTGACCGGCCGGATCCTCACCCGAGTGACGAGTGACGTCGACACGCTGTCGAGCCTGGTGCAGAACGGCCTGCTCAACGCGGTCGTGTCGATCGCGACGCTGGTTGGCGTCGCCGTCGTCCTGCTCCTGACCGACCTGCGGCTCGGCCTGATCGCGATGTCGGTCCTGCCGCCGATGGTGGTCGCGACGATCTGGTACCAGAAGCGCTCGACCGTGGCCTACGACCATCAGCGCGACACGATCGCGACCGTCAACGCCTCGTTCGCCGAGTCGCTCGGCGGCGTGCGTGTGACCCAGGCCCACACCCGCGAGGAGCGCGATCTCGCCAACTACGTCGACCTCGTCGGCATCAACCGCCGAGCCGGGCTCAACGCGCTTTCGATCCAGATCTGGTACGTCGCTTTCACCGAGCTGCTCCAGCAAATCGCAACCGCACTCGTTCTTGCGCTCGGGGTCAGCCGGCTGCGTGACAACCCGGCGTTTGCCGCCGTACTCATCGAGTTCGTGCTCTATCTGACGCTGTTCTTCGCACCGATCCAGCAGCTCTCGCAGGTGTTCGACTCCTACCAGCAAGCGCGGGCCGGCATGCGCAAGCTGCGCGGCTTGCTCGCCGAGCCGACCGCCACGCCCGCGCCGGCTCAGCCGGTGGCGATCGCCGACCTCGACGGTGAGCTGCGGTTCGAGGCCGTGCACTACCGCTACCGGCGAGCGAGCACCGAGGCGCTGCGCGGCATCGACGTCGTGGTCCCCGCCGGGCAGCGGGTCGCCCTGGTCGGGCGGACCGGCGCCGGCAAGAGCACGTTGATGAAGCTGGCCGCGCGGTTCTACGACCCGACCGCCGGCCGGGTGCTCGTCGACGGTCACGACCTTCGCGACCTCGATCCGACGGCCTACCGCCAGCAGCTCGGATACGTCCCGCAGGAACCATTCCTGTTCACCGGGACGATCCGCGACAACGTCGCGTACGGCCGTCCGGACGCGACCGACGCAGAGATCGACGAGGTCTGCCGCGAGGTCGGCCTCGCGGCATGGACCGATTCGCTGCCGGGCCGCTATGACACCCAGCTCTCCGAGCGCGGCCGGTCGTTGTCGGCGGGGCAGCGTCAGTTGGTCTGCCTGGCTCGTGCGCTGCTGGTCGACCCGGCGATCCTGCTGCTCGACGAGGCGACCGCGACCTTGGACCTCTCGGCCGAGGCGGTCGTGACCAGAGCCATCGACGTCGTCGCAAGCGGCCGCACCTCGATCGTGATCGCCCACCGGTTGCAGACCGCGCGCACCGCCGACCGAATCCTGGTCGTCGACGCCGGCTGCATCGTCGAGGACGGCAGTCACCACGAGCTGCTCGAGGCCGGCGGCGTCTACGGCCGGATGTGGAGCGCGTTCACCGCCGGATCCCGCAGCGCGTGACGCCACCGTCGACCGGCTGACCGACTACGGTTCAGCCATGCATGCGGTGGTCTGCGACGGGCACGGCGACACCGGGGTCCTTCGCTGGGCCGAGGTCGACGACCCGGAGCCGGCCGCCGGAGAGGTGTTGATCGACGTCGTCGCGAGCGCGGTCAACCGGGCAGACCTGTTGCAGCGGATGGGCTTCTACCCGCCACCGGCCGGAATCTCTGACGTCCTCGGTCTCGAGTGCAGCGGCCGGATCCGGGCGCTCGGCGGCGGGGTCATCGGCTGGTCGGTGGGCGACGAGGTCTGCGCGCTTCTCGCCGGCGGCGCCCAGGCAGAGCGGGTCGCGGTCCCGGCCGGTCAGTGCATGCCGGTGCCCGAGGCAGTCGATCTCGAGACCGCAGGCGGGCTGCCCGAGGTCGCGTGCACGGTCTGGTCGAACCTGGTCCAGATCGCCGAGCTCGCTGCCGGCGATGTGCTGCTCGTGCACGGCGGCTCGAGCGGGATCGGCACGATGGCGATCCAGGTCGGCAAGGCGCTCGGGGCGACGGTCGTCACGACGGCGGGCACTCCCGCGAAGCTGGCCCGCTGCCGAGAGCTGGGCGCGGACGTCGCGGTGAACTACCGGAACGAGGACTTCGTCGAAGCGGTCCGAGCCGCCACCGACGACGGTGGTGCCGACGTGATTCTCGACATCATGGGCGCGGCATACCTCGAACGCAACACCGAGGTCCTCGCCAGCGGCGGCCGGCTGGTCTGCATCGGCATGCAGGGCGGCAGCCGCGGCGAGCTCGACCTCGGCGCCCTGCTCCGCAAGCGCGGCAGCATCCACGCCACGTCGCTGCGTGGCCGCCCGTTGACCGAGAAGGCCGCGATCTGCCGCTCGGTGGTCGAGGGCCTGTGGCCGCTGATCGCCGACGGTCGGGTCCGCCCGATCGTCGAGGCGTCGTACCCGATGGACCGCGTCGCCGAGGCGCACCAGTTGGTCGACGAAAGCGGGCATGTCGGGAAGGTGCTGCTCACAGTTCCATGAGCAAATACCAACCAACCGACTCGCATCACCGTCTTAGCAGCGTGGATGTTGCAGTGGTGAGCGCCTGGGAGGCTGCGGAAGTGGACGTGGCGCAGCCCGCCGATGCGCTGTTCCGCCTCCACTACGCGCCACTCGCCGGCTGGTGCCGCCGCATGGTCGGTGACGAAGAGGTCGCCCACGACATCGCCGCCGAGGCCTTCGTCCGGCTGCTCGGCCGCTGGACCACGGTGACCGATCCGCGCGCCTACCTCTACACCACCGCCCTCAACCTGGTCCGGGACCGGTGGCGGCGCAGCGAGCGCGAGCGGGCCGCGATCCGCAAGACCGTCACCACGATGAAGACCGCCGCCGCACCGGCGCCGGAGCTGCGGATGGTCGTCGAGGGCCTGCCGAAACGACTGCAGCAGGTGGTGGTGCTGCATTACTTCGCCGACATGCCGGTCGACGCCGTCGCGCACGCACTCGGGGTGGCGCCGGGCACGGTCAAGCGCGACCTGTACGACGCGCGGGCGAAGCTTCTCGTTCTCCTGGAAGACAAATGACGCCGGACGAACGCGACCTCGAGGCGCTGCTGCGCCAGCCGGCCGAGCGGCTCGCGCCGCCGGATCACAGCTGGGAGAAGATCAGCCGCCGGGCCAGTCGCCGCAAGTGGGTGAAGGCCAGCCTGTCGGTTGCGGCCGGAGTGGTGGTGGTTGCCGGTGCCGTGCCGGCGATGATTGCGGTGCGCGCCGACCACAACAACGGCACTTCGATTCAGTCGCTCACCAGCTCGCAGAATGCGCTCCCGAACCTGCCGCGGCACACCGTAAAGCGGTCACCGATCCCGACCGCGCCAGCGCCGTCGAGTGCACCCGCGGTTCCGGATGACCTGGTCGGCTTTCTCCCGGCATCAGTGAGCTTCGTGTCGCAGCAGCACGGCTACGCCTGGGGCAACATCGGGCGCTCGCCGCAAGGCGTCATCGCGCAAACCTGGGACGCCGGTGAGACCTGGACCAAGCTGCCAGCACCTGCGGTCGACAACTCAGTCGCAACCAGCGGCCACGACGGCGACAGCCAGATCCGGTATTCCTCCGCTACGACCGGCTTCGTCTTCGGCGCGAAATACTTCGTCACCCATAACGCCGGCGGGAGCTGGAGTGAGGCCGCGTCGCCCGGCTACATCGACGACCTCGAAGCCACCCACAACCACCGGGTGTGGGCACTGGTACGCAAGACCGAGAACGCGCCCACCGTCGCGCTCTACACCGCCGCGCCGGCCAGTTCGGATCTGCAGGCGGTGACCAAGGTCGCCGCCATGTCGAGCCAGCCCGGCGCCGACTCGATCGCGGTGAACCAGAACCAGGTCTATGTGGTCGCCGGAGATGCTGCGTTCTGGACTTCGCGCAACGGCACGGACTGGCAGGAGCAGCCCAGTCCGTGCCCGGCAAGCGCCGGCGCGCCGCAACACGTCCTGCTGACCACCCTCAACCGGCCAGGCATCTACGCCGTCTGCAGCTATCGGACCAGCGGCGGCGGCGAATCGCAGCAGACGTACCTGAGCGTCAACACGGGCAAGACCTGGACCCAGACCGCCGCGAGTCCGGCAGCCGGCGGTGCGCCGCAGACATTTGCGGCCGGCAGCGAGAACGACATCATCGTCGGCACCTCCCGCGGCGGTGCCCAGGTCACTCACAACGGCGGTAAGACGTGGCTTTCCGACCAGCCACCCGGGGGCGTCCAACTCGGCTTTGTCGGCTTCATCAAGACCCAGACCGTGGTCGGGGTCGGCACCAGCGCGAGCGGGACGGCAGGCGTCTTTGCAACCAGCTTGGACTCCGGCCGCAAATGGACGGTCACCAACTTCAGCCGGTAACAGTTCGCAGCCACCTCGGCGTACGACGGAGTCTGCCCGTCACTGAAATAATGACGCCGTGTCCACGGCTCGGAAGCGACGATCCTCGTCGACCGAGGCGTACTGTCCGGTCAGCCCGACCTGCTGGCGCACCGCGTGGGCGTCCTTGACGACGTCGAGCCCGGCGACCCGCGCCGTACCGGCATCGGCGCGGAGCAGAGTGGCGAGCACGCGGACCGCCGTCGTCTTGCCGGCGCCGTTGGGTCCGAGCACGCCGAGCACGGTGCCCTCCCGCGCCGCGAGATCGATCCCGTCCAGCGCCACCGTCTCGCCGAAGCGCTTGACCAGGCCTTCAGCTTCAATCGCGTATGTCATGTCGACACCATGACCTGGGTCGCTGGCACGTCGCGCACCTGCCACTGGCATGACACTGACGAGCGTGGCGGTCAGCCTGCCAGGAAGCTCAGCCGCACCGTGCGCAACGGGTTGTCGACGTTGGTGTCCACCAGGCAGATCGACTGCCAGGTGCCGAGCCCAAGACCGCCGTCGACGACCGGCACCGTGATCGACGGTGCGATGAAGGCCGGCAGGACGTGATCACGGCCATGCCCGGGTGAACCGTGGCGATGCCGCCAGCGGTCATCGCGAGGGAGCACGGAATCGAGCGCAGCGAGCAGGTCGTCGTCGCTGCCGGCGCCGGTCTCCAGGATCGCCACGCCCGCGGTCGCGTGCGGCACGAACACGCTCAGCAAGCCGTCGCCGAGGTCGCGAACGAACCGGGCGCACTCCGGGGTCAGGTCGCTGACCGCCTCGGAAGCACCGGTAGGCACCTCGAGCGTGATCGTCTGCATCGGCGCATCCTCCTACGTTGCAAC
Source organism: Mycobacteriales bacterium (assembly GCA_036268295.1). GTDB lineage: Bacteria > Actinomycetota > Actinomycetes > JAFAQI01 > JAFAQI01 > DATAUK01. The sequence continues at coordinate 24,196 of DATAUK010000023.1, read as the reverse complement.
TGGGCTACTAGCGGGTAACACTCGAAGTAACCAAACACATCGGGAGTTGCTGTGAGTAGCCAGGTCAGTGAGAAGCAAGCACGTCAGGTCGCCGAAGCCGCCCGCGAGAGCGAGTGGAAACTGCCGAGCTTCGGCAAGGAGCTGTTCCTCGGCAACTTCTCCCTCGATCTGATCTATCCCCAGCCGACGCTGAGCAAGGACGCGATCGACGAGGGCGAGACGTTCCTCGCCGAGCTGCGCACGTTCCTCGAGAACAAGGTCGATCCGCTCCAGATCGAGCGGGACGCGAAGATCCCCGACGACGTGATCGAGGGCCTCAAGGAGCTCGGCGCGCTCGGGATGAAGATCCCGAAGGAGTACGGCGGGCTCGGGCTGAGCCAGGTCTACTACAACAAGGCGCTCGCACTGTCCGGCCTGTGGCATGCCGCGATCTCGACGTTGCTCTCTGCGCACCAGTCGATCGGGCTTCCTCAGCCGCTGATGCTGTTCGGCTCTGAGGAGCAGAAGAAGGAGTGGCTGCCGAAGGTCGCGCGCACCCACATCAGCGCGTTCCTGCTGACCGAGCCGGACGTCGGATCCGACCCGGCCAGGCTGTCGGTGACAGCGACACCGAGCGATGACGGCTCGACGTACACGATCAACGGCACCAAGCTGTGGGCGACCAACGGCGCGTTCGCCGACGTCGTGGTCGTGATGGCGATGGTGCCGAAGAGCGAGGACCACCGCGGCGGGATCACCGCGTTCATCGTCCCGTGTGACACCAAGGGCATCACGGTCGCGCACCGCAACGCCTTCATGGGGTTGCGCGGCATCGAGAACTCGGTCACCACGTTCGACAACGTCGTGATCCCGTCGGCCAACGTCGTCGGCAAGGAAGGCATCGGCCTGAAGATCGCGCTGACGACGCTGAACACCGGCCGGCTCTCGCTGCCGGCGATCTGTGCGAGCGTCAGCAAGTACTGCCTGAAGATCGTCCGCGAGTGGGGCTCACAGCGCGTGCAGTGGGGCATCCCGGTCGGGCAGCACGACGCGGTCGCGCAGAAGATCGCGACGATCGCCGGCACGTCGTTCGGGCTCGAGGCGATGCTCGATGTCTCCAGCCGGCTCGCCGACGAGAAGCGCAACGACATTCGCATCGAGGCGGCGCTGGCGAAGCTCTACGGCTCGGAGATGGGCTGGCTCGCCGTCGACGAGATGATGCAGGTGCGCGGCGGCCGCGGTTACGAGACGGCGCAGTCGCTCAAGGATCGTGGCGAGAAGCCGATCCCGGCCGAGCAGATGATGCGCGACATGCGGATCAACCGGATCTTCGAAGGCTCGACCGAGATCATGCATCTGCTGATCGCGCGCGAGGCGGTCGACCAGCATCTCAAGGTCGCCGGCGACATCATCGAGCCCGACATTCCCTTTGGTGACAAAGCAAAGACCGCGGTCAAGGCCGGCAGCTTCTACGCCGCGTGGCTGCCGAAGCTGGCGGCCGGCAAGGGCACCAGCCCGACGTCCTACAACGAGTTCGGCGACCTCGCCGAGCATCTGCGATTCGCCGAGCGCAACTGCCGCAAGCTGGCTCGCTCGACCTTCTACGGCATGAGCCGCTGGCAAGGGAAGCTGGAGAAGAAGCAGTCCTTCCTCGGCCGGATCGTCGACATCGGCGCCGAGCTTTACGCAATCGCGTGCGCGTGCGTCTACGCCCAGACCCTCGCCACCCAGGATCCGGAGAACGCGGCGCAGTACGTCGAGCTGGCGGACCTGTTCTGCAACCAGGCGCGGCGGCGCACCGACCGGCTGCTGCACGACCTGTGGTTCAACGACGACGCCGAGAACTACGACGCCGCGAGGAAGGTCCTCGACGGCCGTTACACCGCGTTCGAACGCGACCTGATCGACCCGGCCGGTGAAGGCCCGATGCTCCCGGCTCAGCCGAGCGAGGGAAGCTCGTAGTGCATCTCGATGTGCTCGGCCGACATCCCCGCCGACTCGTAGAGAGCCAGCGCTCCGGTTGGATTGGTGGCGTCGACGCCGAGCACGACCTTGCCGAGCCCACGCCGGCGGAGCTCCGCGAAAGACGTCAGCAGTAGAGCGCGGCCGAGCCCCTTGCCGCGGTGAGCGCGAAGCGTGCCGAGGGTGTCGACGTAACCCACCGACTCCGACAGCAGCGAGGCGTAGAGCCCGGCTGCCGGCTCTCGGTCGACGAACGCCAGCCACCACAGCGACAGATCGGCACCGTCGCCGGCCGGGGCGCGACCGAGCCAGAAGTCATACGGCTCGGGCTCATGGCCGAAGTGATCCATGAACGCGGCGTCGACGATGGCGTGCATTGTGCGCAGATCGGCCTCGTCACCGGCGACGATGGCTCTGATCTCGACGCCATCGGCGAGTGGCGGGACCTCCGCTGGCGAGGCCGCTCCGAACGTGATGCTCATCCGATAGAACCGGCGTACGACGGTCCCACCGACGGCTGCGTACAACCGACGTTTCACCGTGTTCTCGGAGTTCGCGAAGGTATAAACCGGAAGCCCAGGACCGAGTCGCTGCGCGGTGGTACGAAGCCAGTCGAGCAGGACCGGCGCGAGCGCTGGGTCGGCGCCCGGTCGTAGCGTGATGTCGCCCCAGATCTTGACATGCCCGCTCACGTACTCGACCCAGCTATGACCGAGCAGGCCGCCACCGGCCGGATCCTCGATCACCGCACTGAGATTGTTCGTGGTGCCGATTTCGGACCGGATCTCATCGATCGAGGTGTCTGGCTCACCGACCTCCGCGAGATCGACCAGTAAGGCAAGCTCCAAGATTGCTTCTGCGTCGTCGGCGGTGGCCTCGCGAACCCGGCTCACAGCATCCATCAGACCAGCGTCGCGCACCCTGCCTCGCCTGGCCAACGGTTTCTCGGAGACGATGGGGGCATGACTGCACCGACTGACCGCCCCGAACCGTTCCGAATCGTGACCGTCGCCCCGGATGGCTCGGCGCTCGATGAGGCCTCGGAGTCCCCCGACGAGCAGACCAGCGAGGAAGAAGCCGTCAGCGAAATGGTCGAGCAGCCCGCGAAGGTGATGCGGATCGGCTCGATGATCAAACAGCTCCTCGAGGAGGTCCGCGCGGCGCCACTGGATGACGCCAGCCGGATCCGGCTGCGCGAGATCCACCAGAGCTCGATCGAAGAGCTCGCCAGCGGGCTGGCGCCGGAGCTGCGCGACGAGCTGAACCGGCTCAGCCTGCCGTTCACCAGCGACGCCATCCCGTCCGACGCGGAGCTTCGGATCGCCCAGGCCCAGCTGGTCGGCTGGCTCGAGGGCCTGTTCCACGGCATCCAGGCGACCTTGTTCGCGCAGCAGATGGCCGCCCGCGCCCAGCTCGAGGAGATGCGCCAGCGAGCACTGCCCCCGGGCGCCGCTCAGGGCCAACAGGCCGCGCCTGGATCCGGGCTCTACCTCTGACCCGGTCGTCGCGACCGTCGTCGGCGCGTTGACTGCCGGGCCTGCCTTCGAGGGTCGCTCACCCCGGCAGGGCCATCACCTGGCCCGGGTACGGACGGACGCCGGCGGCGCTGATGCGGCGGTTCCTCGCCGATGTCGCGGCGTCCTAGGTCTCGATCGGTGGCCGCGTCAACGACGTACTAGGCCTCGATGTCGCCTTCACCGCCGGGCTGCAACGATCGCTGCTGGAGCCGGCCGGCGGCAACGCCGGGCGAGACTCATGACAGTGCGGCAGGCCCGATCCGCGCCAGCAACGAACTACGGCAGACTGTAGTAGTGCTTTACGCCGTCCCCGCGACCTCCGTCCACCACATGACCTTCTTACAGGCGATCGTCATCGGCGCGCTGCAGGGAGTCACCGAGCTGTTCCCGGTGTCGAGCCTCGGCCACGCCGTGCTGGTCCCGCACTGGATCGGTGGGAGCTGGGCGCAGGTCGTCGGCGACGAGTCGACCGGAGAGTCGCCATACCTCGCATTCATTGTCGTGCTCCACGTCGCCACGGCGGCGGCGTTGCTGGTGTTCTTCTGGCGCGAGTGGGTCAGCATCGTTCGCGGCCTGTGCCGCTCGATCGTGCGCCGCAGGATCGAGACCGTGCACGAGCGGATGGCGTGGCTGTTGATCATCGCGACAATCCCGGCGGGGATCACCGGATTGCTGCTCGAGCACGAGTTGCGAGTCGTGTTCGCCAAGCCGCTCGCAGCCGCAATCTTCTTGACTGTCAACGGATTCATCCTGCTCTCCGGCGAACGGCTTCGCCGCCGCAACGTCGCGGCGGTCGCCGCCGCGGAAGCCGAGCGGGATGCCTCCGGCGAGGAGCGTTCGGGCGACGAGCTCGACGCCGCCGTCACCACTCAGGTGCGGCCGATCGACGCGGGCTGGATCGGGCTCGCCCAGGTGCTGGCACTGTTCGCCGGGATCAGCCGATCCGGCGTCACGATGGTCGCCGGACTGTTGCGCGGCCTCGATCACGAAGAAGCCGTCCGCTTCGCGTTCCTGCTCGCGACACCGATCATCTTGGCGGCCGGGTTGCTGAAAGTCCCCGACTTCACCGGCCCACTCGGCGACGGGATCCGCGGTCAAGCGCTGGCCGGTGCTGTTGCGGCCTTCATCGGTGCGCTGATCTCGACGAAGTTCCTGACCCGGTATTTCCAGAGCAACAAGCTGACGCCGTTCGGCATCTACTGCCTGATTTTCGGCGTCGCGAGCATCGTCCGCTTCGGCTGAGGCCGACGCGGTCTACGTCGGGTAGAACCGCTCGAGCACCTTGGCGACGCCGTCATCGTCGTTGGTTGCGGTGACCTCATCGACGACAGCGAGCACATCGGGGTGTGCGTTGGCGACCGCGACGCCATGACCCGCCCACACCAGCATCTCCAGGTCGTTGGGCATGTCACCGAACGCGATCACGTCAGCAGCGGTCAGGCCGCGAGCCGCGAGCAGGCCGGCCAGCGTGCTCGCCTTGGTGACTCCGGGAGCGCTGACCTCGAGCAGCCCGTCTATCGAGGAATGGGTGAGGTTGGCAGCCGACCCCTCGACAACGGACCGCGCGACCGCGAGCAGGTCATCGACGTCCATGCCCTCCCGGCGACCGAGCAGCTTGGAGATCGGCTCGCTGAACAGCGCATCGTCGAAGTCACCGACGATGGTGCCCGGCTCCGGATCCCAGCGCAGGTGATAATTGAGCTCGTGCGCGAACTGGCCGTCCACCCGCTCGAGCGCGAACGTGATGCCCGGAATCGCGGCCCGAAGCTCGGTCATCAGCCGTCGTACATCGGCGACGGCGAGCGGGTGAGACTCGATGACCTGATCGGTCGCGAGGTCGAAGACGAGGGCGCCGTTCGCGCAGATCGCCAGGCCGTCATGACCGGCCGCCTCGGCGATCTCCGGCAGCCAGCGCGGCGGGCGTCCGGTGGCGATCACCAACAGGGCGCCGGCATCGGTCGCCGCCGCGAGGGCGGCCTTGGTCCGCGCCGAGACCCTGCCGTCGGTGCGGACGATGGTGCCGTCGAGATCGGTAGCGACAACGGCGGGCGTCATGCCGGCGTGAGCACCCCACGGCCGCCAAGGTAGGGCCGCAGCGCCTCTGGCACGCGCACCGACCCGTCCACCTGCTGATGCACCTCGAGCAGGCAGGCGATGGTGCGGGCGATCGCGCACAGCGTCGCGTTGAGGGTCGCGACCGGCGCCGGGCCGTCGTCGGTGCGGTAGCGGACGGCGAGCCGGCGGGACTGGAATGTCATGCAGTTCGAGGTCGAGGTCAGCTCGCGGTAGCGGCCCTGCGAGGGGAACCACGCCTCGCAGTCGAACTTTCGGGTCGCGCTTGACCCGAGGTCGGCGGTCGCAATGTCGAGCACCTGGAACGGCAGTTCGAGCTTGGCGAGGAACTCCTTCTCCCAGTCGAGCAACCGCTGGTGCTCGGCGTCAGCCTGCGCCGGCTCGACGAAACAGAACATCTCGACCTTGTCGAACCAGTGCACCCGGATGATGCCCTTGGTGTCCTGGCCATAGGAACCGGCCTCGCGGCGAAAGCATGACGAGAACCCGGCGTACCGGCGTGGCAGCGCACCGGTCTCGAACACCTCGTCGGAGTGCATCGCGGCGAGCGCAACCTCGCTGGTGCCGACGAGGTAGAGGTCGTCGTCGGCGAGCCGGTAGACCTCCGAGGCGTGCGCGCCAAGGTAGCCGGTGCCCTCCATCGCCTCCGGGCGCACCAGCGCCGGCGCGATCACGGCGGTGAAGCCGGCGGCGTCGGCCTGCGCCATCGCGAGGTTGACCAGCGCGAGCTCGAGCTGCGCTCCGACGCCGGTCAGGAAATAAAACCGGGCGCCGCTGACCTTGGCGCCACGCTCGATGTCGATCGCACCGAGCGCTGTGCCGATCTCGACGTGGTCGCGCGGCTCGAAGTCGTACGACGGCACCTCGCCGATCGTCTCGATGACCACGGAGTCTGCTTCGCCGCCGACCGGCGCCCGCGGATCGACCAGATTCCCAACTGCCATTGCCGCGGTGCGCAGCTCGGCGTCGGACTCGGACTGCTCGACCTCCGCGGCCTTGACCTCGTCCTTGAGCGTCTTCGCGCGCTCGATCATCGTGGGCCGCTCATCCGGCGTCGCCGACTGGATCGCCTTGCTCGCTGCGTTGGCCTCCGCTCGCAGCCCATCGGCTCGGGTCACGGCGGCCCGGCGGCGCTCGTCGGCAGCGAGGACGCGATCGACCGCCGCCGGATCCTCGCCGCGAGCCTGCTGGCTGTCGCGGAAATCCTGCGCTGCCTCACGCAGCGCCCGCAGATCGATCACAAAGCAAGGCTAGTCGTGGTGGCGCAGGGGCCTGGTGCGTCGCAGGGTACGGGCGAGGTCCGGGGCTGAGCTACCTGACTCGCACTGACGGCATATTTAGTGCATTGTGGGTGATAGCAGGACCCCTGCGGCTGGGCGTGGGGGTCCTGCGCCCACGTTCCGGCCAGGTTCGTCGGCGGCGCTAAGGGCGGCGGAGCTGGCGGACCCAGGCGGCCGCGTCAGCAAAGTCCTCGTCGCTGGTGCCGCGGCGCTCGCTCGGCGCGCTGCCGTTGGCGGTGGGATACGAGCCGAGGAACCGCACGTCGGCACACAGCCGCCGCAGCGCCGCGACCGCCTCGGCCACGCGCGCCTGGTCGATATGACCCTCGGCGTCGATCGAGAAGCAGTAGCGGCCGAGACCGTCGCCGGTCGGGCGCGACTCGATCCGGGTCAGGTTGACGCCGCGCACCGCTAACTCGGTCAGCACTTCGAGCAACGCACCCGGGTGATCATCGGCGATGAACGCGACCAGGCTGGTGCGGTCGGCGCCGGTCGGCGGCGACGGCGGCGCAGGCGGTGCCACGAGGACAAACCTCGTCACGGCGCCGGGAGTGTCGGCAATGTCGTCGGCAAGTACCTCGAGGCGGTAGTGCTCGGCGGCCAGCGGCGCCGCGACCGCCGCATCGGCCTCGCCGGCCGCGACCGCTCGGGCGCCGTCGGCGGTGCTGGATGCTGCGATGAACTTCGCGCTCGGCACTGTTGAACGCAGCCAGCCGCGCACCTGCGCCTCGGCGTGCGGGATCGTCGCGACCGTCCCGATGTCGGCCAGCGTGGTCCCCGGCCGCACCAGCAACGCGAACGACACGGTCAGCTGCACCTCGCGCACGATCCGCAGCGGCTCGCCGGTGGCGAGCTCGTCGAGAGTCTCGGCCACCGATCCTTCGACCGAGTTCTCCAGCGGGACCAGTGCGGCGGCGACCTCGCCGCGTCGTACCGCATCGAGGGCGTCGGCGACCGACACACACGGCACCCGCTCGACGCCCTGCGCCGCCGGCAGCGAGCGCAACGCAGCTTCGGAAAAGGTGCCCTGCGGACCTAGGTAGGCGTAGCGAGCCGGCGGCGTCCCCATGATCAGGATCGGACTTTGCGGCCCATGGCGAGCCCGATGGCTTGGATCTCCTCCGGCGAGAGCGACTGGTCGCTGTGACCTTCCTTGACGCCCTTGGCGTAGGCGCGAGCCTCGGTGCGACCGTTGATCGAGGTGATGACGAGCCCGTCACCGGAGTCATCAAGCAGCGCCGCAGTGAATGACATCCGGCCGCCCATGTCCCCGAACGCGTCGTAGCGCACGACCGCGACGTGGCGCAGCGCGTCGGTGAGCTCGCGACGCGCGATGTCGAGCTCGCCCTTGGCCCGGGCTAGCTCGGAACGAAGCGCTCGCGTCTCGTCGACACCGCGGCCGAGCGCGTCGAGAACGCTCTCCGGCCCGTCGGCGCCTTCCAGCACCCGCATCTCGCGCCGCAGCCGCCCGACCCGCAGGTTCGCGAGCAGCCCGCTAACCAGCGCGAGAATCGCCGCGCCCGAGGCGCCGAGCGTGATCTCGTCGAGAAGCGGTCGATGCAGCGGCAGCACAGCAGGGAAGCCTACCGGCGGATTAGTGTCGCTGACGTGGATGCCGAGGAGCTGCGGAGCTTGCTTGACGGTGTTGCCGCGGGTGCCACGACCGTCGACGACGCGGCTCGGGCGCTGGCCGGAGCACCACTCGCCGGCTTCACCGATCTCGGCTTCGCCCGTCTCGACGATCACCGCGGCATGCGCACCGGTGACCCGGAAGTCATCTACGCCGAAGGCAAGACCGCCGACCAGGTGGTCGCCCTGCTGCGCGCCCTTCACGAGGCGCCGGGGAACCGGCCGGCAATGGCGACCCGGCTGACCGAACCGATGCTCGAGCGGGTGGGGCAGGAGATCCCAACCGCGACGGTCGACCAGACCGCGGCCTGTGTCGCGCTTGGCGATCTTCCCGAGCCGCACGGCGACGTTGTCGTCGTGTCGGCCGGCACCAGCGACGAGCGGGTCGCGGCCGAGGCCGCATTCGTCGCCCGCGGGTTCGGCGTCGCCGTCCACCGGATCCGCGACGTCGGCGTCGCCGGCATTCACCGGGTCCTCGCCGAGCGTGACCGACTTGCCGAAGCCGACTGCCTCATCGTGGTCGCCGGCATGGAGGGTGCGCTCCCGAGCGTCGTCGGCGGCCTCGTCGGTACCCCGATCGTCGCGGTTCCGACCAGCGTGGGGTACGGCGCGTCCTTCGGTGGGATCACCGCTCTGCTGGCGATGCTCAACTCCTGCGCGCCGGGTATCACCGTGGTCAATATCGACAACGGCTTCGGCGCCGGCGTGTTCGCCGCCCGGGTTGCGCGGCAGTGCGTGCCGCGGACCACCGCTCAACCGACCCACCGGCGCACGCCGGGATGACACGGATCGGCTGGCTGGACTGCTCATGCGGTGTCAGCGGCGACATGCTGCTCGGCGCCCTCGATGGCCTCGGCGCCCTTGGCGACCTACCTCACCTGGTCGCTTCGCTCGCCGAGCTTCAGGTCGGCTGCGAAGCAACGGCGGTGTCCAAACACGGCATCGCCGCGACCTCGATACGGGTCACCGCGCCGGCCGATCAGCCGCCACGCGGGCTCGACGACGTGCTGAAGATCGTTGCCAGCGCTCAGATTCCGGAACAGGCGCGGGAGCGAGCGACCGCGGTGTTCAAACGGCTCGCCGAGGTCGAGGCGGCGATCCACGGAACGCCCGTTGCCCACGTTCACTTTCACGAGGTCGGGGCGGTCGACTCGATCGTCGACGTGCTCGGGGTCTGCCTCGGGCTCCACACACTCGGACTCGACGAGCTTGTCGTCTCACCGATCGCTCTCGGCGGCGGCACGGTCAGCTCCGAGCACGGCCAGCTCGCGGTGCCGACCCCGGCGGCGCTCGGGTTGCTCAGCGGCACTCATCTCGTCGGGTACGGCGGTCCGGCCGATCTCGAGCTGGCGACGCCGACCGGAATCGCTCTGGTCGCGAAATGGTCGACGTCGTGCGGCCCGATGCCGGCGATCGCAGTCGAGGCAACCGGGGTGGGTGCCGGCCAGCGCGAGCTCGCCGACCGCGCCAACGTCGTACGCCTTGTCGTCGGCACTGCCGCTCCGGCCAGCAACGGCAACGAATGGCAGACGATCGAGGCGAACGTCGACGACCTCGACCCACGACTGTGGCCGGGGGTGCTCGACCGGCTGCTCGCGGCCGGCGCCGCCGACGCCTGGCTCACCCCGATCCTGATGAAGAAAGGCCGCCCGGCGCACATCGTCAGCGCGCTGGTCGCCGCCGACGCCGCGGCAGACCTCCGGCAGGTGCTGGTGACGGAGACCTCCACCATCGGGGTGCGGCAGACCAGCGTGAGGAAACACGCACTCGAACGATCCTGGCTCACGGTCGACATCGACGGGCAGCAGGTGCGGGTCAAGCTCGCCCACGACGGTGCGCGGCGCACCAACGTGGCGCCTGAGTTCGACGACGTGGCCGCCGCAGCCGCGGCGCTCGGCCTGCCGGCCAAGGACGTCCTTGCGCGAGCAAGCTCGGCAGCGCTGCGCACCCTCGGCGCCTGACATGAGCTTCACCGTCGCGATCACGGTCTTCGCACTGATCCTCCCGGCGGAGCTGCCCGACAAGACGTTCATCGCCTCGCTCGTCCTGGCGACCCGATTCCGCGCCGTACCCGTCGTGATCGGCGCGGCGCTGGGTTTCGCGGTCCAGTGCGTGATCGCGGTCGCTGCCGGAAGCGCCGTCGCGTTGCTGCCGACGACCCTCGTGCATGCGGTGAGTGCGGCGATGTTCGCGATCGGCGCGGTGCTGATGCTCCGGTCGGAGAGGGACCCAAAAGGCGAGGAACGCAAAGTCGAAGCCGAGATCGCCGATGTGGTTGCCGCGCCCAGCAACCGCCGCGTGATCCTGACCAGCTTTCTGGTGCTGTTCCTCGCCGAATGGGGCGATCTCACCCAGCTGCTGACCGCATCGCTCAGCGCTAAGTACCACCAGCCGATCGCGGTCTTCGCCGGCTCCTGGCTGGCGTTGGTCGCGGTCGCGTCGTTGGCCGTCACCGGCGGCAAGGCGCTGTTGCGAGTCATTTCGTTGGAATGGGTACGCCGGATCGCGGCGGTCGCCTTCGCCGCCGTCGCGATCGTGACCGCGCTGGAAGCCGCTGACGTGCTCTGAGCGGGTTCGGTTTAGTGGGTTCGGTTTAGCGGGTTCGGTTTTAGCGGGCCGGGATCGGCGCGATGAACGTGACCGAGCCGACCAGTTGGCCGCTCGCGTCGTGAATCGGCGCCGATGAAGTGTCCAGGGTGACGATCGCATCGTCCTCGTGGCGGACCCGCATCAGGCTGCGAGCCAGGCCCGGGCCGTCGAGCACCACGAGCGGCGGGATCCGCGGCGCATACTCCGGACGCGGAGCCGCGGTCTCGAGGTCGACGAGGTGGACCACCTCGAGGACATGCCGGCCGATGACCGCGGCGTCCGGATAGCCGATCAGCTCGAGCGCCGACAGCGAGATGCTCACCAGCACACCATCGCTGTCGAGGATGAAGCAGGGGTCGTAGGAGGCGGCGACCGCGGCGCTCCAGCGGCTCAACGAAGTGGGCGTGCTGAGCCTTTCCTGGCCCGCGATGTCGACCACTCGGCGCGTCGTACCAATCCCATGGGCGGCGGTGCGGGTGTCCTCCGGTTGAGTCGCGCCCACGCCGGCGACATGCGCAGCCAATGTCGCGGCGCGCGGCGGCTCGGACTCGGCAGGCGAGTCCGTTTCGGGCGCTGCGTCAGGCCGAACGAGTCGTTCGAGACGCAGGATCAACCTTGACAAGGAGTGGAACCCCCGTTAGTGACCACAAGGCGTTGGTACGGCCTCGGCTGCTGACTGGGCAGTTAGCGGCTGTTCCTCATCATGCCCGGGTTCGACCGGCTTGGCTGCGGACGTTCAGACGCTGTTCCGGAGACCCGAATGGACTGACTTGATAGGCCAAACGGCGTAATCGCAACGACTTCAGGCCCCCCGGTTCGTCATCGAGAACCGCAGCTTCGCCATCATGTTCTCCGCTCCCGGCTCGATGCCGGACTCCTCGAAGAGCTCGGGTGCCCGCTCGACGAACTGCTCCGGATCCCAGCGGCTGCCACCGTTGCTGATGTAGGCCACGGAGGTGTAGGGCCGGTAGATCTCGACCGCGTCACCTTGCACCCCGAAGACCTTGCCCGAGATGCCGGCCGAGGCGTCACTGCAGAGAAACGCCACGAACGGCGCCACGTTGTCCGGGTGCCAGAAGTCGAAGTCGGACTCGTCGCGCTCGATCTCGCCGTACGCGCCCTCGGTCATCCGGGTGCGCGCCGCCGGCGCAACGGCGTTGCACATCACGTCGTATCGCTTCATCTCCTGCGCGACGATCGTCGAGAACGATGCGATCCCGGCTTTGGCTGCGCCGTAGTTGGACTGGCCGAAGTTGCCGAGGATGCCGGACGTCGAGGCGATGCAGACGACGTGTCCGGGCCGACCTTGCGACTTCCAGTAGTCACACGCAGCATGCGTCATGGCGTAATGACCCCGCAGGTGCACGGTGATGACGGCGTCCCACTCCTCCGGCGTCATCTTCACCAGGGTGCGGTCGCGGAGGATGCCGGCGTTGTTGACGAGCGCATCGAGGTGGCCGAACTCCTCGACCGCGAGCTGCACCAGTTGGTTGGCGACCGCGACGTCGCTGCAGTCGCCGAGGCCGACAACCGCCGAGCCGCCGGCCGCGTGGATCTCCTCGACGACCGCCTGCCCGACCGCCTCGTCGACCTCACCGACCACCACCGCCGCGCCCTGTCGAGCCAGCTCGATCGCCTCGCCACGGCCGATCCCGCGGCCGGCGCCGGTCACGATCGCCACCTTGTCGTCCATCAAGCCCATGCTCGCGATTCAACCGCACGCACCCGACCCGGCGGCGCCCGGGCCCACTCCTCAGGACACGGTCACTTCCGATCCATCGCACTAGTGTCCCGCGCCTGGAGTTGGTGGCATAAGTCCGTTGTTCAGGTGTGCGCTCGCAAGGCGGAGGAGGAGTGCAGTAGTCGTGCTACCGCCGACGACGACAACGCCGTGAGCGCACATCTGGGCGACGGAACTAGCCGCCGAACTTCTGGCGCGGGACACTAGGCTGCGACCGTGCCTGACCCAGACCTGACGCACGGCGCGGACAGCGAAGTCGGCCGGCTACGTACCGTCCTGCTGCACCGGCCCGGGCCCGAGCTCGCCAGGCTCACGCCGCGCAACTCCGCCGACCTGCTCTTCGACGGCATCCCCTGGGTGGAGCGCGCGCAGACCGAACACGACCAGTTCGCCGACGCGCTTCGTAGCCACGGGGTCGAGGTGCTGATCGTGCGTGAGCTGCTCACCGGCGCGCTCGAGATCACCGAGGCACGCGATCGGGTGCTCGACCTAACGTTGTCCGACCAGCGCCTCGGTGGCGAGCTGCGGCGGATCGTGGCCGCACATCTAGCCGGCATGGACGCCCACGAGCTGGCCGACGTGTTGATCGCGGGGCTGACCAATCACGAGCTCAGCGGCGGCAACGGCGTGGTCGCAAGGCTGATGGGGCCGAACGAGTTCGTGATGCCGCCGCTGCCCAACCTACTGTTCACCCGCGACTCCTCGGTGTGGGTCGGTCCCCAGGTCGCGGTCACCAGCCCGAGCATGCCGGCGCGACGTCGCGAGACCTGGCTGACCGAGGCGATCTACCGTCACCACCCGCGCTTCGCCGGCACCCCGCTGATCTACGCCCACAGCGACGAGTGGCTCGAGGGTGGCGATGTACTGCTGTTGGCGCCAGGGGTGATCGCGGTCGGCGTCGGACAGCGGACCCGCGCCGCCGGCGTCGAGACGCTTGCCGGGCGCGCATTCGCGGCTGGCCTCGCCCACACCGTTCTCGTCGTTCCGATCGCGCAGGAACGCGCCACCATGCACCTCGACACGGTCTGCACGATGGTCGACGTCGACGCGGTCGTCATGTATCCGGCGATTGCCGATTCGCTGACCGCGCTCGTCGTGACCCGCGGCGGGGACGGCGGATCGGTCGTCAGCGAGGCGCAGCCGTTCCTTCCGGCGGCGGCGGCCGCCATGGGGATCGACGTACTCCGGGTCATCGACACCGGCCTCGACCCGGTCACTGCCGAACGCGAGCAGTGGGACGACGGCAACAACACCCTCGCGATCGCGCCGCGGCTGGCGGTCGCCTACGAACGCAATGTCGAAACGAACGCCCGGCTAGAAGCCGCCGGCATCGAGGTCGTGCGGATCGCCGGCAGCGAGCTCGGCAGCGGCCGAGGAGGCCCCCGCTGCATGTCCTGCCCCATCCACCGCGACCCCCTCTAGACCCGCGCATGTGCCATCAGTGGGGCGATAGCCCCGCGCATGTGCCATTGGTAGGGCTATAGGCCCACCAATGGCACATGCGTACGGGTCAGGGGTTGAGCTGGGCGAGGACGGCGGCGGGCTCGTTGGTGATCAGGACGTCGACGTCGAGCTCGACCATTGCGTCGACATCGTCCGGTTTGTCGACGGTCCAGACGTGCACCTCGTGGCCGCGCGCGTGAGCCCGCCCGACGTACGACGGAAACGCTCTGACCGCCTCTACCGACGGACCGGCGATCGTGGCGCTCGTCGCTACCGTGCCGTCCCGGTTGAGCAGCGGCAGCCGCTTCATGAGGTGGACCCGCGGCAGGTCGGGCTCAAGTTGCTGAATCCGGCGCAGCCCACTCGGCGCGAAGCTCATCATCTGAACCCGGTCCTTGCCGTTGACCGTGCCGCCAGAAAGCCCGAACCTGCGCAGCGTCTCGACCAGCGTGGTCTCGACCAGTCCGGCGTACCGGTTCGGATGCTTGGTCTCGATCGCGATCCGGATGCCGCGGTCGACCGACGCCACCATCTCGAGCAGCCGCTCGAGGGTCAGGACACTCGTTCGGTCGAAGTCGGGCGCTTCCCAGCCTGCGGTCAGCAGCGGGTCCGGCGGCTCCTCGTCGCCGTTGCGCCACGACGCGAAGTCCAGCTCCGACAGATCGGCCAGTTCCAACGTCGAGACCACACCGCGGCCGCTCGAGGTTCGGTCGACCCGACGGTCGTGGACACAGACGAGTACGCCGTCGCGGGTCAGCCGGACGTCACACTCGACGCCGTCAGCGCCGTCGTCGAGCGCGCGTCGATACGCCGCGAGGGTGTGCTCGGCCTCCAGCGCGGAGGCGCCGCGATGGGCCACCACGTCAGGGCGCGTCGGCACGCACTCACTCTGACACGATCAACAACGCAGAACATGACAGCGCCATGAACCTAAAGTGATGTGTCGCATCGGCGAAGTGGAGGCGCGCGTTGGCTATCGGTGACCCGCCGAGCGAGCCACTGCCCGACCGCCGGGCGCTGTGGCAGTGGGTCTGGGAGCGGGCCCGGCCCTACGTCGGCTGGGCGCTGCTCGCCCTCGGTGCGCTCTCGATCCTCCTTGGTTGGTACGGCGTCTCCGGCCAGTCGGTCACCGCCAAGCAGCTGCCCTATCTGGTGTCCGGTGGGCTGACCGGCGTCGCGCTGATCGTGATCGGGGCGGTGTTCCTCGCCAGCGATGACGTCCGCCGTCAGGTCGGACGGCTGCACGACGTCGAGCGAAAGGTCGACGATCTCTACTCCCTGCTCGTCGAGACCGAGGTGGCCCAACCGGTCGTAGCCCAGACGCCGCCGGCAGCCGAGCTAGCGCCGGATGCGTTGCTGGCTCTCCCGAACGGCTCGTCGTACCACCGGCCGGATTGCACGCTAGTCGCCGGCAAGACCAACGTCGGGGCGATCGACAAGGCAGCCATCAAGGCCCGGTCACTGAGGCCGTGCCGGATCTGCGATCCGCCGCCGCCGGCCAAGATTCGTTAGTGTCCGGCGCCAGAAGTTCGGCGACTGATTCCGCCGACCACACCAGACGCGGGACACTAGTGGTCCGTCTGCGATATGGCCTGGCGGCGGCTGCGGCGCCCAAACACATCCACCACTGCATCTCGCAGACAGAACACTAACTTGCTAGCCCTC
Source organism: Mycobacteriales bacterium (assembly GCA_036268295.1). Lineage (GTDB taxonomy): Bacteria > Actinomycetota > Actinomycetes > JAFAQI01 > JAFAQI01 > DATAUK01. Next base: position 8,318 of record DATAUK010000023.1, on the reverse strand, counting down.
AACTACGCATTCGCCGGCCTCGGGCTCGGGGCGATTGCAGCGCTGTCGGGCATCGGGCTGATCGTGACCTACCGGGCGACCGGGGTTTTCAACATCGCCCAGGGTGCGATCGCGATGCTCTCGGCGTACCTGTTCCGGCAGCTGGTTGCGGTGTGGCACCTGCCGAAAGCGCTGGGCGCGGTCATCGTGGTGTTCGGCTTCGCACCGGCGGTCGGCGCGCTGGTGCAGCGCGTGGTCTTCCGACCGCTTCAGCGCCGCCGCGCCTCGGCCGCGGAGTCGCTCGTCGCGACGATCGGCCTGACCGTGCTGATCATCGGGATCGCCTACCAGGTATGGGGAGCCCAAGCCCAGAACGCAGTCAGCCTGCTGCCGCAGCACGTCTGGCATGTCAGGTCGCTGACGATCCAGACCGATGCCGTGACTGACCTCGCGATCGTGATCGTCGGCGCGATGCTGCTCGGTGCGATCGCGCGCTGGACCTCGTTGGGTACGTCGATCCGCGCGGTGGTCGACCGCCGCGACCTCGCGGAGCTTGCCGGGATCGACGCCGACCGGGTGGCCGGGATCGGCTGGTCGGCCGGCACCTTCATTGCTGCGCTGACCGGCATCCTGATCGCGCCGCAAGTGCAGTTCACGCCGTTCGGGCTGACCCTCGTCGTGCTCGAGATCTTTGCGGTGCCAGTGATCGCGGGCCTGACCAACGTCCCCGTCGCGATCCTCGCCGGCGTCGCACTCGGCATCGGGGCAAGTGAGATGTCACTGCTCACTCCGACCGGCAACGCGCTGGGGATCTGGGAGGCGCTGCAGGCCAACCTGCCGATCGTCGCGCTGCTCGCCGCGCTGCTGTTGCGGCAACGCCTCGCCGGTGGCGGCGGCGACGCCGGCACCACGATCAGCCTGGCGCGCCGTCGTACGACGGTGCACAGCGTCCGGCGGCAGGTCGCGACGTACGCCGTTGCCGCAGTCGCCTTGCTGTGCCCGCTGCTGTTTCCCGATGTCGATCTCCGGCAGGCCCAGCAGGTGCCGGCCCTCGCCGTGATCTTCGTCTCGATCGTCGCGATCACCGGATACAGCGGGCAGATCTCCCTCGGCCAGGCCGGGTACGCCGGGCTCGGCGCCTTGCTGTTCGGTCGGTTCAGCACCCACACGCCCGAGCTGGTTGCGTTGCTCTGTGCCGCGCTCGCCGCCAGCGCCGTCGGCTTCCTGACCGGTTATCCGGCGATCCGGCGACGCGGCCTGTTCCTGGCGCTGACCACCTTCGCGGTCGGGACATTCGTCAGCCGCTTCGTCTTCCAACAGCCTTACTTCACCAACGGCCTGCAGGTCGACCGACCGTCGATCTTCGGAAGGTCGCTGGCCGGTGATCACGCCTTCTACGCCTTCGAGCTGGTCGTGCTCGCCGTCGTCTTCCTGGTCATGACCAACCTCAGAGGCGGTCCGCTTGGCCGGTCGTTGATCGCCATGCGCGACAGCGAAAACGGCGCGAGATCGGTCGGGGTCGACGTCCGCACCCTCAAGGTCTTCATCTTCACGGTGTCAGCGGCGATGGCCGGGATCGGCGGAGCGTTGCTAGTGCAACAAGGCGGCGCGTTCTCACCGGATGCATTCGATCCACTGGCCTCGAGCATCCCGTGGTTTGCCGTGGTCGTGGTCTTCGGTGCCGACAGCGCGGCCGGCGCGGTTGCCGGTGCCGGCTTCGTCGTCCTGATCAATGCGGTCACCAACAACGCCGACTTCTTCCAGATCCTGATCGGAGTTTTCGCGACGTTCATCGGACTGCTGCCGGGCGGAATCGCCGACGCCCAACGGCGGCTACTCGACTGGGCGGCCCACCCGAGGAGCTTGATCCGACAGTTCGAGGCAGCAGCGCCGGAACCACACCCGCGCGGCCAGCTGTCCAAAGCCGGGCTGGCAGCTGCCGAGCACATCCGGGCGCGCCGCATCGCCGCGGCGGCGAAGCCATGAGCCCGGCACCGCACGCCGGTCGGCTCGAGGCGGTCGGCATCAGCAAACGGTTCGGTGGGCTGATCGCGGTCAACAACGTCACGGTGTGGACCAGCGCCGGCTCGATCGCGGCGTTGATCGGCCCGAACGGTGCCGGCAAGACCACGCTGTTCCACTGCCTGACCGGAGTCGAGACACCAGACCGCGGCAAGGTCCGGCTGATGGGTCGCGACATCACGGCATTGAGCTCCGATGCCCGCGCCCGGCTCGGCGTCGGCCGCACATTTCAGCGACTCGAGATCTTCCCGACGCTGACCGTCGGGGAGAACCTGCAGGTCGGCGCCGATAACCGAACGACGGCCCACATGGCGCACCGAATCGGCGGTCTGTTCGCCGGGCTGATCGGCGTGACGTTCGGCGACCAGCGACGCAACCGGAATCGGGTCGATGAGGTCGTCGAGCTGCTCGGTCTCGACGACGTCCGAGATACACCGGCCGAGACGCTGTCGACCGGGACGCTGCGGCTGGTCGAATTGGGCCGGGCGCTCTGCCACGACCCGACCGTGCTGCTTCTCGACGAGCCGGCAAGCGGCCTTGATACGACAGAAACCCAACGGTTGCAACAGGTACTGCGCGATGTCGCGTCCACCAACGTGGCAATCCTGCTCGTCGAGCACGATGTCGACCTGGTCTTCGGTCTCGCCGACCGGGTCTACGCGATGGCCGAGGGCCGGCTGATCGCCTCCGGCTCGGCGGACGAGGTACGTGAGTCTGCGGCGGTGCGCGAGGCCTATCTCGATGTCGAGCCGGCATGACAATCGCATTGGCGTTGCGTGACGTGCGCGCCGGATACGGCCCGGTCGAGGTGCTGCACGGGGTCGATCTCGACGTCGCCACCGGCACCCTGACTGCGCTGCTCGGCCCGAACGGTGCCGGCAAGAGCACGCTGCTCTCGGTCATCGCCGGTCTGGTCCCGATGAGTACGGGCGAGCTCGTCTGGGACGGCCTCGTGATCAGCGATCTCGCGCCTCACCTTCGCGCCAAGGCCGGCCTGGTGCACGTCCCGGCACGAGGCGGGGTATTCCCTGACCTGTCGGTTCGCGACAACCTCACGGTGTTCGCCGGGTCGAAGCGCGGCTGGGACGCCGCGCTCGAGGCGTTCCCGATCCTGCGCGAGCGGCTGAGCCAGCGAGCCGGGCTGCTCTCGGGCGGTGAGCAGCAGATGCTCGCCCTGTCGCATGCGCTGCTTCGCAAGCCCCGACTGCTGCTGCTCGACGAGATCTCGACCGGGCTGGCGCCGCGGGTCACCCGGACCCTGTTCGACGTCGTCACCACGATGGCAACCGCCGGTACGACCGTCGTACTGGTCGAGCAACACGTCTCGGACGCGTTGCGAATGGCCGACGTCGTCTACCTGCTGCGTCATGGCGAGGTCGCGCTGGCCGGTGAGCCGGCCGAGTTCACGAACCTCGTTCAGCGCTAACGCGCACGCCCTTAACGCACGGTCGTGACGGACCTGACGCCAACTCCCTGAGCCGGCGGCCCGCCCAGGATGATCGTCAGCTCGCGGGATAGCTGAAGTTGTGGACGGTGAAGCAGTTGGTGTCCATGTTCGGCACCTGGGTAACCCAGGAGTCCTTCGCGCTAACCCAGCGGGCGACGTTCAGGCAGTTCCGGATGGTCGACGGCTCCGCACCCTCTGAGGTGAACCGCCGCGGTGTGAGCAGGCCATGCCCGGTGTAGAGCGTCTTGCGGTTCATGTACTTCTCGACGCAAACGCGGGTCAGCGAGCCGCCGCAGCTGTTGGCCGCATCGGCGAACCAGAGCCCGCCGGCCCAGCCTTCGAGCGCCCAGTCGGAGAGCCGGTTTCCGCCGTCGCCGTCGGCCGCCATCTGCTGGCGGAACAACGCCACCTGGTGATATTTCGTGTCCTCGTAGTTGCGGGTGTTGCCGGTGGCCCACAGCTCGTTGCGGCATTTCGGCGCTGAGGCGTAATCGGAGTTGACCGACTGGTCCCACGTCTGCGTCGTCAGCACCTTCGCGGTCAGGTTCACGTTGTTGTTGTCGAGTGAGTTGCACAGCTTGACGTTGCCCGCCGTGTCGAGTGCGTCGTACACGTACTGCACCCCAGCATGTTTGAAGGTGATCGCGACCGAGTCGAAGTCCGGCAGGATGGAGTTCACGACCTTGACGGTGACGGCGTAGCCCTCGAGCTCCAGACCCTGGACGATGCTGTTGCCGAACCGCTCGGAGTCCGACTGGTTGTATTCCACGACGCCGGCTTTGAGCGGCACGTCGGGAAACTTCTCCTTGAAGTAGCGATAGACCTCGGTGCCGCCGTACAACCGGCCGTGGTAGCCGACCTGCCCGTTGCGCTGGTAGGCCTCGCCGTAGATGTCGAACAGGTTGCGGTAGGTGTTGTAGGAGTTGTCGATCGGCTGACCACCGATGTCCGGCACGTTTTGGGAGTTGACGTAGGACGCGCCGGCGTAGTCGAACGTTGCATTGGAGACCAGCGCGAACACGTGATGGTTGTTGATCAGCTTGTGCGCGCAGGTCTCGTTCTCGACCCCTGATCCTTGGTCGTCACAGGTACGCAGAATGATCTGCCGGCCATGAATCCCGCCGTGCGCATTGGTGTAGCGGACGAACGCGTCCAGCCCGTACATCGGCCCGACGAACGCCGTCGGGTCAAACGGGTTGGTACGACTGACAATCTCCCCGATCGTGATCGTCGTCGGCGTCACGCCGACATCGGAGGTGGTGTTGCCGGGCAACATTGCCGCAGCGGTGCTGCCGCCCCCGTCCGGCGGGAGGGTCGCAGATCCAGCGGCGGTCGGCGGCGCGGTGAAAGCGCTGTCCGGCAGCCGGGTGCCACAGGCCGTCAGGCCCAGGACCAACACCAGGCCCGCCACCGGCAGCAGTCGCAAGCGCGGCATCAACGTCCCTTCGGCGCGATCTCGATCCGGTCTAGCAGATCGTGCAGCCGCTCCATCCCGATCCCGACCGCGAACCACACCGGTGCGTACGCCGGCCGCACCAGCCCACGCCAATGGGTCGGTTCCGGCTTACCGCCGCGGCGGCGCGAATAGTCCCACGGCACCTCACCGGTGGTCGCCCGCAGCGCCTCACCACTCGCCGCCTCGACGGCGTAGATGCCCGCGGTCCATGCCAGACCGCGCTGCCACCACTGCCGGCCGGCCCGGCGCAACGCGTCGTCGGCCGGCTCGAAGAGCACTGCGGCGACCCCGTAGATCGGCAACATCCATGCGTACGTCGTGCCGGTCAGCCGCCAGTCGCCGTCGCGTCCGTGGCTGCGAAGCGCGGTAGTGACGACCTCACTGCACCAGCCGGCGAGGCCGTAGGCGAGGGCACGCTGGCCCTTGCTCAACCGCGTCACGTCACGCCACCTCTCGATCCACCTGCCGTGGCCGGCGAGCGACCGCGAACGGCACGGTCACGACTGCCGCAACCGCAAAGGACAGTAGCGAGGCGCTCATCCACGAGGCGACGGTGAGGTGCACCCAGCCATCACCACGGTCCCAGGCTCGTGCCCACCAGCCGCCGGCACTCGGGTCGATCAGCTGGTAGACGCAGAACCCCAGCAGCCACGGCGCGATCATCAGTGGCCGCGCCGGCGCGACGGCGCTGACATCCCAGTCACGGTGGCGGTAGGTCCCGAAGTAGTCGACCAAGAACACCGCGGTCAGTGGCACCAGCACCGAAGCCAGCAGCAACAGGAAGTTGATGTAGTTGTTGATGTTCAGCGCCAGCGCGCCGAGGGTCGCGAGGCCGCAGACTGCGACCGTGAACAGCCGGCGGTCGATGCCCGGCCACACGTTCTGCAGCGAGACCACCGCGGAGTAGCCGTCGGCAAACGACTCGTCCAGCTCACGCAACACCAGCACGCCGAACGCCAGCCAGCCGACCGGCACGGCGATGAACGCACCGAACATGTCGTGCTGCAGGTTGCTGTCGCCGACCCGGACGACGGTCGCCAACGCCACCAGGCCGAGCGCGTAGCCGGCGACCTGGGTGACGGTGTATCCGACCAGAGCCCCACCGAAGGCGCTGCGCGGTGAACGCGAGTGACGGGTGTAGTCGCTGGCCAGCGGAGCCCACGACACCGCCACCGCGATCGCCACGTCGGCGCCGGCCCAGAAGCCGGACCATGAGCCGTGCGTCAGCGACGGCATCGGATGGCGCAACAACTGCACGAACAGGTACGTCGTCACCACGACGACCGCACCGAGGGCATACCGCCGCAGGATCCGCACCGCACCGAGCGGCCGGATCGTCATGACCGCAGTGAGCAGGCCGGCAATGACGACGTACGGCCATCGGTGGGAATGCCATGGCAACAACTGCTGCGCAGCTGAGGCGATGACGACGATCTCGAAGACGGTCCAGCCCAGCAGTTGCAACACGTTGATGGCAGTCGGCAGGTAGGACATCCGGCGACCGAAGAGCCCGCGCATCAAGACCATCGACGGCGCACCGGTCTGCGCACCGGGAACCGCGGCGGCCGCGATCAACAAGGCCCCGAACACCGTGCCGACAACGACCGCGAGCCCGGCCGCGACGAACGACAGCCGCGGCCCGCCGAGCACCGGGATCAGGACGCCGACCGCACCGACCGGCGCCAGCAGCGTCACCCCGAGGTTGCCCCACAGGCCGATCTGGTCCAGCCAGCCGAGCACCTTCGGCGCCGATTCGGCGAGCGTGAGCGGCACTTCGCCACGAGTGGTCGAAGGTGTCTCGGTGCCAACTGTCGCCGTCATCGGCTCACTTCCTACGCCGGCATGACCCGGTTCAGGTTCGGCGGTCGGCGACCGGCAGTCGCCCTCTCAGCCCGGTCGCCCGGACTCCCGCGTGTCAGATGACTGAGCGTACGCCCTGCGGCCATCTCTTACGGTGTGGTTGCGGTCGGTCCTCGGTAACCCTGGTCGCCAGGCAAAGGTTGCACCGTGACGCCTGAGCTCGTGAGGAACTGCCGGATCTGAGATGCGTGTTCAACGACATGTAGCGGGATGGCGGCGACGATCTCGCCGTACCGAGTCCCTGCGTATCGGTGCGTGCTTGGCAGCAGGCGGAGAGCCAGGTCGTCGGTCAGGGCCGCGCAGCTTTGCCGCGCGCGAGCGCGGCACCAGTCGAGGTATCCGAGAAGCTCAGACCTGGTGAAGACGCGGTTCGGGAACCCGAAGGTGTTCTCATTGAAGGGCGGCGGAGGCACCCAGCGCTCGAAGTCTCCGCCCAGGTCGTAATCGAGACACGTCAGTACGTGGTAGCCGAGGAACCAGGTCGCGGAGCCATGAATCCCGCCCTGCGGGACATGATGCATGGTCGCATCGACCGGCCACAGATCCGTCTCCCACAACCGGTCGGGACAGTCCGTCAGGGCCGTCGCCATCAGCTGCAAGGCGCTGTCGAAGTTGCGCGCCACGCTCAGGGCAAGTACGTCGCTCATGGTTGGGGGCTATCCGATCACGAGCAAGTTATCCACCGTCGGCGACTGGTCGCCGCGCGTTAGGAGATCGTGATCGTCAGCTTGACCGTGGCGGTGCCGCCGTCAACCGCGTGGATCGTCTTCTTGACGTGATGCTTCCCGTGCGACCTCAGGTGGGTTGGCTTCGGACACTTGTGCGTGAGTCGGGCTGATCGCACGGTGCAGTGGTACTTCACGATGACGGCGCCGTGGTAGCGACCTCCGGCCTTGTGGCCGACGACCTTGGCGCGCAGCCTCGGGTTGACGACGGTGGCCTCGACCGAGCCGATGTCGCACTTGCCGGCGGCCGGCGAGCGTCGCGGCTTGCCCCGTTGATCGGTCGCGCCCTTGACGCAGCCGGCCTTGCCGAACGGGATGGCATTGCGCGCTGGCGAGGTCAAGCCCGGAAGCACGGTCTTGGTCGGGCCGCCGTGGCCGACCAGCGTGCCGAGTTTCGCCGCCGCATGCTGCCGGCTGCCCTTGGCACGCAGCCTGCACGTCGTGTCGCTGGCGAGGTTGTAGCCGTTGTCCGTGATCGCACCGCCGCAATCTGGTGTCAGGTTCGTGGCGTCGATCGTGCCGGAGGCCGCCAGAAGGGCTCCGGTGCCGGCCGTCGCCAGGCCGCCGACCAGCGACGACGTACCGCTGCCCTTCTTGGTCCCGGTGATCGTCGAGTTAGTGATGCTCGCTCCCGCCGGACCGGTAGTCCCATCGGCGCCAACGCCGAAGTTGGTGTTGCCGTAGAGCGTCACTTCGCTCGCCTGCACGTTCCCGCCGGCCGCGAGCAAGCCGCCGCCGTAGGGCTGAGGCCCCGTTGTCGACGCACGCGTGCCCGACACTGTGCTTCGAGTAATGATCACCTTGCCGCCGGGACTGGCCGCAGCCCCGG
>DATAUK010000022.1:0-1519 GCA_036268295.1 Mycobacteriales bacterium | reverse complement strand
CTGATGTCCTGGCCGCCGATCAGGATCCGGCCGTCGTCGATGTCGGTCATCCGCAGCAGCAGGCGAAGCAGCGTGCTCTTGCCGCCCCCCGACCGGCCGACCAGGCCGAGCCTGGTCCCGCGGGGCACGTCGAGGTCGAGCCCGGTGAACAGCGGCGGCGCGCCCGCGTGGGCGAACGTCACCTGCTCGAGACGGACACCGGCCGAGCTCGGCCGCAGCGGTTCCGGCGCGGGCGGGTCGACCACGGTCGGCGGGGCCAGCAGCAGCTCGGTGAACTGGGCGGCCTCGGTCAGCGAGCTCTCCAGGGAGCGGTAGATCTGGTTGAACTCGAACATGATCTGGGTCGCGTTGGAGTAGTAGGTGAAGGCGACGATGACCGCTTCGATCCCGTGGCGGCCCCCGCCGAGGGCGACGGCGAGCACCAGACCGAGCACGTTGGTCAGCACGGACATCGGGGCGACCAGCGTGTCGATGCGCAGGTTGGCGTAGTCCCACGACCGGACCGATTTCCGCCGCTGGTCGGCGACGCGGGACCGGTGCTCGGCGGCCTCGCGTTCCTCGGCCGCGAAAGCGCGGATCGTGTCCATGTTCATCAGGCTGTCGGCGACGTGCCCGGACACGCGGGCGATGGCCTCCTCGCGCTGGTCGACCAGCCGCTGGCGACGGCGGATCAGCGGTGCGATACCGACACCGGTGACGACGATCGAGCCGATGAGCCCGGCCACGAGCAACGGGTCGTAGTGCCACAGCACCACGGAGGCGAAGATGAGCGGCACCAGGCTGGCCACCACGTTGAAGACCAGATTGTCGAGGAAGTCTTCGAACCGGGAGGCGAAGCTCAGCACCCGCTTGGTCAGCGAGCCGGCGAAATTGTCGTGAAAGAACGCCGCGTCCTTGGCCAGCAGCTCGTCCATGCCGATCACGTAGAGGCGCTCGATTCCGAGGCCGCCGAGGCGGTTCAGGCAGTGGTCGCCGATTCGCCACAAGAACTCGGCGAAAAGCAGCACCCCGGCAAAGGCGATCAGATAAGTCGCCGCCGTGCCGATGCCGAATGAGCCGTGCCCGACCAGGCGGCCGACCAGCTGAGCGACGATCAACGGGGCGACGTAGTAGATACAGGTATTGCCCACGGCCGGGAGCAGCATCGCCGGGACGGTGAAACGCCACAGCGAGCCGAATTGGGCGCCGTAATAGCGCAGCGCAAGAACCACCGCCCGTTTCCGAGCCCGTGTGCCGCGACTTTGTTCAGTTGCCGTCATGGTTTCACCTCCCAACAAATCAGCCTGGCCATGCTGCATTATTTGGGCCCGGATCGCGACTGATTTTCTGGGCGCACCCCCGTAGAGTGTGTGACCTGGTCGGCTGAGGTGGGTCGCGTTTGGGGGCGGGCGATGAAGTTTCTCGCACTGGTGGAGCTGAACGGGAAGACGGCGACCGGGATCCCGGTGCCGGACCAGATCGTGACCGGGCTCGGCGGCGGCAAGCGGCCCAAGGTGCGGGTCACGATCAACGGGTTCAG
>DATAUK010000021.1:0-87721 GCA_036268295.1 Mycobacteriales bacterium | reverse complement strand
TCGTCTTCCATGCGAAGCAGCCGAGCGGTCTCTTCCTCGGTCAGCTTGAAGACCGGGATCCCGGTCCAGGCCGCGAGGACCTCGGCGATCTCCTCGTCGGTGACCTCGGCGACGACGTCCATGTCGCCGGCCTTCCACTCGCGCTCGCGGTCGGCCTTCTGCGACAGCAGCGTCTTCTCCTTGTCACGCAGCGACGCTGCCTTCTCGAAGTCCTGTGCGTCGATCGCGCTTTCCTTCTCCCGGCGCACCGCGGCGATCCGCTCGTCGAACTCCCGAAGGTCCGGCGGCGCCGTCATCCGGCGGATCCGCATCCGGGAGCCGGCCTCGTCGATCAGGTCGATCGCCTTGTCCGGCAGGAACCGGTCGGAGATGTAGCGGTCGGCAAGATTGGCCGCAGCGACCAGCGCCGAGTCGGTGATCGAGACCCGGTGGTGGGCTTCGTAGCGATCCCGCAGACCCTTGAGGATCTCGATGGTGTGGGCGAGGGAGGGCTCGCCGACCTGGATCGGCTGGAACCTGCGCTCGAGCGCCGCGTCCTTCTCCAGGTGCTTGCGGTACTCATCGACCGTGGTCGCGCCGATCGTCTGCAGCTCGCCACGCGCCAGCATCGGCTTGAGAATGCTCGCGGCATCGATCGCGCCTTCGGCAGCGCCCGCGCCGACCAGGGTGTGAATCTCGTCGATAAACAAAATGATGTCGCCGCGGGTGCGAATCTCCTTGAGGACTTTCTTCAGCCGCTCTTCGAAATCACCGCGATAGCGGCTACCGGCAACCAGCGCGCCGAGATCGAGGGTGTAGAGCTGCTTGTCTTTGAGGTTTTCCGGCACCTCGGCTTTGACAATCGCCTGCGCCAGCCCTTCGACGACGGCCGTCTTTCCAACGCCCGGCTCGCCGATCAGCACCGGATTGTTCTTGGTACGCCGGGACAGCACCTGCATGACCCGTTCGATTTCCTTTTCCCGGCCAATGACCGGGTCGAGCTTGCCTTCCCGTGCTGCCTGGGTGAGATTGCGGCCAAACTGGTCGAGCACCAGGCTCGTGCTGGGCGCACCCTCGCCGCTCGCGCCGGCCGCTGCGGGCTCCTTGCCCTGGTAGCCGGAGAGCAGCTGGATGACCTGCTGGCGGACTCGGTTGAGGTCGGCGCCGAGCTTGACGAGCACCTGCGCGGCGACGCCCTCGCCCTCGCGAATCAGCCCGAGCAGGATGTGCTCGGTGCCGATGTAGTTGTGTCCGAGTTGCAACGCCTCACGCAGGCTGAGCTCGAGGACCTTCTTCGCTCGTGGCGTAAACGGGATGTGGCCGCTGGGCGCCTGTTGGCCCTGCCCGATGATCTCTTCGACCTGCTGGCGAACACCTTCCAGCGAGATGCCAAGCGACTCGAGCGCCTTGGCGGCGACGCCTTCGCCTTCGTGGATCAGGCCAAGCAGGATGTGCTCAGTGCCGATGTAGTTGTGGTTGAGCATCCTGGCTTCTTCTTGAGCCAGGACGACGACCCGCCGGGCGCGGTCTGTGAACCTTTCAAACATGCTCGCTCCTTGACCGAAACGGGGCGGAGGGACCCGCTTGTCCCACTTCCCGCATGCTAGCCCTGACCCGAGCGCGACATGTTGCACTTGGCAGATAGCTACCGTTGCCGGATACAACCTCTTCGGCCAGGGAGCCATTCCAGTTCAGCCGCTGGCTGAAACTTCTTGCGACCTGCCGAATTCGAGCGCGGGAGCCGGTTAGCGCTTCGCGGCGGCGTACCGGTCGAGCACCGCAGCACTGATCCGGCCGCGCTCGCTGACGGCGACGTTGTTGGCCCGCGCCCACGCCCGGACCGCGGCCGGGTCGACACCGCTTGCTGAACGAGCCCCCCGACGGCGACCACGACCCGACCCACTGCGCCCGGCTCGACGACCGGCCGCGACGTACGGCGCAAACGCCTCGCGCAGCTCGGCACCGTGGACGGCGCAGGTGTCGATTTCATAGCTGGTGCCGTCAACGGCAAATATCACGGTTTCGGTGCCGGGCGTGTCATCTGAATGCAGGTCACAAACCAGCAGGACCTGAAAGCGCTGCGCCACGATATCTCCTTCGTAGAAAATGCTGTCGTTCACAGCTATCGAGGCATTCACAATAGCGAAGAACGACCCACCAATTTCAGCCGGCGGGATTATTCCGGCCGCACCATCGGAAACGTGATCGTCTGCCGGATGTTCTCACCGGTCAGCAGCATCAATAGCCGGTCGACACCGAGCCCGAGACCGCCCATCGGCGGGGCGCCGTGCTCGAGCGCGCGCAGGAAGTCCTCGTCGAGCTGCATCGCCTCGGGGTCACCACCAGCCGCTTTGAGCGACTGCTCGGTGAGCCGACGCCGCTGCTCGATCGGGTCGACGAGCTCGGAGTACGCCGGTGCCAGCTCTACCCCGTTGATGATCAGGTCCCAGGCCTCGGCCAGCCGAGGGTCGTCGCGATGCGGGCGGGCCAGCGGCCGGACGGCGGCGGGGTAGTCGCAGACAAACGTCGGGTCGATCAGGGTGTGCTCGACCAGCTGCTCGAGCAGCTCGAGCACGATCTCCGCGGCACCCCAGCTCGGTTGAAGCGCAACCTCGCTCGCGGCCGCGATCCGGCGAAGGTCCTCGACCGACGTGTCCGGCGTGACCTCCTCGCCGACCGCCTCGCTCACGGCGCCGTAGACGGTCACTCGCCGCCAGGTCTGGTCGAGCTCAAGCTCGCCGCCGCCGGCTCGGGCCACGATCGTCGAGCCGGTCGCTCGAGCGGCATCGAGTATCAGCGCCCGGGTGAGGTCGGCCATCGTGTCGTAGTCGCCGTACGCCTCATAGGCCTCGAGCATCGTGAAGTCGTTGGCGTGGGTGGCGTCGACGCCTTCGTTGCGGAAGTTGCGGCCGATCTCATAGACCCGCTCGACCCCTCCGACGACGAGCCGCTTGAGGTAGAGCTCGAGGGCGATCCGCAGGTATACCGGCATGTCGAAGGCGTTCATGTGGCTGGCATATGGCCTTGCGGTCGCGCCACCGTGGATCGCCTGCAGGATCGGCGTCTCGGCCTCGACGAAGCCCCGGTCAGCCAGCGTCTTGCGCAGCGAGCCGAGCACCTTTGCCCGGGTTTCGAAGAGCCGGCGGGCGTCCGGATTGACGATCAGGTCGAGGTAGCGCCGCCGAACCCGGGCCTCCTCATCGGCCAGGCCGTGCCATTTCTCCGGCAACGGTCGCAGCGCCTTGCTGGCCAGCGTCCATGACTGCGCCATCACCGACAGCTCGCCGCGGCGGCTCGACACCACCTCGCCATCGACGCTGACGTGGTCGCCGAGATCGACGTCGCGCTTCCACTCGCCGAGCCGCTCCTCGCCGAGCCGGTCGAGCGAGAGCATCATCTGCAGCTCGCCCGATCCGTCGCGCAACGTCGCGAAACACAGCTTGCCGCCGTCGCGCTTGAGAACCACCCGGCCGACCACCGAGACCCGCTCGCCGGTCTCGGCATCCGGTGCCAGGTCCCCGAAGCGGGCGCGGAGCTCGGCGTTGGTCGTCGTACGACGCACCCCGACCGGATAGCCGTCGACGCCGGCGGCCTGCAGCCGCGCCAGCTTCTCGCGGCGCACCCGCATCTGCTCGCTCTCGTCGGGCGCCGCCTGGTCGCGCCCAGCTTGCCGGTCCGGCTCAGTCTCGCTCACAACGCAGCAGGCTAACGCTGCCGACGGATCAGACGCGGTTGCGGTCGAAGACCAGGCGCAGTCCGATGAGGGTGAGATCGGGCTCGTACTCGGTCACCGTTTCGCACTCGTCGATGACCATCGGGGCAAGGCCGCCGGTCGCGATCACGACCGGATCGGCGTCAAGCTCGTCGCTGATGCGGTGCACGAGGCCGTCGATCAGACCGGCGAAACCGTAGATCACGCCGGACTGCAGGCACTCAACCGTGGTCTTGCCGATGACCGCCCGAGGTCTGGTGAGCTCGACCTTGCGCAACTGAGCCCCGCGCAGCGCCAGTGCGTCGATCGAGAGCTCGATGCCGGGGGCGATCGGGCCGCCGAGGTATTCACCCTTCGCGCTGACGACGTCGAAGTTGGTCGCGGTCCCGAAGTCCACAACGATCGCAGGGCCACCGAACAGGGTGTGGGCGGCCAGCGTGTTGACGACCCGGTCCGCCCCGGCCTCGCGCGGGTTGTCGATGAGCAACGGCACGCCGGTCTTGACACCTGGCTCCACGATCAGCGCCGGCACCTGCTCGTAGTAGCGGGCGAAGACGCCTCGCAGCTCGTGCAGGACGGCGGGCACGGTCGAGCAGGCCGAGATCCCGTCCGGTGGCGGGCTGTTGACGAGCAGGCCGCGCAGCAGCAGCGCGAGCTCGTCAGCGGTCGCGCGGGTGTCGGTCTTGATGCGCCAGGACTCGACAAGGATCTCGCCGTCGAAGTATCCGATGACGGTGTTGGTGTTGCCGACGTCAATGGTCAGTAGCACTGATGCTCCTTCAGCCCGCTGCGGTGCCTGAGGTGCCGAGGTCGAGAACGACATTGTCGATGAGGCGGGTCGGGCCGACTCGGGCGGCCACGAGAATCCGCGCCCGGCGGGTGTTTTCGTCGGCCGGGCCCCAGCTCTCATCGTCGACAACCGTGACATAGTCAACCGCCACGCCGGGGGCGCCGGCGAGGACGGTCTGGGCCGCGGCGCGGACGGCAGCTACGCCGTCCTTGGCAGCTGCGGCACCACACGCCAAGGCCTTGGACAACGCCAATGCATCCGCTCGCTCGGTCGCATCCAGGTAGCGGTTTCGGCTCGACAGCGCCAGGCCATCCGGCTCGCGAACGGTCGGGACGCCGACGATCTCGACCAGGCACGGCTGGTCGGCCACCATCCGCCGGATCAGCTCGAGCTGCTGGGCGTCCTTCTCACCGAACAGGGCGACATCCGCTCTGGTGAGCTCGAGCAGTCGGGCGACAACCGTCAGCACGCCGTCGAAGTGACCAGGCCGGCTGGCGCCTTCGAGCTGATCGCCGAGGGCGCCCGAGTGCTGGTGCGCTACCTGCTCGCCCGGCGGATAGACCACTTCTACCTCCGGTGCGAAGACCACATCGACCAGCTCCACCGCGCAGGTTTCGAGGTCGGTCTCGAGCGACCTCGGGTATCGGTCAAGGTCCTCGCCGGCACCGAACTGCAACGGGTTGACGAAGATCGTGACGAGCACTGTGTCGGCCAGCTCATGAGCGGTCCGGATCAGCCGGACATGTCCCGCATGCAGCGCCCCCATCGTCATCACGACGGCGACCCGACCGGCCATCCCGTCACGAGCATCCGCAAGCTGCTCCTGCGTCTGCGCCACGAACGGGATGATCACGACTGTTCCCGATGCGCCAGGACATCAAGGAGTGCCTCGGCCCGCTCTGCGGACAACGTGCCGGCCGCGAGTGCTCGCACGGCGGTCAGCCGCGACATCTCGACGTACGCCGAGATCGCCTCCGGAGCCTGGGTGCCGATCGCCCGCAAATGGGCTGCGACGGTGCCGGCGTCGCCGCGTGCCACCGGGCCGGTCAGTGCCCGGTCGCCGTTGCGCAGCGAGTTGTCGAGCGCAGCGCCGAGCAGCGGGCCGAGCAGGCGTTGCGGGTTCTCGACGCCGGCCCGCATCAACAGGTCACCTGCCTCAGCGACCAAGGTCACCAGATTGTTGGCACCAAAGGCCAAACCGGCGTGGTAGGTCGGCCGCAAGGACTCGGCGATCCACACCGGTTCGGCGCCCATCTCGATGACGAGGGCCTCCGCCACCGGGCGCAGCTGATCGGTCGCCGTCACCCCGAAGCAGGCACCCTCAAGCCGAGCCAGATCGACGTCGGTTCCGGTGAACGTCATGACCGGGTGCAGTGCCAGCGGCAGGGCGCCGATCTCGGTCAACGGGTCGAGAAGCGTGATCCCGTGGGCGCCACTGGTGTGAGCGACCAGGGTCCCGCGGCGGACCGCGCCGGAACTGGCAAGACCGTTGACCAGATCGACGAGCGCGTCGTCGGGCACTGCGAGCAGCAACAGCTCGGCAGCCGCGGCGACCTCATCCGCCGGCCGGATCCGTGCCGACGGCACCAGTCGCGACGCCCGTTGCAGACTCGCCCGCGACACCGCCGCGATCGCCTCGACCCGATGACCGGCCCGCGACAGCGCAGCCGCCAGAACCGCGCCGACCCGGCCGGCACTGACCACGCCGACCGCAAGCCGCGCCGGGCGCTCGGTGGGTGGCAGCATCGTCATAGGTGGTTCCAGCCCTCGCGACGGGGGTACCGGACCCGACAAGGCTAGCCGGGTCGGGTCAGCCAGTTAGGTCGCGCCGGTGGCCGCGCGCAAGCAGACCGCGCCGGCCCAGCTCACCGCATCGCCGAGAACCCCCGAACCCCAGAACCCCCGAACCCCGCGCATGTGCCATCGGTGGGCCCATAGGCCCACCGATGTGCCACAGGTAGGCCCAGGGCCCCACTCATGGCACATGCGTGCGGGAAGGCGCCTAAAATCGGACGACTTGTCGTGCCGATGGGACGTAACGTCGGGTACGGCGATACGCCCAGAGTCCCCGACACGAGCAGGACAACGAAAGGCTGCGGACAATGGCCGCGATCGTCGTCGACGATTTGCACAAGAGCTACGGCAGCACCCGCGCCGTACAGGGAGTGAGCTTCTCGGTCGAGCAGGGCGCGTGCGTCGCGCTGCTCGGCCCGAACGGGGCCGGCAAGACCACAACGCTGGAAGTGCTCGAGGGCTACCTCAAGGCCGACCGCGGCAGGGTCGAGGTGCTCGGCATGGACCCTCGCCACGCCACCCGCGAGTGGCGCGAGGGCATCGGGATCGTGTTGCAGGGCACCGCCGCCGATCCGTACCTGACCGTCCGCGAGACCCTCGCACGCACCGCCGGCTTTTACCCGAGGCCGCGTGACGTCGACGAGGTCATCGGGATGGTCGGACTTGACGAGAAGGCCGACTCACGGATCAACAAGCTCTCCGGCGGCCAGCAGCGCCGCCTCGACGTCGGCTACGGGATCATCGGCAATCCCAAGCTGCTGTTCCTGGATGAGCCGACCACCGGCTTCGACCCATCCGCCCGCCGCGGCGCCTGGGAGATGATCGAGGGGCTGCGCAGTCTCGGCACGACGATCATGCTCACCACTCACTACATGGACGAGGCACAGGAGCTGGCCGACAACATCGTCGTCATCGGCAGCGGCAAGGTGGTCGCCGAGGGTGCACCCGACGAGCTCGGCGGCCGCGCGACGGCAGCAGCGCACATCCGGTTCCGACTGCCGGCCGGCGTCGATCCGCAGTCGCTACCCATCGACGCGACCCTTGACGGCCACGGCTACTACGAGCTCACCACCGACGACGACGTCAAAGTCCTCCACGCGCTCACCGGCTGGTCGATCAAGTACGACGTCGCACTCGAGGGCCTGGTCTCGAACCGCCCGAGCCTGGAAGACATCTACCTCTCGCTGGTCGGTCGCGACCTGATCGCCGACGCCACAGAGCCGGAGCCGACAGGAGCCACCCGATGAGCGATTTCGCCCTGGTCGCCTCCCAGATCCGTTACGAGCAGAAGAGCTACTGGCGCAACCCGGCCGCGGCGTTCTTCACCTTCGCGTTCCCGCTGGTGTTCTTCTTCATCCTGGTCGGCGTCGCCGGCGGCGGGCATGACGCGAGCATCCTCGGCTCCAGTGTGAAGCTGTCGCAGTACTACACGCCGAGCGTCCTGGCATACGGCGTGATGAGCGCCTGCTTCCTCAGCATCGCGCTGAACCTGGTGCGACAGCGGGAGTTCGGCGTCCTCAAGCGGATGCGCGGGACACCACTTCCGTCGTGGGCGCTCATCGGCGGCATCATCGGCAACGCGATGATCGTGGCGACGCTGCTCTCGGTGGTGTGCATCGTTTTCGCGATCGTGGTGTACGGCGTGAAGCTGCCGGCCTCGCACATCCTGCCGCTCATCGTGACGATCGCGCTCGCCGCGCTGGTGTTCTGCACGTTGGGCATCGCGGCGTCCTCGCTGATCCCCAACATGGACGCCGGCCCGGCGATCGTGAACCTGCCCTACTTCATCCTGGTCTTCATCTCGGGCACGTATTTCCCGATCAATGGCGGCCTCGCCAAAGTGGCTGCCTACCTGCCGCTTCGGCCGTTCATCGTGGCGATGTACAAGGGGTTCAACCCGTTGACGACCGGCAGCGCCTGGGCACCGCATCAGCTGGGCAGCCTCGCGCTGTGGGGTGTCGCAGCGACGTTCTTCGCGGTCCGGAACTTCCGCTGGACCCCTCGCCGCTGACCCCAGCCAACCCCGAGGCTGCCCCAGCGGCCTTAGTCGAGGCCCTCCTGCTTAAGGAACTGGGTGGCGACCTGGGCGGACGTGCCGTGGTCGATCTCGACCGCCTTGTTGAGGTCCACCAGCGTGGTCTGGTCGAGCTTGGCATCGACCGCGTTGAGCGCGCTCGCAGCGGCACCGCTCGCGAGCGACTTCGCGACCAGCGGCACGATGTTGTCCGAGGCCTGCAGCTGCTTGTCGTCGGTCAGCACTACCAGGCCGTTCGCGGCGATCGTCGGGTCCGAGGTGAAGACCAGCCCGACGTTGGCAGCGCCGCTCTTGATCGCCTTGACGGTCAGCGAACCACCCTCATCGGTCTGTTTGAAGCCCTTGAACTTCATGCCGTAGACGCTTTTCAGACCCGGCTCGCAGAACGGCCGGGTCGGGCACTCCGGCGGACCGGCGAGCTCAAGCGGGTGGCTCTTGGAGTACGTCGCGAGCTGCGACATCGTCGTGATGTGGTTGGCGTTCGCGAACGCCTTGGTCACGGCGAAGGAGTTCTTGTCGGTCGAGGTCGCCGGGTTGAGGGCGGTCAGGTTGCTCGGCAGCTCGGCCCGCAGGTGCTTCATCGTGACCGAGATGTTGCCGGAGGCCTTGCTCGGAGCGGTGGCGCCGTTCGCGGCGTCATTGATGAAGTCCGTCAATGTCGCGGCGTACTCCGGAACGACCTGGATCTTGCCCTTGACGACCTGCGGGTAGTAGACCTCGCGGCTGGCGAAGGACTTGGTCGAGGCGTTGTAACCGCACTCCTTGAGTGCGGCGGCGTAGATCGCGGCAAGCGTCTCGCTTTCACCGAAGGCCTGGGAAGCGACGAGCACCTTGCCGGAGCCGGCCGTGCCGCCGCAGATGCTGGGCAGGCTTGCCGTCGAGGCGCTTGTCGCAACGCTCGGCGACGACGCCGCCGGCAGGCTTGACGTTGTCGCAGGCGGTGAGCCACCGCTGCTCGAGGAGCCGCAGGCGCTGGCAACGAACGCCAGGGCTAAACCCGCGGCGCTCAGCATGACGGTGGAGGAACGACGGGAGGTAAACATCCGAACCTGCCTTCTGTGTCCCGCGGCGGCCGGGCTGCCTCCGCGCGTGTCTGGCGGGTCGGTGCCCGCACGTGGTCACAACTGTGTCACGCAACTACGACAACGATCTATCCGGCTGCCATCACAGTCTGATCAATCTTTTGCCAAGCGACGCGTGCGCTAATCACATGGCGATGCCGGCCGCCACGGCGCCGTACCGGGCCCGGATCGCGCCCTGTGCGCGTAGTAGCACGGTGTCGAGCAGGACGGCGGTGACGGCAACCACGAGCACCCCGCCGTACACCTCGCCGTAGGCCTGCGTCGCGTAGCCGACCGTGATGAGCTGGCCGAGTCCGCCGCTGCCGATGATCGCCGCGATCGTCGCAGTTGCCCAGATCTGAACCGCGGCGAGCCTGACGCCGGTCGCGATCAGCGGGATCGCCAGCGGCACCTCGACCCGCCTCATGACCTGTCCCCGGCTCATTCCCATCCCGATCGCCGCCTGAGTGACCTCGGCATCGACCTCCCGGATCCCGGTATAGGTATTGGTGAGGATCGGCGGGATCGCGAAGATGACCAGCGCGATGATCGCCGGCTCGGTGCCGAGCCCGATCGGCCCGACCGCAAGCAGCAGCATGACTCCCACGATCGGGATCGACCGACCGGCGTTGGCGAGGCTCGTCACGACGGCCCCACCGCGGTGCCAGCGCGACAGCGTGACCGCGAGCGGGATCGCGATCACGCAGCAGATCGCCAGTGATAGCAACGAGATCCACACGTGCTGCCAGAGCAGGTGGAGGACGCCGACCTGCCCGTTAGTGCCGTTCCAGGTCCAGTTCGACCCGGTCGTGAACCAGGTCGAGAACTGATGCCAGGTCGAGTTGTTGACGTGCTCGGGGGTGACGATCGCGATCCTCATGACGCCGCCAACCCACGTCGCCACGGCGTGATCGCGCGCTGGAGCAACAGCAGCAACGCATCGGCGACCAGCGCGAGCAGGACGGTCAGGACCAAGTACGTCGTCAGCTCGGTGTGCGAGTGGTTCTGAAATCCCTGAAAGATCTTCGCGCCGTAGCCGCCCTGCGCGACGTACCCACCGATCACCACGAGCTCGATCGTCGAGACGACCGCGAGCCGCAGGCCGGCCACGATGGTCGGCACCGCGATCGGAAGCCGCACCCGAAGGAAGATCCGGGTGTTGGTGAAGCCCATCCCACGCGCCGCGTCGATCGCCTCGGCCGAGACCTCGTCGAGCCCGGTGAGGATGTTGCGGACCAGGATCACCAGCGAATAGGCCGCGAGCGGGATGATGATCGTCAGCCGGCTGAGGTTGAAAACCTTGGCCAGCGCGACGATGAACGCAAGTGACGGCACGGCGTACAACGCGGTGCAGAAGTTGACCACTGTGGTGCGCAGCCAGTGGCTGCGCCGGGCGACCGCGGACAGCGGGATCGCCAGCAGCAGCCCCAGGGCGACCGACTCGAGGGTCAGGGTGACATGTTGTTGGGTAGCGGTCAGAATGTCGTGGCTGTTCGCGGTGATGTAGTGCCAGCTCAGCCAGGGATCACCCTGCTTGTGGAATGTGAAGCCGCCAGGAAGGCGCATTCGTGAAATCTAGTGCCCCGCCTGCTCCGACCGACGACGACCCGATGATCTCGATCGAGAACCTGCACAAGCAGTACGCCGACGGGACGGTCGCGGTCCAGGATCTCTCACTCGAAGTTGGCGTCGGCGAGATCGCCGTCCTCGTCGGCCCGTCGGGGTGCGGCAAGACGACGACGATGCGGATGATCAACCGGCTGGTCGAGCCGACGTCAGGCCGGATCCTGGTCGAGGGCCGGGACGTGATGAGCGGCGACCCGGTCAAGCTGCGGCGGCGGATCGGCTACGTCATCCAGCAGGTCGGGTTGTTTCCGCACCAGAGCGTTGCGGCCAACATCGCAACCGTCCCGCAGCTGCTCGGTTGGGACAGAGCACGCACCGCGGCGCGGGTCACCGAGTTGATGGAGCTGGTCGGGCTCGACCCGGACAAGCATGCCAAGCGCTATCCGCACGAGCTCTCCGGCGGCCAGCGGCAACGGGTCGGCGTGGCCAGAGCACTCGCCGCCGACCCGCCGGTCCTGCTGATGGACGAGCCCTTCGGCGCGGTCGATCCGGTGGCGCGCGACCGGCTGCAGGTGGAGTTCCTGCGGCTGCAGGAGCAGGTGCGCAAGACGATCGTGTTCGTCACCCATGACATCGACGAGGCGATCCGGCTCGGTGACCGGATCGCGGTGATGCGGGAAGGCGGCCACCTCGAGCAGTACGCCGACCCGTCGACGTTGCTCTCCCATCCGGCGACCGACTTCGTCGCTGACTTCGTCGGAGCCGAACGAACGCTGCGGCGGCTCTCGGTCGTCCAGGTCTCGACCACCGGTCTGGTGCAGTGGCCGGTGATTGCTCCCGCCGATCGGCTCGCGGACTGCGCCACGGTGATGGACAAAGCGGAGTCGTCGTGGGCGGTCGTCGGCAACGACTCGGAGGTCAGCGGTTGGCTCGCGCGATCAGATGCCGCGGGCGAGGGCAGCGCCGCCGACCGACTCCAGCCCGCGGCCGCGGTGCCGACCGGCGCGTCGCTCGAGGCCGCCCTCGCCACGATCCTTGCGGGGAACGCGCCCGGCGCGATCGTGACCGACGGCGGTCGCTATGCCGGCGTACTGAGCGCCGCCGACATCGTGACCGTCGCGCGCAGCCGCGGCTGAGCCGCAGGCCGGGGCAACGCCACGCAATCGGACACCCCGTCCACAACGTGGTCGAAATACCGTTCTACGGGTATGGAACGCTCTAGTTTGTGGGCATGCGTCTTCCCACCGCCCTGACCGTGACCATCGTCGTTGCCACCCTCGCCGGCACGTTTGCCGACGTCGGGGCGGTGGCGAACGCCGCCGGCTCTAGCGGGGTCGACTACGGCGCGACCTGGACCGTCGACACCGGCACCAACTCGCTGTCAGAGTTCGCGCCGCACGCGTCCGGTGCGGCAACCCCGATCGCGACGATCAAGGGCGCGGCCACCGGGCTATCGGCGCCATCTGCCGCCGCGGTCAGCAGTGCCGGTGTCGTGTTCGTCGCCAACGCGGGCAACAACTCGATCACTCAGTATCCCAACGGTGCGACCGGCAACACTCCGCCGAGCGCCACGATCAAGGGCTCTGCGACCGGACTCAGCGCACCTAGCTCGATCACGCTGTCCGGCGGCGAGCTGTGGGTCACCAATCCGGCGACCAACGTGGTCGAGGCGTTCACGGCCGGGTCAAGCGGCAACGAGCTGCCGGCAGAAACGATCGCCGGCAGCAAGACCGGGCTCAACCACCCGGTGGGCGTGGCGGTCGACGACGGAGACCTTGGCGACGGCCTCGAGGATGGCAGCGATGCCGAGATCTACGTGATCAACGCGCCAGTCGCTGGCGGCGGCAGCATCACCGGTTACTCGGCCGGCAAACTCGGCGACGTCGGGCCTAACGCAAAGGTAACAAGCTCGACGAAGCACCCGCTTCACTCGCCGACCGCGATCCTGTCCATCGGATCCGGTCTGCTGTGGGTCGCGGACGGCACAACCGACACGCTATCCAAGCTCTTGGTGTTCCCCAGCGTCCCCGGCGAGCCCTCGGGGCTCCCTGTCAGCGAGACCGTCGCGACAATCACCGGGAGTGCGACCGGAATCGACACGCCGAGCGGGCTGAGCTTCAACGCGCTCGGTCAGCTGGTCGAGTCGAACGCCGGCAACCACAGCGTGCGGATCTTCGCCGCTAAGGCGAAGGGCAACGTGACCCCGATTCACACCATCACCGGGTTCGGCGCCACCGCCGGCAGCCCGGCAGCCGCGACCGTGCTGGGCACCCACCCCGGCACGCCGACCGATTTCAAGGTCGCAGTGCACCGGAGCGCGAAGACCACATCGGCGAAGCTGACCTGGAAGCCGCCTGCTGCCACCGGCGGTGGCATCGTCGGCTACCAGATCGTCTCACTCGACTTGACCGGAATCGGCCTCAAAGATGCCCCGCCCGGTTTGATCGTCCAGGTCATCGAGCTCGGCGGCTTCCTCGGCGAAGGCCCGACCGTCACGCACACCAACTTCACCAAGAAGCTCAAGCTCGGCCACACCTACGGGTTCGCGGTCGAGGCCGTCAACGCCTTTGGTGGATCAAGCTCGACTCGGGCCGTGATCAGGACAATCGCGATACCCGCAACCGCGCCGCTCGACGTCAGGGCGTCATCGAGTCATCACGCGGTCTCGGTGCACTGGAAGGCGCCGAAGAACGACGGTGGCGATCCGGTCAAGTCCTACCGGATCGAGTACGGCACCTGCGTGCCAGGCTCGAAGGGCTGCAAGTCCCACGCGCTGGTCGTCCCCGCCAAGCGGCGGTTCGCGACGATCAGGGGCTTGACCGCGGGCACGACGTACGACGTCCGCATCGCGGCCAAGACCAAGCACGGCCTCGGCGCCTTGTCCTCAACCGTCAAAGCAGTCCCCCTCGCCTAACCCCGCGCATGTGCCATTGGTGGGGCTATCGGCCCGCCAATGTGCCATCAGTGGGGCTATCGGCCCACCAATGGCACATGCGCGGGGTTGGTTATTCGCCGGTGCGGAGGTAGGCGATGTAGCGGGCTCGTAGCAGCGGCTCCTGCGAGCTCTCGTGACCGCCGAGCAGCTCGCGGACACCCGAGATGACGTCGCTGATGCCCTCGCCGATGCTGCCTGCCGACGCATCGTCGGCAGCGAATTCCTCGCTCGAGCGAAGGTGCGTGATCAGGTCCCAGAAGAAGCCGGCATCGTGGTGCTGCTCGGCACGGGCGAAGGCCTGCTCGCGCAGCTCATGGGTGGACAACTGCTCGAGCTCGGCCACACTTGGCGCGGCATCGCCGCTATCGGCTGACATGACACGGCAGCATAGTGGTCCCCTTCATGCCTCGGCGGGCGGCCACTCATCATCGTCGGGTCCCTTGGGCACCCGGCACACCCGCTCCAGGAACAGCGCCGCCGCGACGAGCAGGAGCGCCATCGCCACGCCCAACCCGGACGTCGTCGTGTCGCGGTTGGCCGCCGGAGATCCCAGCCGCGCCACCCAGGCGAGGAATCCGGCGTACCCACCCGCCGCGAGCGCGCCGACGATCGACGAGGCCTTGGCCAGGGCCACGAACCGCGCGACCGCCAGCGGATCGATCGGCCGGGTGCCAGCGCGGCCGGCCAACCGTGCCCTGGTCATGACCGCGATGTAGCACTCGGAGATCGCGAGCAGCGCGAGCCCGACCAAGGCGCCCACGCTTGGCGATGGCAGCTCGTCGTACGACGACCGGGTCACGACGTAGGCCACCGCGCCGGCAACGACTGCAGCGACAAGCAACAGCCACCAGCGGGTCGGTCTCATCGGCTGAGTGTCATCGGGGCCGGGTCCTCAGGGCCGGGCGATCACGGCTGGGGCAGCGGATCGGCAAAGCGCTCGACTTCCTGGTACGGCAGCGCGGCGAGCAGCGTTCGCACCGACCCATGGCCGGGAAGCGACGCCGCGCGATCGAGCGCGAGCCACGGGATCAGCACGAAGCCGCGCTCGTGCGCGCGGGGATGCGGCAACGTCAGCCGTGGGTCGTCGCTGCGCTGCGCGCCCACGGCGATCACGTCGACATCGAGGGTGCGTGGCCCCCATCGACGCGACCGCAACCGGCCTTGCGACTGCTCGGCGGCCTGCGCGGCACCGAAGACCAGCTCGGCGTCTTCGGAGTCGACTATCGCGACCACGTTGAGAAACGCCGGCTGGTCCTCGACTCCAACCGCCGCCGTCTCATAGACCGGCGACACCGCACTGACCGCGACCTGTTGCCCGATCACCTCGAGCCCGCCGCGAAGGCGCGCCAGCCGGTCACCGAGGTTGGTGCCGAGACTGAGCACTGAGCTCACCGGCGACGCTCGCGGCGGATCCTCACCAGTACGTCGCTCACCGGGAGACCGACCGGCGCATCCGGCTTGTGGACCGTGATCTCTGCCGCATCGACCAGCGGCGAGGCCAGACAGACGTCGGCGAGATGCTGGGCAAGCGTCTCGATCAACGACACCGGTTCACCGGCTATGACGGCAGCGAGCTGATGCGCCAGCTCGGAGTAGTCAACGCTGAGATCGAGATCGTCCGCTGCTGCTGCAGCAGCGGTGTCGACCTCGAGACTGACATCCGCGACGAACAGCTGACCGACCGCTCGTTCTTCCGGGAGAACCCCGTGAAACCCCCGCACCCGCAAGCCATGTAGCGAAATCGTGTCGGTCATTCAAGCTCCCCGTCGTCGGTCGCCGTCATCACCGGCGATGCATGATGTGCCCATAGCCGCCAGCCGTCCGCGCGGCGCCGGAAAACGTTGGTTGCGACCACTCGCGCAGTTTCCCCCAGCCCGACCTCAGAGTCCGTCGTACGCGCCAGCAAACTGTGCTCGCACGCCACGACACCGACGTCCCCCACCACTGCCACCTCGACTCCGGTCGGAAAGAACTGGATGTACGCAGTGTTGGCCATGATCACAGCCCATGAGCGGAGCACTCGCGACCGCCCCCGTACCGCCGGCCAGCCGGGGTGCACGCAAGCGACGTCATCGGCGTCGTCCCACATCGCCTCGATCCGGTCGAGGTCGCCGGACTCGATGGCGGCGTAGAACTCCTGGTTGGACGCCGCGACGTCCTCGGTGTCGCTCATCGAGCGGCGGCGATTGCGGCGACGACCCGCACCGCGTCGGCGTTTGCCCGCACCTCGTGGACCCGGACGCCCCACGCGCCGGCCGCAGCGGCGAGCGCGGTGATGGCAACCGTGGCGTCGCCGCGAACGTCGGTGGCGCGGGGCTCGCCGTCGCTGGCGAGCAACGCACCGAGGAACGACTTGCGGCTGGCACCGAGCAGCAGTGGCCGGCCGAGAGCGAGCAGCTGATCCAGCCGGGCTAGGAGCGCCCAGTTGTGGGCGGCGGTCTTCGCGAAGCCGATGCCCGGATCAAGGATGATCTGCTCGGCATCTACACCAGCGGCAACGACCGCGTCGAGTCGCTTGGTGAGCTCGGCCGCGACCTCGGCGACAACGTCCTGATAGTCGGCAAGCGCCTGCATCTGCGCGCTGTGGCCGCGCCAGTGCATCACGACGTAGGGAACCCGCGATTCGGCCACCAGCCGCGGCAGCTCGGAGTCGGCGGCGCCGCCCGAGACGTCGTTGATCATCGCGGCGCCGGCTGCCAATGCGGCCTCGGCAGTCGCCCGGCGCATCGTGTCGATGCTGACCATCACGCCGGCAGCGGCAAGCTCGCGCACGACCGGTACGGCGCGGCGCATCTCCTCGGCGACGTCGATCCGGGTCGCGCCGGGCCGCGTCGACTCACCGCCCACGTCGACGATGTCGGCACCTGCTGCGTGCAGGTCGAGACCATGCTCGACGGCGGCAGCAGTGCTGAAGTGACGACCACCGTCACTGAACGAATCCGGCGTGACATTGACCACGCCCATCACCAGGCAGCGGCCCAGCTCCGGCAACCCGGCAGTGCTCAGGCTGGGGTCCCCGGGGCCTGCCGGCCACGTCCGTCGGTGCGCTTGCGGGTGGCCCGGCCGGCGGCCGCGGGCTTCGCGGTCTGGTTGGCCCGCGACCGCGACGAGGCCGTCGTACGCGAGCCGTTTGACCTAGTGCCGTTGGACTTGGCAGCGGCCGTCCCATTGGACTTGCCGCCGTTGGTGCGCGAACGCCCGCCGTTGCCGTTGTGGCCGAGCGCGGCAAGATCCTTGGGGTCGAGCTTGGCGATCTCGGCGGGGGTCAACACCGGCGGCCTGCCCGCGGGCGGCTTGCGACTCGAGGCGTAGTCACGCGACGGGCGCTTGCCGACCGAGGCAAAGATCTCACTCAGGTCGGCCTTTGTCAGCGTCTCCTTGTCGAGCAGCTTAAGCACCATGTCGTCGAGCACATCGCGATACTTGACCAGGATCTCCCAGGCCTCGTTGTGAGCCCGCTCGATCAGCGCGCGCACCTCATCGTCGATCTGGGTCGCGACACCTTCGGAGAAGTCGCGCTCATGGCCGAGATCGCGGCCGAGGAACACATCTCCCTCGCCACGCCCGAATTTCAGCGGCCCGAGCTTCTCGCTCATGCCATAGGTCATCACCATCGCGCGGGCGACCGACGTCGCCTTCTCGATGTCGTTCGAGGCTCCTGTGGTCGGCTCGTGGAAGACGAGCTCTTCCGCCGCCCGACCGCCGAGGGCGTAGGCGAGCATGTCCATCATCTCGGAGCGGGTCTGGTTGTACTTGTCCTCTTCCGGCAGGACCAGGGTGTGGCCGAGCGAGCGGCCGCGGGCCACGATGCTGATCTTGTGGACCGGCGCAGTGTCGGGCAGTGCCCATGCGACCAGTGCGTGACCACCCTCGTGGTAGGCGGTGACTTTCTTCTCCTTGTCGCTCATCACCCGGGTCTTGCGCATCGGGCCGGCGACGACGCGGTCGATCGACTCCTCGAGGATCAGGTTGGTGATCTGCTTGGAGTTGTCACGCGCGGTCAGCAGCGCGCCCTCGTTGATCACGTTGGCGAGGTCGGCGCCGGTGAAGCCCGGGGTACGGCGCGCGACGACGTCAAGGTCGACGTCGGGAGAGAACGGCTTGCCCTTGGCGTGCACTTTCAGGATCGCCTTGCGGCCTTCGAGATCGGGGCGGTCCACCACGATCTGGCGGTCGAACCGGCCCGGACGCAGCAGCGCGGGGTCGAGGATGTCTGGCCGGTTGGTGGCCGCGATCAGGATGACGCCGCGGTTGACGTCGAAGCCGTCCATCTCGACGAGCATCTGGTTGAGGGTCTGCTCGCGCTCGTCGTGACCACCGCCGAGCCCGGCGCCGCGGTGACGGCCGACGGCGTCGATCTCGTCGACGAAGATGATCGCCGGCGCATTGGTCTTCGCCTGCTCGAACAGGTCACGCACCCGGGACGCACCGACACCGACGAACATCTCGACGAAGTCGGAGCCGGAGATCGAATAGAACGGCACGCCCGCCTCGCCGGCGACGGCCCGGGCAAGCAGCGTCTTGCCGGTGCCTGGCGGACCGTATAGCAGGACGCCCTTGGGGATCTTCGCGCCGATCGCCTGGAACTTCGCCGGATTCTCGAGGAACTCCTTGATCTCCTGGAGCTCCTCGATCGCCTCGTCGACGCCGGCAACATCGGCGAAGGTGGTCTTGGGCGTGTCCTTGCTGACCAGCTTGGCCTTGGCCTTGCCGAACTGCATGACCCGGCCGCCGCCGCCCTGCATCTGGTTGAGGAAGAACAGCATCACCAAGATCAACAGGATGAACGGAAGGAAGGTCTCGATCAGCGCCACGATCGGGTTGGTGTGATCGCGAATGATCGTCGTCGGGATGACCTGGTTCTTTGGCGTCTTCGCCGCAGCCAGCTCGGACTCAAGGTTGGTGTCGAAATGCAAGGTGTACGGCGACTGCAGCTTCGCCTGCCCGCCGATCGGAGGGCTGACACTGACCTGGATCTCCTGCGAGTTGTCGCGGAAGGTCGCGGCCGTGACCTGGTTGTTGTGGATCGCCGACTGGATCGTCGTCAGCGGCACGGTCTTGTAGCTGCCACCCGCGGTTGCGACCTCGAGCAAGCCGAGCACGACCAGGGCCGCCACGACGACCCACAGAATGGGTCCGCGGAAGGTCCGTCGAAGGTTCATGGCTCCTGCTCGATGCGGCTGACGGTGCGACGGGTGTTGCAGCTGACGGGATTGTGATGATCAGAGGCCCGAAAAATCAGTCCTCCGCAAGCATTGACGGTACACCGGCTGGCTAAACTCCGCCGCCCAACTGCCCCGCTGTGGACTGGCTGTGAGTCGGTATATCGGCGTACAACCCTAGGTGGTGTAGACCTCGGGGCGCAGCGTGCCGATGTAGGGCAGCTCGCGGTAGTGCTGGGCGTAGTCGAGGCCATAGCCGACGACAAACACGCTCGGGATGTCGAAGCCCATGTAGGACACCGGCACGTGGACCTGCTCGGCGTCGGGCTTGCGGAGCATCGCGACGACCTCGACCGAGGCCGGGTGGCGGGAGCGCAGGTTGCGCAGCAGCCAGGACAGCGTCAGCCCTGAGTCGATGATGTCCTCGACAACCAGGACGTGGCAGTCGGTGATGTCGCGGTCGAGGTCCTTGAGGATCCGGACGACGCCGGACGACGACGTCGACGAGCCGTACGACGAGACCGCCATGAACTCCATCGACACCGGGATGGTCAGCGAGCGGGCCAGATCGGCCATCACCATGACCGCGCCTTTGAGGACGCCGACGAGCACGACTTCGCGGCCGGCGTAGTCGGCATCGATCTTCGCGGCGAGCTCAGCGACCTTCTCCGCGATCTCACCGGCAGAGACCAGCACGGCCTCGACATCCGGGTGCAGGTTGGCCGGCTGATCGGCCGTGGACTCCATCGGGAGCAGTGGCGAGGTCATCGGAACCTGAGCCTGCCACATGACCGGTCGGCGACCAACCCCCCGGGCAGGCTTATCGGCCCTTGGCCGTGCCAGTCGGTGACCAGCCGATCGAGCTCCGCCACGTGCGCGGCGGTCAGCGACCCCGCCGGCACGCCGGCAGCGATCGCGGCCAGCCGCAGCGCCCGGGTGCGCACCGCCGCCGGCAGGGCGCCGAGCGTGGCGACCTCGGTCGAGTCGGCGACCGCTATCGCCCAGGCATCGAGGGCATCGGCGTCGGCCCGCAGCAGCGCGGCGGTCCGCGCCAGCGCTTCGGGCACGCCCGGCCCGAGCGCCCCGGTGAGCGCCGGCAGCGCCACCTCCCGCACCCGCGACCGGGTGTAGGCCGGGTCGGCATTGTGCGGGTCGGCCCACGGCTCGAGCCCGAGGACACGGCAGACCTCGACCGTGGTCTTTCGTCGTACGCCGAGAAGCGGGCGGCGCAACCGGCCGCGCCGAGCCGGCATGCCCGACAGCGACCTGGCCCCAGAGCCGCGAGCCAGCCCGAGCAGCACGGTCTCGGCCTGGTCGTCGAGGGTGTGGCCGAGCATCACCGCGACCGCACCGGTGCGGCTCGCGACCTGATCGAGTGCGGCGTACCTCGCGTCGCGAGCGGCGGCCTCGGGACCGCCGTTCGCGCCGACGGTTACCGACTCGACGACTACCGGCTCGAGACCGAGCTCCTCGCAGATCCTCGCGACCTCGACGGCGCGCTCGCCAGATCCGGCCTGCAGACCGTGGTCGACCGTGACCGCGCCCGCGCGCAGGCCGCGCTTGGGCGCCTCGTGCGCGAGGGCAGCGGCCAGCGCCAGCGAGTCGGCGCCACCGCTCACCGCGGCAAGCACCAGGTCGCCGGCGTCGCAGTCAGCCAGGTCGCCGCGTACCGCCAGCCTCACCGCCGCCACCCCCGGGTCGAGCCTCACCCGAGTGATCCTGTCAGGCAGAGACGGCGGGCGGGGCGCCGATTCTGGTCAGCCACCGCGACGGGTCACGGATCTCGACTCCGCTCGGCAGCTGCTGCGGGCCCCTCCACACCGTGTTCAGACCCGACATGCCGACCTCGGCGATGACGGCGCGGACGAACCGCGCGCCCTCGGCGTACTGCTTCATCTTCATCTCGACGCCGAGCAGCCGGCGCACGAAACGCTGCAGCGGGTTGGCGTCGCGGCGGCGCTGGTCGAAGCGCTTGCGGATCTCGCCGACCGACGGCACGACCTCGGGCCCGACGATGTCCATGACCACGTCGGCATGGCCCTCGAGCAGGCTCATCAAGCCGGTGAGCCGGTCGAGGATCGCGCGCTGCTCCGGGGTCTGGATCAGCTCGACGAGGCTGAGCTCTCGGTTACCCCGGGCGGCGCCGGCCAGGCCGGAGACCGCCTGCCGGAGCCGGCCGAGCAGGGCGGTGGTGTCAAGGTCGGAGGCAAGCAAGAACTCCTGGAGCAGCTCCTGCACGTGACCGTGCAGCCACGGCGCCGCCGCGAACTGGGTGCGGTGGGTGACCTCGTGCAGGCAGACCCAGAGCCGGAAGTCGGCCGGGTCGACGGCGAGCGAGCGCTCGGCCGCGACGATGTTGGGCGCGACCAAAGTAAGGCGGCCGGGCGCCCGCTCATTCCCGGCCGACCGCGGCGGGCCGAGCAGCTCGAACTGACCGAGCACCCTGGTCGCGAGATAGCTGAGCAGCGCACCGACCTCGACCCCCGCGGCCCGCGACCCGATCGAGGTCGCGACCGCGCCCGGGATCGACGCCGGTTTGCGGGCCAGCAGCGTCTCGATGATCGGGTCGGCCATGACCTGGAAGCTCTCGACGTTGGCCCGGATCCAGTCCGGACGATCCACGACCACCGTCGTCGCGCTGTCGGTCGCGACATCAAGACCCGTGACGTCGGCGACGTGACGGTCGGCACGGTCGGCCGTACGCCGAAGGCTCTCGACCGTGGCGCGGGCGGCCTCAAGGGAGATCTTGGGCCCGGGCGGGACCAGCCTCGTCCCGGTCGCGGCCGCCAGCCGCCAGTCAACCAACTGCACGTCTAAAACCTACGCCCCGCCGCCGCAGCCGCAGCCGGCCAGCCGCGATGCCAGATTGTCGAGCGCGGGCACCGTGAGCCCGGGCGACGCGGCGCCAGATGCCATGAAGGCGAACACCAGCAGCCGGCCGCTTCGGTCGGTCACGAGGCCCGCCAGCGTGTTGACGCCGCTCAGCGTGCCGGTCTTGGCACGCAGCACACCGGCCGCCTTGACCGCCGGCTTGGTCGTATATCTCGTGGCCAACGTGCCGGTCAGGCTGGCGATCGGCAAGCCTTGGACCACCGCCCGCAGCTGCGGATGACGCGATGAGATCGCCGCCCGCAACACGCCGATCAGCGCGGCCGGGGTGATCCGGTCGAGGTGCGAGAGGCCACTGGTGTCTTGCAGCGAGACCCCCGTCGTCGGCACGCCGAGCGAGGCAACCCGGGCGATCACCGCCTGCCCGGCACCGGTGAAGGTGGCGGCGACGTGATCATGGCGCGCGACCGCCCGACCCAACGCCTCCGCGACGTCGTCATCGCTCACCGTCAACATGTTCTCGACCATCGCGGACAGCGGCGGCGATTCGATGCTCGCCAGCGGCGACGATCCAGCGCCGGCCGTGGCCAGCGCCACCTTGCCGATCACGTGGACGCCGTCGGCGCGCAACAGGTCGACGAACACATCGCCGGCCTGCGCGGCGGGCGTCGGGCTGCGCGACGCGAACTCGTCCGAGGGATCGATCCGACCCTCGTTGAGTTCGAGCGCGGACGGCGGCGTGATGTCTCCCTCGGTCACGTAGCTCGGCTTCCAGCCTCGCGCCATCGACGGGCCGCTCCACGCGCTGGCGTCGAGCCGCAGCCGGACGTTGCGCACGGTGCCGAGCGCCTTCGCCGTACGACGAGCCAACGTGGCAAGCGAGGCCGGCGCCGGATAGCCCTGGCCGGCGGTGCCGTTGTCGCTGCGGACGACCGTCGGGTCCCCGCCACCGACGAGGTAGACGGTGCGAGCGACCAGCCGGGTGGTGGTCTGGAGCCGGAAGTTCGGTCCGAGCGCGTCGAGCGCCGCGGCCGCGGTGAGCAGCTTCGTCGTCGATGCCGGCGGCTCGGGCACGCCCGCCCCGCGAGCCCACAACACCGCGCCGGTGTCGGCGTCGGCCACCTCCCCGACCAGATGGGCGCCGCTGGTGACCGGGCCGGTTGCCGAGGCGAGCCTGGCCGTAACGCCGTGCGCGGTCGGACGCGCCACGGTCGGGTCGAGGCGCCCGAGGACCGGCAGCCGCGGCGGCGCGCTCGACGGCAGTGGCATCGGCGATCCCGACGACGTGGTCGATGGCGCCGCCACCGGCTTAGGCGAGGAGTGGTGGTGGTCAACGGCGTACCCCACTGTGACGCCGACGGTCACCAGGATCGCGACCGCGAGGGTCGCTGCATTGGAAGTACGCACCTCGCGGCAGACTACGTGGTGCCGAAAGCCCGACGAGAGGAGCCCGCGTGGAATTCGACGTTCTGATCGAGATCCCGAAGGGCACCCGCAACAAATACGAGATGGACCACGAGATCGGGCGGATGCGCCTTGACCGCACGCTGTTCACCGCGACGCAATATCCGGCGGACTACGGCTACATCGAGGACACCCTCGGTGAGGACGGGGATCCGCTCGACGCCCTCGTGCTGCTGCCGGAGCCGACGTTTCCTGGCTGCCTGATTCGCAGCCGTGCAATCGGGATGTTCCGGATGACCGATGAAAAGGGCGGCGACGACAAGGTCATCTGCGTGCCGGCCAACGACCCGCGCCAGGAGCACCTGCGCGACATCCACCACATGCCGGAGTTCGACCGGCTCGAGGTCCAGCACTTCTTCGAGGTCTACAAGGACCTCGAACCCGGCAAGAGCGTCGAGGGCGCCCACTGGGTCGGCCGCTCCGACGCCGAGACCGAGATCACGAACTCCCGCCAGCGCCTAAAAGACAACAGCGACCTCTAGCCCTACGCATGTGCCATCAGTGGGCCTATCGGCCCACGCATGTGCCATCAGTGGGTCCATAGCCCCGCGCATGTGCCATCAGTGGGTCCACAGGCCCGCGCATGTGCCATGCGCGGCTTCCACAGGTTCGGATCCGGGTGCAACCGTCAACAGCGAGCGATTTCGCCGGCCGTTTGCGTCTCGCGATGCTCGATCGTTCGAGACATGAACCTCAGTTTCGACCAGCTTCTCTGCGCGCAGGACAACCTCGCCACCCGCCAGCAGGCGCTGCAGTACATGTCGCTCGACGCGGTCCGACATCGCCTCGGCACCCGCTGGCAGATCCTGCTCCCGGGCGTCTACCTCGCGGCGACGGGTACGCCGTCAACCCGCCAACGACTGCGTGCCGCGCTGCTCTACGGCGGCCCGCACGCGCTGCTCGGAGATGCGACAGCGCTATCGGGCTATGCGATTCGATACCTGCCGGAGGACCCGATCATTCGCCTGTTGCTGCCCGCCGAAACCAGGCGGGTAAATCGCGATGGCGTCATGGTCCGCCGGACGCACCGCCCGCCGGCGCCGCGGATCATCAACGGTCTCCCCTACTGCCCGCCCACTCGCGCGCTGATCGAGTTCGCAGCCAGGATCGGTGACCGCCGGGTGGCGACCGCCGTACTCGCAGACGCAGTCCAACGCGGGATCGTCTGGCCGGAGGCACTCGCGCTGGAGGTGCCACACATCACCGGTCGCGGTGCCGGCGTGGCCAGGCTCGTTGTGGCAGACATCATCGGCGGAATCCGTTCTGCGCCGGAGGCGGACTTCGCGACGCTCTGCTGTCAGTCGACGGTCCTACCGCCGCCGCTACTCAACGCGCTCCTCGGCCTGCCAGACGGCCGACGCGTGTGCCCCGATGCGTTGTGGGTCGAAGCCGGCCTGGTCCACGAGACCAACGGTCGTGAACATCACGCCGGCGAGGACGACTTTGAGGACATGCAGTCGCGACACGATGCGATGACTGCCGCTGGGCTCACCGTGCTGCACGACGCGCCCCGCCAGCTACTCCGAGAAGCTGATCGCATCCTCGATCAGGTCGAGACCTGTTATCGCAGGAACGCCGGGCGCGGACTGCCACCAGGCGTGCAACTGCTGCGAGCCGGCCCGCCCCAGCTCCACGCGGATGTGCCATTGATGGCGTCCTGACCCCACCAATGGCACATCCGCAGGGTTATAACCCCACCAATGGCACATGCGCGGGGTTAGACGACGGTTCGGCGGGTGTCGGGAGCGAGGAGGCGGCGGGCGTCGGCGTTGACGTCGTCGGTCTGCTCCTGGCTCAACCGCTCGGCCTCTACCCGCGCGATGTAGGACTCGATCTCACGTTCGCGGGTGTCCTCGTCCCACCCGAGCACCGACGCGAGCAGCTGCGCCACCGGCCGCGCCGACTCGACGCCGCGATGCGTGGTCTCGATCGAGATCCGAGTACGACGGGCCAACACGTCATCGAGATGCAGCGCCGCCTCGTGGGTCGCGGCGTACCTCACCTCGGCCAGCAGATATGTACCGGCGGCAGGCACCGGCTCAAGCAACGCCGGATCCTGTGCCGCCGGAGCGAGGACGTCGTAGAGCATCGCGCCGTACCGGTTGAGCAGGTGGTCGACTCGCCACCGTGGCAGCCCGAGATCCTCAGCCAGCGACTCGACCTGGTTGGCCAGCGCGTGGTAGCCGTCGGCGCCGACCAGCGGGATGTGCTCGGTCACGCACGGCGGCGCGTGCCGGCCGAGGTCCTCGACCGCAGCGTCAACCGCGTCGCGTGCCATGACGCGGTAGGTCGTGTACTTGCCGCCGGCCACCGACACCATCCCGCGCGGCGAGTGGCTGATCGCGTGCTCCCGCGAGAGCTGCGAGGTGTCCTCCTGCTCACCCGCGAGCAGCGGCCGCAGCCCGGCGTAAACGCCGGAGATGTCGTCCCGGGTCAGCGGCACCGCCAGCACCTCGTTGACGTGACGCAGCAGATAGTCGATGTCGACCCGGCTCGCCGCCGGATGTGCCTTGTCGTATCGCCAGTCGTCATCGGTGGTGCCGATGATCCAGTAGTCGCCCCACGGGATCACGAAGAGCACCGACGTCGGGGTTCGCAGGATGAGCCCGGGCTCGGAGGAGATCCGGTCGCGCGGCACCACGATATGAATCCCCTTGGAGGCGCGGACCTTGAACTCCCCGCGCGAGTTGGCCAGCCGCTGCACGTCGTCGGTCCAGACGCCCGTCGCATTGACCACGACACCAGTCCGCACCGTGGCAGTCGCGCCGGTCTCGGTGTCGCGAAGGTGCGCGCCGGTGATCCGACCACCCTCGCGGACGAAGCCGACCACCTCGGTTGAGGAGCGCACCGTCGCGCCGTACGACGCGGCCGTGCGGGTCAGCGTCAAGGTGTGGCGGGCGTCGTCGCACTGGGCGTCGTAGTAGCGGATCCCGCCGACCAGCGAGTCGCGGCGCAACGCCGGTGCGAGCGATCGCGCGCCACGCCGGGTGAGGTGGCGATGCCTCGGCAATGATCGGGCGCCACCGATCGCGTCGTAAATCGCCAGTCCGGCGCCGACGTACACCCGCTCCCAGCCGTGGCGGGTCAGCGGGTATAGGAACGGGACCGGCTTGACCAGGTGCGGCGCCAGCCGGGTGAGGACCAGCTCGCGTTCGTGCAGCGCCTCGCGGACCAGCGCGAAATCGAGCTGCTCGAGATAGCGCAGGCCACCGTGGAAGAGCTTGCTCGACCGCGACGACGTACCGCTGGCGATGTCACGCGCCTCGACCAGCGCGACCGACAGCCCGCGCGTCACCGCGTCGAGCGCGACCCCGCCGCCAACTACACCGGCACCGATGACCAGTACGTCGACCAGGCCGCCGTCGAGCGTCTTCCAGGCATCTTCGCGAGACTGCGGCCCGAGCTGCGACGTTCCTCTCACTACACGCAGGCTAGTGCGACCTGTCAGGACCCTCGGCGCACCTGCACGCGTCAGCGTCCTGACAACTCCGAGATCCGGAAGACCGGGTGGCGTGGCGCGATGCGGTCGAGCTCGTCGTCGGTCGAGTTCGCGCTGACGCCGTCGAAGAAGACCTCGACCTCGGCCTTCCAGCGCTTCAGATAGGCGCGGAGCACCTCGGGCTTGTCGCCGTTCGGCAGCTCCTCGGCGGTGAAGGCCTGCCGACGGCGGCCCACGATCAGTACGCCGTCACCCGCCACCCGAAGGTTGCGCACCCACTGCGTCTCACCCCGTGGCGCGACGAGATAACGCACGCCCTCGAACGTCAGCAGGTTGACCGGAGTGCGACGCGGCTCACCGCTGGTGCGGCCACGTACCTCCAGCACCCGGGAGCCCCAGACACTCACGCCTAGCCGGGTCAGCCAAGCCACCACCCGGTTGAACACGTGGGTCGTGAACCAGCCCGGCTGCTGATAGTGGGTCGCACTCACAGCACCGAGGCTAGCGCCCAGGTCAGTGCGACTCGACTGAGAAGAACGCGCCACTCTTCTTGGCCGGACACGAACGCGTCATGGGACAGAGCCGCCTTGGAGAATCGAACTCCAGACCTATTCATTACGAGTGAATCGCTCTACCAACTGAGCTAAGGCGGCGTACGCCGGCGAGCGGCGCAACGCGAGAGAGTCTAACTGCAGACGGTGCCGACCTTGGGCGTGGTCAGAGCGTCGATGTAGGTCTTGACCGCCGCGTCGACGCAAGAGTCGTGGTCGAGATAGGCGGTGTGTCCGTCGCCGTCGTGGGTCAGCAGCACGCCGGAGTGCAGCTGCTTGGCGAGCGCCTGCGCCCAGACGTAGGGCGTCGCGGGGTCGCGG
Source organism: Mycobacteriales bacterium (assembly GCA_036268295.1). Taxonomy (GTDB): domain Bacteria; phylum Actinomycetota; class Actinomycetes; order JAFAQI01; family JAFAQI01; genus DATAUK01. The sequence goes on along the minus strand of DATAUK010000021.1, from coordinate 60,083 downwards.
GTCGTGCCGATCACGAGAATCGGCGGCGCGCCGACGGCGTGGACCTGGTGCAGCGCCTCGACCGGCGGCACCTTCCAGAACGCGCACGGCAGCGAGCCGTACTCGATCGCCGCACCGAAGTCCGGCGCCTGGGCCGCAAACTTCGTGGCATCCGCGTCGTACGTCGCGACCGACTTCGGAGCCGGCCGGTCGATGCAGTTGATCGCGGTGTTCGACTCGATCAGATTCGTGTAGCTGCCGTTGGTGTTGCGCTCGGTCAGCGAGTCAGCGAAATCGAGCAGCACGGTGCCGTTGCCGCTTTTCGCCTGCCCGAGCGCGCCCCACAGCTGCGTCCAGTCGCTCGTCGAGTAGAGCCCGGAAGCCAGACCCTCGAAGAACTCGCCGGCGCCAAGCTCGCGGCCATTGACCGACAACGGGTGTGCGGTCACCTCGGCCTTGAGCGCCTCAAGGCTGGCATGCGCCGCGGCGTCGGTCGAGCCGAGCGGGCACGAGCCGGAGTTGACGCAGGCGGCAAGGAAGTCGTCGAGGTCGGTCTGGAACCCCTCGGCCTGAACCAGGTTTTCCTCGTCGAGCGGCTCCGCCGGATTCAGCGCACCGTCGAGCACCATCGCCCGGATGTGGGTCGGGAACAGCTGCGCGTACTTCGCCCCCAGATACGTGCCGTACGACGCGCCGTAGTAGGTGAGCTTCGAATCGCCGAGGGCGGCGCGCAGCACGTCCATGTCGCGCGCCTGGTCGATCGTGCCGACGTGCTCGAGGTAGTTGCCGTTGCGTTTGAAGCAGGCATCCGCTAACAGCTTGGCCTCGGAGACCAGTGCCGCGTGCTGGGCGGCGTTCTGCGGCACCGGGTTGGTGTTGATGAAGGCATCGAGCTGAGCCGAGCTCAGGCAGCGGATCGGGCCGGAGAGCCCGACACCGCGCGGGTCGAAGGACACCAGGTCGTAGTGGTCGGTCAGCTGGGAGAACGCCGACGCCGCCTCGACCTCGAACGTCACCCCGGATGCCCCCGGGCCGCCGGGATTGATGATCAGCGAGCCTTGATGGGAGCCGGCTGACTGTTTCCGGATGACCGCGACGTGCAAAGTCGGTCCGCTCGGGTCGGAGTAGTCGACCGGCACCAGGAGGGTCGAGCACTGGAACCCGCCGTGGCAGCTCTGCCACGCGAGCTGCTGGCTGTAGAACCGCTGGAGCCCGGCCGGCGCAGTGGCGGCCGCAGCCGGGCTCGACGCCGTTGGCACCGACGAGGTCGAGCCGGATTGGCCCGCGGCCGGCGCGCTGCGCCCTGAACAGCCGGCGAGGACAGCCAGCGCAACAACGGCGAGGGCGGCGATCAGGCGTCGGATGTCGAGGCTCCCGGTCAGTCAGCGGCGGACGGCGGGTGAACCGCAACCAAAGGGTACGGCGGACGGCCGCCGGGTCAGCCGGCGTGTAGCGAGACCGCCATCGCCTCGACCGCGAGCAACGCTGCAACGTTCGCATCGATCGCCTCGCGCGCTGCGAGGACGGCCTCGATCCGGCGCAGCGTCGACTCCGGTGTCGAGGCGTCGGCGAGTGCGGTGAGCGAGTCCTCGAGATCGACGTTGACCAGCTCGACCGAGGCACCGAGCTGCACCATCAGGACGTCTCGGTAGAACGCCGCGAGATCGACCAGCGCACGATCAAGTGCATCACGCTGAGTGCGGGTGGCGCGGGATCGTTGTCGCTTCTCGAGGTCCGAGATCGCGCCGGCAACCCCGCGCGGCTTGGCGGCTCCCCGCCCGCCGACGTCGCCCATCGCCTCCCGCAAGGCCGACTTCTCGTCGCTGTCCAACGCCTCGCTGACCGCGGCGGCTTCCTGCTTGGCCGCCTCGACCAGCCGCGCCGCCGCGGCGAAACAGTCGCTGATCCTCGCGACCTGCTGCGGGAGCTCGAGAACGTCGCGTCGACGTTTCGCGGCCTCGCCGTCCTGGGCCAGTCGTCTCGCCCGGCCGATATGACCCTGCGCAGCGCGGGCAGCGAACTGCGCGGCGACCGGATCGACTCCCTCCCGGCTGAGATATCTCGCCACCGCATCGTTGGGCGGGATCCGCAACGTGACCAGCCGGCAGCGCGAGCGGATCGTCGGCAGCAGATCCTCGACCGACGGCGCGCACAGCAGCCAGACACCTCGCGGCGGCGGCTCTTCGAGTGCTTTCAGCAACGCGTTGAGGGCCTGCTCGGTGAACCGGTCGGCGTCCTCGGCGATGGTCACCTGCCAGAGCCCTCGGGTCGGCGCGAGGGCGGCCCGCGCGACCAGCTGACGGGTCTCGGCAACGCTGTAGGACAGCCCCGTCGGCATGACGATCTCGATGTCGGCGTGCGCGCCGGACAGCGCGGTGTGGCACTCGTGGCAGGTGCCGCAGCCACCATCCGCGCACTGCAATGCAGCGCCGAACGCCCGCGCCGCAACCGAGCGACCGGAGCCCGGCGGTCCGGTGAACAGCCAGGCGTGTGACATGCCGAGGCCCGCCTCGCCGCGTACGACGGCAGCCGCCGCATCGACTGCGGCGCGGAGCTGATCGACCACCGGCTCCTGCCCGATCAGCGCATCGAAGACGCTCATCGGCGTACGTCCACCGGTTGCGACACTTTGGAGAACTGCGGGTCCGGCACGTCCGGCGGGATCTCGTTGGCGAGCAACATGTGCAGGGTGCGCGCCATCACGACCTCATGGATCTTCTCGGCGCTGGTCGTGGCGTCCACGATGAGATAACGGCCACGACTCTGGCTGGCCAACGCCAGGAACGTGCGCCGCACCCGCTGGTGAAACTCCATCGTCTCCTGCTCGATCCGGTCACCGGGACCGGTGAGCCGGGTCAGGCCGACCTCGGGTGGGATGTCGAGCAGCACGGTGAGGTCCGGCCGCAGGCCCCCGGTCGCAAGCACAGAGAGCCGGCGTACGTCGCCTTCGTGCAACCGCCGGCCGCCCGCCTGGTAGGCGATCGAGGAGTCGACGTAGCGATCACTGATCACCACGTCGCCGCGGTCGAGAGCGGGTCGTACGACGTTGGCGACGTGTTGGGCGCGATCCGCGGCGTAGAGCAGCGCCTCCGCGACCGGCGGCAGGCCGGCGGTCTCGGGATCGAGCAGGATCTCGCGCAGCCGGGCCCCGGTCGGTGTGGCGCCCGGCTCGAAGCTGACCACGACTTCGTGACCGAGGGCGGTGACCGCGTCCGCGAGCTGGCGCACCTGGGTCGACTTCCCGGCGCCTTCGCCACCTTCGAAGACGATGAACAACCCGGTCAGCGTGCCGCGGCCGAGCTGGGGCCGATGTCGCCGGGCGGCCGCGACCAAGTCGGTCCACAGCGGCACATCGCGTCGGTCGTCCATCAACCGGTAGCAGACCAGGCCGAGCCCGATCGCGAGCAGCCCGGCGCCGAACAGTGTGATCGTCACGCCGTCGAGACGCACCCGGGAGTGCGAGACCGTGATCATGTGCGGCCCGATCCGGCCCGCGATCGCCGGTGCGGCGACCACCATGACGAGCAGCACGAGTCGCATCAGGTTGTAGAGAAACGCGAAGGTGCGGCCGCGAATCTCGTCACTCACCTCGGATCCGACCAGGGTCAGCGCGACGACCCAGACCAGGCCGGCCCAGAACCCCATCAACCCGGTGGTCAGGATCGCGAGTGCGAGGTTCGGCACGACCGCCTCGATCGCCAACGTGATTCCACAGCCGATGATGCCGAGACCGACGACCCGGCGGCGCGAGAAGGTACCGATGAGTCGCGGCCCGAGGAACATGCCGGACGCGAGGCCGACGAAGACGGTGCCGAACAACGTGCCGTACGCCGCATCGCCACCTTGCAGGTCGGCCGCAAACCGCTGCGACAGACCGATGACCGCTGCACCTGCGCCGGTCGCGCCGGCGATGCCGAGGACCAGACCCTTGAGCCATCGTTGGCCGCCGATGAAGCTCATGCCGTCGAGGATCGAGCGACCGAAGCCGATCTGCTCTCCCTCGGCGCCGTCATCGGTGCCGCGCGGCCGGACACTACTGATCTGGTGCAGGTTGAGGATCGTCAATGCCGAGACCAGGAATGTCAGCGCGTCGATATACAGCGCGAGGTTGACCGGGTTGGTGCGGAAGAACGACAGGTCGTGCGCGAGCACCCGGTTGATGAACGCGAGTGCCGTGAACAGCACCGCCGCAACCGCGCCGAAGCCATACGTCGTCACAAGGTTGAACTTGTTGGCCGACTCGAGCTGGTTGCGCGGCACCAGGTTGGGGATCGATGCTTCCTTGGCCGGGATCCAGAACAGGCTGGCGCACTCGATCAGGAACGACGCGACGAGCAGCCACCAGATCTTCTGCTCGAGCGGGATCGAAAGGAACAGCCCGAACCGGATGATGTCGGTGACGACCATCGTCGTACGACGGTTGAAGCGGTCGGCGAACGCGCCGGCAACCGGCCCGATAAACAGCGCCGGAAGCAGCCTGACGAACAGCACCGCGGCGACGGCGTACAGCTTGTGGGAGTAGGAGTGGGTGAGCTCGCTGGCCAGCGAGGTGGTCGCGAGGAAGCCGAGCCAGTCGCCGAGGCTGGACAGCGACAACGAGATCCACAGCCGCCGGAACGGCTGGATCGCGAGGACGTTTCTGACCTCGCGTTCCTGCGGCGGGGCAGTCGCGACCTCACCGAGGTCGCGCACGTGCGCCCCGTTACGGAACAGCCGGCGCGGTCGAGGGATGACGAGCTCCTAGCTCACAGGTTCGCGCTGATGGTAGCGACCGACCCCGTCACGGTGCTGAAGCTCATCCACCCCGCGCATGGCACATGCGTGGGCCTATCGCCCCACCAATGGCACATGCGCGGGCCCATAGCCCCACCGATGGCACATGCGCGGGGTTAGGTTGGCTTTTTTGCGGGTTTCTTTTTGGCTGCGGTCTTTTTGGCGGGGGCTCGTTTGGCGGGGGCTCGCTTCCTGGGCGCGGCCGGGCCGCGGGCTCGCCGCTCGGCGAGGAGCTCCGCGGCGCGGTCGATCGTGAGCTCCGGGATGCTGTCGCCCTTGCGCAGCGAGGCGTTGGTCTCGCCGTCGCTGACATACGGCCCGAACCGGCCCTCGCGCACGACCATCGGCTTGCCGCTCGAGGGGTCGGCGCCGATCTCGCGGACCGGCAGCGCAGCCGCTCGCCGGCCGCGGGTCTTGGGCTGCGCCAGCAGGGCGAGCGCGTCGTCGAGCGACACCGTGAACAGCGACGGCTCTGACTCGAGCGACCGCGAGTCGCCCCCCCGTTTGATGTACGGCCCGTACTTCCCGTTCTGCGCCGTGACCGGCTCGCCGTTCGCCGGGTCGGCACCGAGCAGCCGCGGCAACGTCAGCAGGCGTACGGCGTCATCGAGGGTGACCTCCTCGACCGACATGTCCTTGAACAGCGACGCGGTCTTGATCTCGCCGTCGTCGAGCGGCTGCGTCGTGACGTACGGCCCGTAGCGACCTGATCGCACCAGGATCGGCTCGCCGGTCTCCGGATGCTGGCCGAGCAACCGCTCGTCACTGGTCTTGTTGAGCAACATCAGCGCTCGCTCGACGGTGAGCTCGTCCGGCGGCAGGTCGTCCGGGATGCTCGCCCGAAGGTCGCCCTTCTGCACGTACGGCCCGTAACGACCGACCCGTGCGACGACCAGCTCGCCGTCCTCGGCATTGCCGATCGGCAGTGAGTTGACCTCACGGGCGTCAATCTCGCCGAGCCGGTCACTGACCAGCTGCTTGAGGCCATGCGGGTCGGCCTCGGTCGAGGTCTCGTCGCCGAAGTAGAACCGGGCCAGCCACTGCGCCGACTGCGCGGTGCCGTTGGCGATCGCGTCGAGATCGTCCTCCATCGACGCGGTGAACCCGTAGTCGACCAGCCGGGTGAAGTGCTGCTCGAGCAGCCCGACGACGGCGAAAGCAGTGAACGACGGCACCAACGCGGTGCCCCGCTTGAAGACGTATCCCCGGTCCTGGATCGTGCCGAGGATCGAGGCGTACGTCGACGGCCGGCCGATGCCGAGCTCTTCCAATGCCTTGACCAGGCTGGCCTCGGTGTAGCGCGCCGGCGGCGAGGTCGAGTGCGGCTGAGCCTCGATGCCGGCCGCAGTAAGTGCCTGCCCCTCGGCGACATGCGGAAGCCGCTTCTCGCGATCGTCGCGCTCGGCGGCGTCGTCGTCGGTCTCCTCGACGTAGGCCCGAAGGAAACCGGGGAACGTGATGACCTTGCCACTCGCGGAAAACTCGGCGTCCTCGCCGGTCGACGACGTACCGCCGACCCGCACCGTCACCGAGCGCCCGACCGCATCGGCCATCTGCGAGGCGACGGTCCGCTGCCAGATCAGCTCGTAGAGCCGGTACTCATCGCTGCTCAACTCGCCGCGCACCGACGCCGGGGTTCGGAAGCTGTCGCCGGCCGGGCGGATCGCCTCGTGCGCCTCCTGCGCGTTCTTGACCTTGCGCTCATAACGCCGCGGCGCATCCGGCACGTAGTCGTTGCCATACAACTCGCGCGCCTGCGCCCGGGCCGCGGTCAGCGCAGTCTCGGACAACGTCGTCGAGTCGGTCCGCATATAGGTGATGTAGCCGTTTTCATACAGCCGCTGCGCGAGCGACATCACCAGCCGCGCAGTGAGCCGCAGCTTGCGCGAGCCCTCCTGCTGCAACGTGCTGGTCATGAACGGCGGGTACGGCGAACGGCGGTAGGGCCGCTCCTCGACGGCACGGACCGAGAAGTCGGAGTCCGCGAGCCGCGCCGCAAGACCGACCGCATCGTCCTCGCGAAGATGAACGACATCGCGGGTGAGCTGGCCGTCCTCACCGAAGTCACGACCGGACGCGATGCGCTTGCCGTCCAGCGCGACGAGGCTCGCCTCGAACGAGGTCGGGTCCCCAGGCGTCGCCGTGCCGGCGCCATTCGCGGAGGCCGGCTCCACACCGGTATCAAAGGTGCCTTCGAGATCCCAATATTCAGCCGAGCGGAACCGGATCCGGGCCCGCTCGCGTTCCACGAGCAGCCTGGTCGCAACCGACTGCACCCGGCCGGCAGAGAGCCGCGGCATGACCTTCTTCCACAGCACCGGCGAGACGCCGTACCCGTAGAGCCGGTCGACGATACGGCGGGTCTCCTGCGCGTCGACCAGGGCACGGTCGATCTCGCGCGGGTTGTCGACCGCCTCGCGGATCGCGGCCGGCGTGATCTCGTGGAAGACCATCCGGCGTACCGGCACCTGCGGCTTGAGCACCTCGAGCAGATGCCAGGCGATCGCCTCGCCCTCACGGTCCTCATCAGTCGCGAGCAGGAGCTCGTCGACCGTCTTCAGTGCCGCCTTCAGCTTCGCGACCTGCTGCTTCTTGTCCGGGTTGACGACATACACCGGGGCGAAGTTGTGGTCGACGTCGATGCCGTAGGTCTTCCACAGATGCTTCTGGTCGGCCGGCATGTCGCCCGCGCCGCCCGGCAGATCACGGATGTGGCCGATCGAGGACTCGACGACGTACCCGTCGCCGAGATAGCCGGCGATCGTCCGCGCCTTCGCGGGCGACTCGACGATGACCAGCCGGCGGCGACCATCGCCGTCAACTAGTACCTCGGTGTCGCTGGCCACGCGGATCCTTCCGGTTTCGGTTCGGTGTCTCTGTCAGCAACTCGTCGTGCGGTGTGCCCTAGTTGAGCGCCGGCCATGCGTCCTCAGGTACTCCGGCAGGCCGGTCGCCGACCAGTTCTAGCAGCCGCACCAACCGGCGCCGTCCGACGACCCGGTACGCCGGACCGTCGGCACGAGGACCCACCAGCGCCCCCGGCACACCCGCCACGGCCAATGCCGACCCGACCGACAACCAGGCGTGCTCGTCGCTCGCGCCGAGCGCAAGGGTATACATGCCGCCCACCTGGCGACCTGAGGACAGGCACCACCACCGCAGTCTCGAGCCATCCAGCACCCACCCGTTCGGGGGGCATTTCACCGCGCCGCGGGTCCATCCGTCGGCGATCGGGCGGAGCTCGGCGCACCATGGCGTGCCGACCGCGGTGCCGGCCTCGGCCGGTGCGACATCGGCGGTCAGACCGAAGGACTCGCTCAGCTGGGCGGCCAGCACCTTGACCCGCCAGTCCGCTTCGACCACGACCGAGAGCCGGGCCGAGTCCCCCCGGCGTACGACGTGACCGTTGCCGGCAAGCAGCCCCTCGAGGTCACCCAGCGCCGGCTCCCGCGCGGCAGCGCCGAACAACGAGAGCTGGCTCATACCGCGCAGGCTACGGCTTCGGCGCGAGCGTCAGATCAAAGCCGGCCATGACCAGCAGACCAGCGCCGCCTTGAGTTCGCGCCGCGATCTTGACGTACATGAGCCTTCGGGGCGCCACATCGACACTGTGCGTCAAGATCACGAAATCTGACCTGACGCCCAAGCCGTGTCAGGCGGCGGCCTTGGCGTCGGCGGCTTCGCTGCTCATGTCGACGTGGCGACGCTTGCTGACCACGACCGCAGCGACGATGCCGCCGAGGGCGAGTACGCCGACGATGATCCGGACCGCGTTGTTCTGGTGCGGGCCGTGGATGCCGTACTTCACCACGGTCGGAGCAATGAGCAGCGCGACCAGGTTCATGACCTTGATCAGCGGGTTGAGCGCCGGCCCGGCAGTGTCCTTGAACGGGTCGCCGACGGTGTCACCGATGATCGTGGCCTCGTGCGCCTCGGAGCCCTTGCCGCCGTAGTTGCCGTCCTCGACCAGCTTCTTGGCGTTGTCCCAGGCACCACCGGAGTTGGCCAGGAAGATCGCCATCAGTACGCCGGCCGCGATGGCACCGGCGAGATAGGCACCAAGCGGTTCCCAGCCGAGCCAGAAACCGGTCGCGATCGGAGCGAGTACGGCGAGCAGACCCGGGGTCGCAAGCTCGCGCAACGAGTCCTTGGTGCAGATATCAACCACGCGGGCGTAGTCCGGCCGGACGGTGCCGTCCATGATCCCGGGGTTGTTGCGGAACTGGTCGCGGACCTCGATCACGACCCGGCCGGCGGCGCGGGCGACCGCGCTGATCGCCAGCCCGGAGAACAGGAACACCACCGAGGCACCAATGATCAGGCCGAACAACACGTTCGGCTTATCGACGGCCAACGAGAACACGAACGAGGAGTTCTGCTGGATCTTGACCGCCTGCACCGCGGTCGCGAACGACCCGAACAACGCGGTCGCGGCCAGCACCGCGGTCGCGATCGCGATGCCCTTGGTGATCGCCTTGGTCGTGTTGCCGACGGCGTCGAGCGCGGTGAGCACCTCGGCACCTTCCGGGCTGATCTCGCCCGACATCTCGGCCACGCCCTGGGCGTTGTCCGAGATCGGGCCGAAGGTGTCCATCGCGACGATCACGCCGACGGTGGTCAGCAGCCCGGTGCCGGCAAGTGCGACCGCGAACAGCGAGAGCACGACGACGCCGTGACCCAGCAGGAACGCGACGTACACCGCGCCACCGATCAGGACCGCGGAGTAGACCGCCGACTCGAGACCGATCGAGATGCCGCCCAGGATGACGGTGGCCGCGCCGGTCAGCGACGCGCGACCGATGTCCTGTACCGGCTTGCGCTCCACCTCGGTGAAGTAGCCGGTGAGCACCTGGATCGCGCTGGCAAGGACAAGCCCGACGAGTACGGCGAGGAACGCCATGACCCGTGGGTTGCCGTGCAGGTTCGCGACGTCGCCTTCGGCACCGCCGATCCCGAGCTTCGCGTAGGACGACGGCAAGAACACGAACGACACGATCGCGACACCGATGGCAGCCGCGATCGCGGAGATGAAGAAGCCGCGGTTGATCGCGGTCAGGCCGTTGCGGTCGCCGTCGCGCGGCGCGGTCACCAGTACGCCGAGGACCGCGGTGATGACACCGACGGCGGGGATCAGGAGCGGCAGCACCAGGCCGTCACGGCCGAAGGCGACCTGACCGAGCAGCAGCGAGGCGACCAGGGTCACGGCGTAGGACTCGAACAGGTCGGCGGCCATGCCGGCGCAGTCTCCGACGTTGTCGCCGACGTTGTCGGCGATCGTTGCGGCGTTGCGCGGGTCGTCCTCGGGGATGCCCTGCTCGACCTTGCCGACCAGGTCAGCGCCGACGTCCGCCGCCTTGGTGAAGATGCCGCCGCCGACTCGCATGAACATCGCGAGCAGCGCGGCACCGAAACCGAAGCCTTCGAGCACCTGCGGCGCGTGCTCCTTGAAGATCAACGTGACAACGCTCGCGCCGAGCAGGCCCAGCCCGACGGTCAGCATGCCCACCGTGCCGCCGGAGCGGAAGGCGACCCGGGTGGCGGCCTTGGTGCCGGTCGCCTGCGCTGCCGCCGCCGTCCGCACGTTGGCGCGGGTCGCGAGCGTCATCCCGGCGAAGCCGACGAAGGCTGAGAATGCCGCGCCGACCAGGAAGAAGGCCGAGCGCCCGATTCGCGATCCCGTCGTGTCTGCCGGCAGGATGAACAGCAGCCCGAAGATGATGATCGCGAACGGTGCCAGCGTCGTGAACTGCCGACGCAGATATGCGCTCGCGCCCTCCTGAACCGCCTTGGAAATCTCCTGCATCTTTGCGGTGCCCTGGTCGTAGGCCAGAACCTCACGGGCGAAGAATGCGGAGACGCCGAGCGCGCACACCGCAATGGCGGCGATCACCCCGACGATGGTGAGGTCGCTGTTGGAAAGCGACGACGCGGACGCGGCAATGGTCGATTGCGCGGCGGCAGCCGGAACGTGCAGGGCGAGCGGGGACATCCGAGTCCTTCGGGTCGACGTCAGCGACGAGCGGCGCCAAACCAAAAAGAAGGCGCGCAGCGGCGGCGAGTGTAGTAGGCGGCGACCGGGCCGCGCGCGGCGGTACCGCTAAAGCTGACGGTCGGTCAGGTTTGACCGGTCGGGTCAGGAGGCACCGGCCAGGCCATCTTGACGTGGGTTCCGGCCGCGTCGCTGGTCACCACGAGCTCGTCGACGATGCCGCCGATGACCACCAAACCGAACCCGGCCGGCACGCTGTCGGCCGCCTCGTCGTCCCAGGCCGACGGGTCAACAGTGCCATCGACGGTGTCGAACCGCGCCTCGAGCGGATCGTCGTCGAGCGGGCCAACGTCGACCACCTCGACGGCGAAGCACTGATCGTCATCCGAGAGGCGCATCGAGATCGGCGCATCCGTCGCGAGCTCGGCATGGACACCGACCGCGCGCGAGCAGGCCTCACCGACGGCCAGGCGTACCTCGTCGAGCATGTCCTCCGCCACCCCGACCCGGCGCGCAACGGCGAGTGCGATCAGCCGGGCGGTGCGCACATGGGCAGGCAGCGGCGAAAAACTGACATCGACAGTGGCCATCGCTGGGGTGGATCAGTCAACGGCCGTGAGCGCGTCATCCACGGTGGCGTGGATCGGGAAGACCTTGGTGAGACCGGTAATCCGGAAGATCTTCAGGATCCGGTCCTGCGTGCAGACCAGATGCAGCGAGCCGTCATGGGAGCGCACCCGCTTCAAGCCGCCGACAAGGACGCCGAGCCCGGTCGAATCCAGGAAGTCGACGTTCTCCATGTCGATGATGAGGTGATAGCTCCCCGCGGCCACGAGATCGATCAGGTGCTCCCGAAGCTTCGGGGCGGTGTAGACGTCGATCTCGCCCCCGACGGCGACGACGGTGCGCTCGCCCTCAGGTCTAGTCGACAGTGTCAGATCCACGCGTTCCTCCAGCGACCGGTCATGACTCATTTCCTGATGCCCTCCCATCCAATCATCACGGCACGCCGGCACCGGAATTGCCGTATAACAAGAGCGTCGTACCCAGTTGGCACACTCTTAACAGTGATCCCGCGAATCCGATGAATCAGCCTGCGCTCCGCGAGTCTCCGACGGCGACCTCGCCGCTCGGCCGACTGATGCGCAGTGAGAGCCATCGGCGCCGCGTCACCCATGTCGAGCACCTGGCCGCACGCGCCGGCAACTGCGCGCCGTGGCCGGCCTGGGTGGCACCGGACCTGCTCGAATCGTTACGGCACAACGGGATCTCGGCCCCATGGACGCACCAGATCGCCGCCGCGGAGCTGGCCTGGTCCGGCCGATCAGTGGTTCTCGCGACCGGCACGGCGTCGGGGAAGTCGCTCGCTTACCTGCTGCCGGCGCTGACCGCGGCAAGCAACGGCGAAGGCACGACGCTGTATCTCGCGCCGACCAAGGCGCTCGCCGGCGACCAGCTGCGGGCCATCGACACGCTCGGGCTGCCCGACGTCGTCACCGCGACGTACGACGGTGACTGCTCGCTGGAGGCACGCGACTGGGCCCGCCGGCATGCCGACATCGTGCTGACCAACCCCGACATGACCCATCACGCGCTACTGCCCTCCCACCTGCGGTGGTCGTCGTTCTTCAAGCGGTTGCGCTTCGTCGTGATCGACGAGTGCCACGGCTACCGCGGAGTCTTCGGGGCCCATGTGGCGCTCGTGCTCCGACGGCTGCGCCGCATCGCCGCGCACTACGACTCCGACCCGGTTTTCATCCTTGCTTCGGCGACGGTGGCCGATCCCGGCACGACGGCTCGCGCATTGCTGGGCATCGAGGTCGCCGAGGTCACCGAGGACGCCTCGCCCCGCGGCGCGATTGACATCGCGCTGTGGGAGCCGCCGCTGTCCGAGGTCGGCGGCGAGAACGACGCGCCGGTACGCCGATCGGCGACCGCCGAAGCGGCCAGCCTGCTCGCCGACCTGATCGCCGATGGCGTTCGGACGCTGGCGTTCGTCCGCTCGCGCCGAGGCGCCGAGGCGATCGCGCTCGGCGCGCGCCGGGCGTTGCTCGACTCGGTGCCCGAGCTCGCCGACCGGGTCGCGGCCTACCGCGCCGGCTACCTACCCGAAGACCGGCAGGCGCTCGAACGCGCGCTTCACGACGGCCGCATCCTCGGGATGGCCAGCACCAACGCGCTCGAGCTCGGCGTGGATGTCAGTGGTCTTGACGCCGTACTGATCACCGGCTGGCCGGGCACCCGGGCATCGCTGTGGCAGCAGGCCGGGCGGGCCGGGCGCAGCGGCGGCGACGCGCTCGCCGTCCTGATCGCCCGCGATGACCCGCTCGACACCTACCTCGTGCACCACCCGGACGCCGTCTTCGGCCAGCCGGTCGAAGCCGCTGTCCTCGACCCCGACAATCCGTACGTCGTGACGCCCCATCTGGCCGCGGCCGCTGCCGAGCTGCCGTTGACCGACGCCGACGTGAGCGGGTTCGGACCGACCGCGCCGGACGCGATCAGCGAGCTCGTCGCCGCCGGGCTGCTCCGTCGGCGACCGACCGGCTGGTTCTGGACCAGACGCGAGCGCGCCAGCACGCTCGCCGACCTGCGCGGCACCGGCGGCCCACCGGTCCGGATCTGCGAAGCCGACACCGGCCGGTTGATCGGCACCGTCGACGCCGCGGCGTCTCATGCCAGCGTGCATGCCGGCGCGGTCTATCTGCACCAGGGCGAGAGCTATGTCGTCCGCTCACTCGACCTCGACGACTCGGTCGCGCTCGTCGACGCCGACACCCCGGAGTGGTCGACCTCGGCGCGCGACATCACCGATATCGCGATCGTGTCGACCTCGCGGACGCTGGATCGCGGCGCGGTGAGCCTGCACCTCGGCACCGTCGACGTGACCCAGCAGGTCGTCGCGTTCCTGCGGCGCCGGCTCGGCTCCGGCGAGGTGCTCGGCGAGGAGCCGCTGGATCTGCCGCCGAGACAGCTGCGGACGGTCGCCGCGTGGTGGACCGTCGGAGAGGAGCTGCTCGTGCGCGCGCAGGTCGACGCCGCAACGCTGCCCGGCGCCGCTCACGCCGCTGAGCACGCCTCGATCGGACTGCTGCCGCTCGTGGCCACCTGCGATCGCTGGGACGTCGGCGGGGTGTCGACGGCGTACCACGCTGACACCGGTCTACCGACCGTGTTCGTCTACGACGGCCACGCCGGCGGCGCCGGATTCGCCGAGCGCGCGTATTCCCGAGCGCAGCGCTGGCTCACTGCGACCCGCGACGCGATCAGGTCGTGCGAGTGCGAGTCGGGCTGCCCGTCGTGTGTCCAGTCACCGAAGTGCGGCAACGGCAACGAGCCGCTCGACAAGGCGGCCGCCCAGCGACTACTGAGCGCCGTCATCGCCGAGTGCTGGAGCTAGTGACCGGCGATAGGACTGCCGGGCTCTAACGCCCGTCGGGCCGGGTAATGAAGACACCAATATGCAGGACAACCATCAGCAGTACGACGATCGCGGCGATCCAGCGCCACGGCGTCGATCCACTGTCCCCGCCGTTGCTCCCGCTGACGACTCGCGCCGATGACGGCGGCGGCGCGGACTGACCGACCGCCGGCGGCGGACTTGATGTGGCCGGGCTGGGCGGCGGGATCGATGACCCGGGGGTGGGCGGCGGGCTGCCCTTGCCGTGGTGCCGGCCGCCGGCCGAGCTCGATGCGGTCGTGGGTTCAGTGCTGATCGGTGTCGTGAGCGGCGGCGCTGGCGGCGGCTCGGTCGGGGTAGCGGTCGCGGACGGCGGCGGACTGGAGGCCGACGACGAGACCGCCGCAAACGACGCGGTCACCGGCTTGGACGGCGGCCCGGGGAGTCGTTTCGAGGAACACGACATCCCACACCGCAGCGCCCGGACCCGGAACTTCTCGGTGGTGCCGGCAGCGTCCTGGCCCATCGAGAGGTCCGTCGTACACCTGCCGCTGCTTTTGCCGCAGGCACGCTTGGACACCGCAAGCTTCTGCACCCTGCCGGCCGAGTTGAGGATCTGGTAGGACCTGACGTCCGCGGTGGCGTCCACCTTCCAGGTGAACGTCGCCGTGGTGCCGGCAGTCGAGACGTGCACGCCCTTGACCTGCGCCGGCGGAATCAGCACGTCGAGGGTCGCGGTCGTCGTGTTTGTCGGGCTGCCGTTGTCCAGCGTGACGGTGTAGGCGCCGTTGTGGGCCGGCGGGCTGATGGTGGCGCTGAGCGAGGCCGACTGGTCGCAAGGTTGTGAGCTCGACGCGATCGTGCGGCTCTTCGAGGCCGAATTGGTCAGCGTGAGCGAGATCGGTCGGGCCGGCGCGGCCACCCCGAGCGTGGTGACACAGGTGGGCTGCGCGCTCGCCGCGACGTGCAGCATCTGGTTGGTCTTGACCGTCAGATGGGTCGAATTGTTGATCGTGACCGAGTCGCCGGTCGTTGCCGCGGCCGGACCAGCGAACCCGAGGACACCAGCAGCCAGCAGGCCCGCGACGGCGACGAGCCAGGCCGAGGTGCGGCTGCAGGTCACGTCACGCCTTTCTTCGGTGGAGATCAGGCTGGCCGCGTTTTGCCCGATTAATCCTATCTGTACCAAGCGATGACACACCCGGTGACGCTCCGGACTATCCAATCAGCCGAGACTCGCCGGGCCGGCTCTCGCCACGCCGATTGCCGGTCCGAATCCGGCCAGCAGACCCGGCAGCTGGACCCTGACGGCCACCTGGGCCACCGAGCCCTGCAGCACGCAATCGGTTACGCTCGCGCCGTTGCGGCGGGCGAGCAGCGCGGCGTCGGAGCACGCGAGGCCAGGGCCGCGCACCGCGTCGAGCGCAACCATCAACGCGCTGGCGTCGGCTGCCGCCGCCGCGCGATGTCGCTCGAGGGTGGCCACTGAGTAGCCGCCAGCGACCGCCGTCGCCGCCACCACGAGTGCGATCGCGGCCACCACCCACACCGTCGCAAAGCCGGAGTCTTCGCAAGCAGGCCGATCGGCTCTCATCGCGCGGTCGGCTCGCGCGCCTCGACCACGGTTGCCGTGACGGTCACGCCGGGAAGGAATCGGGTCAGCCCGAGCGGTGAGATCCGGGCTCGCACCGTTGCCATGACGAGCGAGGACGTCGTCGTCACGCCGACCGTCGCGTCGCCGGGCGCGCCGCGCAGCGCGGTCGACTGCACGAACGCTGCGCCGTCCCCGCGGGCCGCCATCCGGGCCGCTGCCGCTGCCGCGTCCTCACATCGCAGCTGGGCGGTCATCACCGCGACCCCGGTCAATGCCGCCAAGACGACCAGCACGAATGCCGGCAGGGCAACGGCGAACTCCGCAGTCACCATCCCAGCCTCGCGCCGTGCATCGGGGGTGACCGGCCCGGCCATGACAGACCGGGCACGGCCGGGCCGGAACCTCACAGCCCCAAGTGCAGAGCGCGAGAAATGATGCTCTGCAACAGGCTGCTGGCAAAGCCACTGGTCAGGATCTTGAACAAGAGCGCGCCGAAACCACACGCCGCCACCGTGCCGACGGCGTACTCCGCCGTCGACATCCCCTCGTCGGATTCACGCAGTGCTGCCCACAATCGCCGCATCGCGATCTCCCTTCTCACCGGCTGCCTGCCGGCACGGACCCGGACATCGCCCGGGCATCACGAGCCTCCGGCGAAGCCGGCCGGCGATGGCGCGATCACTGCGACATGTGCACGACGCGACGCCGCGACCGTGGTGTGGATCAACGCAGCGTCGGCAGCAGGCCGATGACGAGCGGGACGACGGCGACCAGCACGAACGCGGGCAGGAAGAACAGGCCGAGCGGCACCACCAGCCAGACCGACGCCTGCCGCACCCGATGTTGAGCGGCGGCCCGGCGCCGAGCCCGAAGCCGGGCCGAGGTACGCCGGAGATCCTCCGCCGCCGCGGCGCCGGTGTGAGCCGTGCGCAGCGCGGTCCGTGCGACCGGTGCGAGCCACGGGTTGGCGAGCCAGTCGCGCCAGACCTCATCAGGCGGCGCGCCGGCATGCAGCGCGGCCGCCACGACCCGGCACTGCAGCCGCATGACCTCACTCGCCGCGACCGCCGCGGCCTCAAACGCAGCAGGCAGCGAGGCGCCGGCGGCAAGGCAGCCGGCGACCAGGTCGACCACCACCGGGACGTCATCGGGATCGACCGTTGGCGGCGCGGCGGACAACCTCAGCAGCGCGACGACTGCCGCGCCTGCGACGCCGAGCAGGATCCCGAACAGTCCGCCAACCGCGATGCCTGCCGCCAGCACGACGGCCGCAGCCAGCAGTCGGCGCAGCGACCGATGGGCCGCTGGCTCGCCGGTCTTCTGGGCGACGTTTCCTTCGGGCACCGACAGCACGGAGCTCAGCCGGCGATCCGGAGCGGCTCGCGGTCGACCGGCACAACCTGCCGCCGCCGCCCCGGCGAGTGCGGCCAACCCGATCATGGCCGCAGTGCCCGCCGGGCGATCGCACGCGTCACGAGGACGCCGAGTCCGTCGAGCAGCGCCGCTACAGCGAGCAGCCCCCAGCCGAGCGGCCGATCGATCAGAAACCTGACCGGATGGGCGCCGACTGACTGGCCGAGCAGGAGACCTAGAAGCGGCAAACCGGCCAGCAACACCATCGTGGCGCGCGGACCGGCCATCGCGGACTCAAGTTCCTGGCGCAGCTCGTCGTCGCTGTCCATGGCCTCGCTGAGCCGCTCGAGCACGACCGCGACACGACCGCCGGCGCTCGCCGCAACCGCCCAGGCGGCCGCGACGTAGCGCAACCGCTCGGCGCCGGGAAGGAGGGCGGCACGTTCCAGCTCGGCGGCGGGATCAGCACCCACGGCAACGGCGGCGCAGGCGGCTTCGAGCGCGGCCCGAAGCGGCCCGGCCAGGCCGGCGACCGCCGCCAGCGCCTGCGCCGGCGTCCGGCCGGCGCGCAGCTCACCGGCGAGGGCAAAGGTGATCTCGACGGTCGCCGCGGCTCGCTGCTCACGTGCTCTCGCAGCGGCGGCGGACCGGCGAACCCGAACCGCGACCACGCCGGCGATCGCCGCGATCACCAACGGCACCGGTGGCGCCCGCAGCGCGACAACCGCCGAACCGATGACCGCGGCGGCCAACCACAGCCCGGCACCCGAGGGCATCGGATCGGCGGGCACGGACCCCTCGCGCCGGATGCGCAGCCGCTCGGCCGGCCTACGGCGGCCGGACATCGCGACGGCGGCGGCGAGGGACAGCGCAGCCAACCAGCTGGTCACGTCGCGCTCGCGAGCCGGTGGTCCAGGTCATCGGCACCGGCTCCCCGGGTCAGCCCGTCCGGTCCGAACCGGTACGCCGGCCGCACCTGAGCGAACCCACCGGGATCGGCCTCGAGGATCGCGATACCGGCGATCCGGCGACCACCATCGCCGCCGCGTACCAGATGAACGACGGCATCGACCGCGGCGAGCAGCAGGCTGTGCGCCGCCGCTCGCGGCACACCGGCCTGGCCGCACAGCGACTCGATTCGAGCCGGCAGGTGCTCGGCGCGGTTGGCATGCACGGTGCCGCAGCCACCCTCATGGCCGGTGTTCAGCGCCGCCAGCAGATCGAGGACCTCAGCGCCTCGCACCTCACCGACGACCAGCCGATCCGGGCGCATCCGCAACGCCTGGCGGACCAGGATGTCGAGGCTCACCTCGCCGGCACCCTCGGCGTTCGCGGCGCGTGCCTCGAGCCGGACCACGTGCGGATGATCGGGCCGCAGCTCGGCGGCATCCTCGACCAGCACCAGCCGCTCGCCCGGTGCGGCCTGCGAGAGCAGAGTCGAGAGGACGGTGGTCTTGCCGGTCCCGGTGCCGCCGGTGATCAGGAACGCGACGCGCGCTGTCACCAGGGTGCGCAGCAGCGCTACTCCGGCCGACGGCAGCGAACCGGCCGCCACCAGATCCGCGAGGCTGAACGTCCGCCGCGGTGGCACCCGCAACGAGATGGCAGTGCCCTGCGGTGACAGCGGCGGCAAGATGGCATGGACCCGGGTGCCGTCCGGCAGCCTGGCGTCGGCGTACGGCGAGGCGTCGTCGAGCCGGCGACCGCCGGCGGCGACGAGGCGAACTGCGAGACGCCGCGCGGCCGCTTCGTCAGGGATCGTCAGCGAGTCAACCTGCGGCCCTTGACCCCGATCGACCCAGACCGGCCCGGCGCCGTTGACCATCACGTCGGTCACGCCCGGCTCTCGCAGCAGCGACTCCAGCACCCCCGCGCCAGCGATCTCGGACCGCAGCGCGCCGGCCACCTCGAGCAACGTGGCGGCGCCCGCCATCGGTGCCTCGTCGCGCAGCGCCGAGGCAACCGCGGTCTCGTCGTACCCACCTGGGGTGGCCAGCAGCCGTTGGCGTACCCGCCCGAGCAGGGCGTCCTCGGCGCTCACCCCGGAGCGTTAATCGCAGCGAGGACGTCGCGACAGGCGTCGTGCAGCGCGCCGCGCGGCCGGCGAAACGGCGGCTCGCCGCGGTCAGCCGCGACGGTCACCGACGACTCGCTTCGCAGCGCCGCGACGACCGGCAACCCGAGCGCGTTGGAGACCTCGCCCACATTCAGCCGGCCGGCGCCGGGGTCCCGAACCACGAGCTGCAGCCGAGGCACCGCGGTGACCAACTCGGCCGCGACGGTCGCCGCTGCCGCGGTGCCCCGGACGGTGGCCGGCACCACCAGGGTCACGACGGCAGCAGTCCCGATCAGCACTCTCGCGACCGGGTCGAACCGTCTCGGCAGATCCACGACGACCGACGCGAAGGCGCGGGTCGCGGCGTTCATCACGGCCTCCGCCGCCTCAACCCCGAGATCGGCTGAGCCGGCACGATCCCAGGACAGGACAGCAACGCCATCGACCCGCGGCAGCGAGTCGGTCAGCGCCGCCGCGGCGAGCCGACCGCGGGTCGCCGCGAGATCCGGCCACCGCGCGCCGGGACGTTGCTCCGCCCCGAGCAAGACGTCCAAGCCACCGGCGTACCGATCGCCGTCCACCAACCCTGTCGGCCCGGATCTGGCGGTGGTGATCGCCAGCCCGGCCGCGAGAGTCGAGGCACCGGCGCCGCCACAGCCGCCGATCACGGCGAGCACCGAGCCGGCAGAACAGGCCGCCTCGACCGCGTCACTCATCAGCTCGACCAGCGCCCGCTCGTCGTCAGGGAGCACCACCAGACGTGCAGCGCCGATCTCCACGGTCGAGCGCCACAGCAATTCGTCGGCACGCTCCGTCGCGACGACGACGACATCGGGTCGCCGCGGCAGGCCGGCCGCCGCGACCGCCGCGGCCAGGTCGGCGCCGACGAGGAGAACCACGGCCGTTGCCCGCCACGCCGTCCGGACGCCGACACTGCCCCCGACGACCTCGGCGTCGACCCCGGCGAGGGCTGCCAGCCGCAGCACGGCAGCGCGCAGATCGTCGCGCGCAGTGAGCACCACGACCCGCCGTGAATCAGCCATATCGACGACGCTGCTGGATGGCGCCCGAACTGCGAAGCCAGATCAAGATGATGTGGACCGGCACCGCCGGAATCGAACCTGTGCACAACGAGAGCCGTCGGCGTTGCGCGGGAGCTCAGCGCCGACGAGGGAATGGGAAAGCCCCCGCTGGGGGGGTAGCGGGGGCCTTCCTCAAGGCCAGACTCCGGGGGGGTAGAGCCAAGCCGTCCACGGGTCATCTCCGGTGACAACCACGGAACTTCCCGGTGTACCCGGGGCTTAAACCTGCCAACCAAGAATTCTTTTTAGCCGCGTCTTGACGCTGTTGCAGGGGCCATATCCTGTGACGCATGTCCGGTTCCGCGGCTTTTTTCGACCTTGACAAGACGATCATCGCCACGTCGAGCACCCTCGCGCTGGGCCGCACCTTCTATGCCGCCGGGCTGATCGGCCGTCGCGACGTTGTGAAAGGCGCGTACGCACGCTTCGTCTATCACCTCGGCGGCGTCGACGCGGACCGGATGGACCGGATGCGCGACGGGCTGGCCAGCACCGTCACCGGCTGGGATGCCGAGCAGGTCCGCGCGATCGTCGCGGACGCACTGTTCGAGTTGATCGACCCGCTGGTGTACGACGAGGCGGCCGCGCTGATCGAGGAGCACCGCGCCGCCGGGCGCGCCGTCGTCATCGTGTCGAGCAGCGGTGATGAGATCGTGGCGCCGGTTGGCGAGATGCTCGGCGCCGATCACGTCGTCGCAACCCGGATGGTCGTGGCCGACGGCAAATACACCGGCGAGCTCGACTTCTACGCGTTCGGCGGGTTCAAGGCCGAGGCGATGCGGGACCTCGCCGAGCGCAACGGCTGGGACCTCGCCGCGTCGTACGCCTACACCGACTCCCATACCGACCTGCCGATGCTCGAGGCGGTCGGCCATCCGCATGCGGTGAATCCGGACCGCGGACTCCGGCGTGAAGCGGTCGACCACGGCTGGCCGGTCCTGGAGTTCGCGCATCCGGTGCCGCTGCGGTCCCGGTTCCCGCGGATGCCATCGCCGAGCAGGCCGGTCGCAGTTGGCATCGCCGGCGCTGCAGTTGTTGCCGCCGCGGCCGGTTGGCGGGCGGCCCGCGTACACGGCCGCCGCGCCGGGTAGGCACAACCCACGGCACACTGATCGCAGCCGAACCGCGACCAGGTGGCTGGTCCGACAGGAGGAGGGCAACGTGGCGTCAACCCGGAGCTACGGCGGTGACGGCACTCGCGTCGACGAGCAGTCACTCGGCGAGCTGGTCGCGACGGCGACCCGCGACATGTCGCTGCTGATCCACAAGGAGATCGAACTCGCGAAGACCGAGCTCGGTCAGCAGGCCGCAACGGCCGGCGTCGGAGCCGGCCTGCTCGGTGGCGCCGGGTTCTTCGGCGGGTTCGCCTTGGTCCTCGCCTCGGTTGCCGGCGGCTTCGGCTTCTCGGCCGGGCTCAACCTCGCGCTCTGGGCCGGATTCCTGTGCATGGCCGGGGTCTACGTCGTCATCGCCGGTGTCCTCGGGTTGCTCGGGATCCGCCGAATGAAGCGCCTCGGCGGACCGGAACGCACCAGCCGCACCGTCAAGGCGGGCCTCGAGTGGATCAAGCACCCCCGACGCAACCCGTGACCGATCCGGCCGAACGTGCGACGCTGCACCGATGCCCGATGAACGGCCACTGATCGAGGAGTCGACGGTCCTCGTCGACGGGCCGTGGACCCACCGCGACATCAACGCCAACGGCATCCGGCTCCACATCGCCGAGGCAGGAACCGGCCCTCTTGTGTTGCTGCTCCACGGCTTTCCGGAGTTCTGGTGGTCCTGGCGTCACCAGCTGGTGGCGCTCGCCGAGGCCGGCTACCACGCGGTTGCCCCTGACCTTCGGGGCTACGGCGCGAGCGACAAACCGCCACGCGGGTACGACGCACCGACCCTCGCCGCCGACGTCGCGGGCATGATCCGAGCCCTCGGCGAGCGGGACGCGGTCGTCGTCGGGCATGACTGGGGCGGCCACCTCGCCTGGTCGGCCGCGGCACTTCACCCGACGGTGGTGCGCCGGCTTGTCGTCGTCTCGATCCCGCATCCGCTCCGCTGGTATCGCGCACTTCTTAGCGATCCGGCCCAACGCCGGGCAAGCAGCTATCTCGCGCGGTTCCAGCTGCCGTGGGCGCCGGAGCGCTGGATCGTCGAGGACGGCGGCGCCAACATCAGTGACCTGCTCGGCCGCTGGGGCGGGCCGCCGTACCCGGACGCCGAGACCGAGCGACGGTGTCGCGAGGCGATCCAGATCCGCTACGTTGCCAACCGCGCCCTGGAGTACTACCGCTGGTCGGTTCGCTCCTCGACCCGCACCGACGGCCGGCACTACCGGCGTGACATGGCCGCTCCGATCAAGGCGCCGACACTCCAGCTGCACGGCGCGCTCGACGGCTGCGTCCTGCCGCAGACGGCGCAGGGCTCCGGCCAGTACGTCGCTGCCGACTACGAGTGGCGGATGATCGAAGGCGTCGGGCACTTCCCGCATCAGGAGTCGCCGGAGATCGTGACCGGTGAGCTGCTGCGCTGGTGCAAGGACGGATGAGCGATCCAGGCGCCGAGCGACGCGACCGCGATCCGGCCGGCCGTGCCCGCAACGCCAGAGCCCGCGACGATCTTGGCCGTCCACTCGACCGCATCGCCGGCGCTGAGGCGCCGCCGGTCGACGAACCCCCGCGGCCACCGGACGTGGCGTTGCAGCTGGCTCAGCAACTACTCGATGAGGGCCGGCCGTTTGCCGCCCACGAGGTTTTGGAAGCGGTCTGGAAGGACACCTCAGGACCTGACCGCGAGTTGTGGCGCGGGCTGGCGCAGGTTGCGGTCGGGATCACGCATTCGTTGCGGGGCAACGAATCCGGGGCCCACGCCTTGCTGCTCCGAAGCGCCGCCTCGCTCGAACCGTTCGCCGGGTCGACGCCGCACTCGATTGACGTCGACGGCCTACGCGACTGGGCGCGACGGGCCGGTGATGACCACTCGCTCGGGGCGCGGCCGCCTCGGCTGACCGTCGATCGGTGAGCCAGCAGGCTCGTGCCCTATCGGCAAGATGGCCATGAACTCGTACAGCTAATTCCCATCAACCTCGATTTTCGCGCACCCTGATGCCGAACGTAGTTCCCGCAGGTTGTGCAACAACCAGCTCAGGCGGCGAACGCGCGCGACTTGGCATGTGCGGCCAGCGCGGCGAGGAACGCCGAAGCCCCCCGTTCGACCGGTTGAATCGGAGAGTCATCCGGCACGCCGAATCCGGCCCGGACGTCGCAGCCTTCGCCCGACGACGGCGCGACGACGATCTCGCCGACCAGGACGGCGCCCCCGGCATGGACGAACTCCAGTCGCGCGGCGAAGCCAATCCCGGCACGACGGGGTGAGGTGACGACGAGACCATGATCGGTGCCGTCTTCGGCGGCCAGCTCGGCTAGCAACAGCGCGACGCTTGCCGGGTCAGCGGCAACATGTCGGGCAACCTCCACGCGCGACATCCGACTGCCTCCTCACATCCAGACGCTAGATCCGTTGCTATTGCTAGGTTTCTGACCCTGCTAACTATAGCAAGCGAGGCGATCGCGTGGATCAGTCGCACTGCTGTGTCGACACCCCGGTAGTCGCCGTCCTGCCTTTGGACGCGTCAGAGGCAACCTCGGAGGAGGTCAGCGCGTAACCGGTGTGGGCGCTGTCGACCGCGGCTGCGAACACCACGCCGGCCACTTGGCCCTTCGTCGTCAGCAACGGACCGCCGGAGTTGCCGGGACGCACCACGGCGTACAGCGAGTAGATCTGACGTGTCACCTGCTTGTTCTGGTAGATGTCCGGGCCCCGGGCGTCCTGCACCGATCTGATCCGCGCGGCGACGGCAGTGAACGGCCCGTCCTCCGGGTAACCCACGACGATGGCGCTCTGGCCATGACTGACCGGTCCGGCGAACTGAAGCGGCGTGCCGCCGAGACCGGGTACGTCGAGCACTGCGAGGTCGCGTTCGGGGTCGTAGAGCACCACCCGGGCGGGAAGCGGCGAACCGTCTTGGCGCTGAATGGTCGGCGAGGTCACGCCGGCCAGCACGTGCGCATTCGTCATCACCCGGTCGGGCGCGAAGATGAACCCGCTGCCCTCGAGCCGCCGTGAGCATGACGCTGCGACCCCTTCGATCTTCACTACGTCCGGCTCGGCCAGTCGAACGGCGTGGCTGTGCGCGAGCTTCGGATTCGGCGGCGCAACCGGCACGACCGAACCGTTGCCGATACCGCCGAACACCTCCGGGATCCCGTCACGGCTGAGGTTCTGGTCGAGCAGCCGCCGGAACGACCCGAACCAGGTGCGGGCGCCGTCCGGCATCACCTGATCGACGCCGCGCAACACGCTGGAGTTTCTGACCTCACGCGAGACGCCGCCGACCGAGGTGTTCGCCAGCGCCGTCCCGAGCAGCCAGGCGACCAGCAGCACCGAGATGACGCTGACCGCGCCACCACCGGCCGAGTCGAGTGTCCGCAACGATTGCCAGCTCATCTCGCGCCGCAGCGAGGCCCCGATCACAGTCGCGATCAGCTGCCCGACGACCGCGAAGACGATCACCACGAGCAGACCGAACAGCGCAGCGCTGAGCCCGATGTGCAGCGAGGAGTGCAGCGAGTTGGCGTACTTCGCGCCCAGCGCACCGCCGCCGAGAAAACCGGCGAAGGACAAGATGCCGACGACGAAACCCTGTCGATATCCGCTGAGACCGAAGCCGAAGCAGACGATGATCAAGACGATGTCAAGACCGTCCATCAGGTGCGGACCTCCGGCAACGGCAACGGCTCGACGACGCTGCGATCCCACTCTCTTGCCCAGCCCGCGGCCGTGAGCAACCAGTCGAGTACGCCGGCGGTGAAACCCCACACCACCATGCCGGCCACCCGGAACGCTGGTGACTCCCGGCCGATCGCGACGTGTCGCACCACCAGCCGGTTCGCCGGGTCGACCAGCGTGGAGATCGGCACTCTCGCGACCGCCTCGACCTCGGCCGGGATCGCCGCGTGCACCTCGCTCGGCACCCGCCACCACGCCACCACCGTCGTCACGACGTTGCCGCTCGGCGGGATCCACAGCTCGGGAAGCGTCGCGAGCACCTCGACCCCCGCGGGATCGAGCCCGGTCTCCTCCTGCGCCTCACGAAGCGCCGCGCCGACCGGACCGTCGTCGGTCGGGTCGATCCGACCGCCGGGAAACGCGGGCTGTCCGGCATGGCTGCGCATCGCGGCATTTCGTTGCATCAGCAACACATCCGGGCCGCTCGGTCCATCCCCGAACAGGGCGAGCACCGCGGCACGATGCCAGTCGTCGAGCCCTTCGCTCGGTGGCACCAGAAACGGTGGCGCGCCGATCTCGCGCAGTCCGGCCACCATCGGCTGCAACCACGCCGGTGCGTCGGCGGGAGTCGGATCGCTCACGTGACGTGCAGGTACGTCGCGAGGTCGGACTTCAGCTGCCCGGTGCTGAGGTACGGGCCGGCGTGAGCGTGAACGATCCGGCCGGTCGCCGACACGAACACGGTGTAAGGAGTTGCCTCGGTTCGCAGCCCGAGCTCGACCTTGTGGCCGTAGTCGACGACCGACGGGAAGCGCACCGGCGGCGTCACATGCGCGTCGAAGTCGAGCGCGCTGTTCGACTCGTCCTCAGTGTCGACGCCGAGGAACCGCACCTCGGCGCGATCCTGGTCATAGACCGATGACAGGAATCGCATCTCGGCGCCGCACTCGGTGCACCACGAGCCCCAGGTCAGGACCAGCATCGGCTTGCCGGTGATCCCGGCCAGGTGGACGGCGGGTCCGTGGCCCAGGCATCGCAGCGTGAGGTTCGGTAGGCCGCCGGCGACCGGCGTCGCCGATGACGGTGGGCACGACCGCAGGTCGGCCTTGGCCAGCAGAGCGGCGTTGATCGGCCCAGCACCGCCTGGACCGGGGTTGACCATCATCGAGGTGTGGGTGGACATGCACGACGTACTCGCGGCCAGCAGCAGGGCCGCAACCGCGAGCAGTCGCTTGCTCACTCGACCGGTGCCATCTGTGACGCCGGCCGCAGCAGCTTCGCCGCCTCGACCGGATCTGTCGGGCCGAGACCGTACGACGGACACCACTGCGCGATCGGGCAGACGCCGCAGGCCGGCTTGCGGGAGTGACAGATCCGCCGGCCGTGCCAGATCAACCGATGCGAGAGTCCGGTCCAGTCACGCTTCTCGAACAGCCCGCCGACCTCGTGCTCGACCTTGACGGGGTCGGTCTCGACGGTCCAGCCGAACCGCCGCGAGAGCCGGCCGAAGTGGGTGTCGACGGTGATCCCGGGCACTCCGAACGCGTTGCCAAGGACGACGTTCGCCGTCTTGCGGCCGACGCCGGGCAACGTGACGAGATCGTCGAGCCGGGCCGGCACCTCACCGGCGTACCGCTCGGTCAGCGCCTGACCCAGCGTGATCAGGCTGTTGGTCTTCGCCCGGAAGAAGCCGGTCGGGCGGATCATCGTTTCCATTTCCGCTCGATCGGCGC
The DNA here is from genome assembly GCA_036268295.1 of Mycobacteriales bacterium. Taxonomy (GTDB): domain Bacteria; phylum Actinomycetota; class Actinomycetes; order JAFAQI01; family JAFAQI01; genus DATAUK01. Next base: position 33,342 of record DATAUK010000021.1, on the reverse strand, counting down.
CGGCATAGTCGGCCGCGGTGACATATCGCCGAAAGAGTGCCGGGGTAACCTGATTGATCATTTTGTCCGTAGATTGTGCTGAAAGTACCGTTGCGACCAGTAGCTGAAGCGGGGATCTGAAGTCCAGCTCGCAGTGGGCGTCGGGATAGGTCTCGGTCAGCACCCGATCCATCCGCCGCGCCCGACGAACCAGTCCGGTATGCGTTTCCGATTGCGCCACGACACTGAGCGTACGGCGGGGTAGGCCGTAGGAGTGACGCGCGGTCCCGATGCCTCAAGCACGCGTGAAACTCCGCCGATGCCGCGATAACACCAGCGGAGAGGGACCATGCCGAATCGGCCGACGGCGGATCGATTTCACGCCCCGCCAGAGCGAAGCGAGGACTTCGCTCACCTTTCGCTGGACGGACTCCGGCAGTACCGGACGAACGTCACCAACGAAGAAAGCCGGGTGTCGTACTGGCGGCGGATCATCCAGGCCCGCCTCGACCTGGTTCGGGCAGCCGACACCGGCACCTCGGCGGGCGTCGAGGACCTTCGGGAGATGTTCACCGAGAGCCGCGTCGGCGGCGCGCGGACGTCTCTGATGTCGATCGTCCCGGTCGACGGCATGCCACCGCTGCCTGATCTCGGCGACCTGTGGGCGCGCCAGCCGGTCGAGGGCGACCACGACCACAACACCCGGTTGATCCGCGACCTCACGAAGGCCGAGTCGCAACTCTCGGCCTACCGTGCCGCACTTCACCGCCGGCTCGCCAGCGCGACCGGCGAGCTGATCGCCCGATACCGGGAGCATCCCGACCTCTGCCTGACGGCGCTGCCGAGCCGATCGGGTATGCCGACGCAGCGCTAGTCCTGTTCGCCCGGTGTCGGCCCGGCGTGACAGGGTGAACCGCATGGAGCCCACCGTTCACCTGATCACCCTCGGCGTGCCCGACCTTGCCGAAGCCAGGGCCTTTTATGTCGACGGCCTCGGCTGGCAGCCGGCCTTCGACGTCCCCGGCGCGATCACTTTCATCCAGGTCGGGCACGGATTGCTGCTCGGGCTCTTCGGCGCCGACGACCTTGCCGCCGACGTCGGCCGTCCGCACGGCAGCGGTACCGCGCCCATGACGCTCGCGCAGGTCGTCGAGACCGAGGAAGAGGTGCGCGCCACCTTGGAAGCCGCGCAGAGCGCCGGCGCGACGATCCTCAAACCGGCGCAACACGCTGACTTCGGCGGCTACCACGGTTACTTCGCCGACCCCAGCGGGTTCCGGTGGGAGATCGCGACCAACCCCGGCTTCTCGATCGCCGACGACGGCACGGTGAGCATCGGTCCGATCGCAGAGTAGGTCCGTCCCGCTCGCGCGGGTTTGAAACCGGGCGGGTCAGAAATAATTGCCGGCAGTGTTCATCGTTTTGGCGATCCTCTTCCCTGTCGTCCTGCTCGGCGGGGTACTAGCGATGGAACGAATCGAACGGACCTTCTCCGATCAGACCGTCGGCGAGCGGGTCGCGATCGCGCTGCGCACCGATGCCGCCGACGACGTCGAGCGACTGGTCTCCCGAGACTGCCGAACCGCGCTGGACCGGCACTGGCGGCAGACCGCTCGGCGGGCCAGGCTGGCGTCGGCGTACCCCTTCGGACGTGGGTGAGGCAGACTCCAAGCCGAGTCGAGGACTGGGGACGGAGACTGCAGTGGAAGGTCTGCTCGCGCGGGTGCCGCTGTTTGCCGCGCTCGACGACGAGTCGGCGGTAAGCCTCGAGGCGACGCTGACCACTCGAACGCTGACGCGCGGCCACCTGGTGTTTCGCGAGGGCGATCCCGGCGACCGGTTGTTCATCGTCATGGACGGCAAGGTCAAGATCTCCCGGGCTGCCGCCGACGGCCGCGAGAACCTGCTCGCCGTCCTCGGTGCCGGCGAGATGTTCGGTGAGCTCTCGCTGTTCGATCCGGGTCCGCGTACAGCCACCGTGACGACGGTGACCGGCTCGACGCTCGCCTCGCTCGACCACGACGACCTTCGACCGCTTCTGAGCGAACGGCCCGGCGTCGCCGAACAGCTGCTGAAGGCTCTCGCCCAGCGGCTGCGGCGGACCAACGAGGCAATGGCCGATCTGGTGTTCACCGACGTGCCTGGCCGAGTCGCCAAAGCATTGCTCGACCTCGCCGACAAGTTCGGCGTGACGGAAGCCGAGGGCACCCGGGTGCGCCACGATCTGACCCAGGAAGAACTCGCGCAACTCGTCGGCGCCAGCCGCGAGACGGTCAACAAGGCGCTCTCGGAGTTCGCCCACCGCGGCTGGCTGCTCATCGAGGGTCGTAGCGTCCTGTTGCTCGATCCGGCTCGGCTGGCCCGTCGGGCCCGCTAGCGGTCGGCGCTACTGCAGCGCCTCCAAGGCTTTGCGAGAGGCGGTCAGCTCAGCGCGCATCTCGGTCGACTCGGAGAGCGCCACGGCCTGACGCACCGCGACCCGACCGGCTGGCGCATCGCCGGTTGCGGCAAGGCAGGCACCGAGCACCCGCAGCGCGACGATCCGGGAGCGAAGATCCTGAGCCGGCTGGGCCATCGCCTGGTGCGCCACATCGAGGGCCTCGGCCGGCTCTCCCAGCTCGAGCAGTCCACCGGCGAGATGCGCCAACGCCTGACGGCGAGGGAACGCCAGCGATCCGTCATCGACCAGCTGCGCCTCACGCAATAGCGCGATCGCCGCTTCTGTCTCGCCGCGGGCCCGCATGGCCTGGGCTCGAAGCACCCGCATCCCGACCAGCGCGGCCGGCCGGACGTCGAGCGCCTCGACGCTCGCAAGCGCCCGGTCCGCCGCGACCAGCGCACCCACGGGGTCATGCAGGTCCAGCCGGCAGTAGCCGATCGCTGCCATCGCCAGCGCCCCCGGCAGCGGATGACGACCCTTGCTCGCCAGCTGCGTGGCGTGCTCGAGCCGGCGGATCGCCTTGCGCGGCCGGCCGACCCCGCGCAACGCCGCAGCCGAGGCGATCGAGGCCAGGCATTGACCCCAGCTGTCGTTCAGCGCCTTGAACGCGTCGTACGCCGTCGCCGACTCCTCGAGCGCCGTGGCGATCTGACCGAGCTCGGCCGCCGCGAGCGCGTCGATGGTCAGGCAGGCTGCCGTGCCCCACTGGTCGCCGAGCGCGCGCCCGAGCGGCAGCAGTCCCTGCGCCAGATCCCGCGCCTGCTCTAGTCGTCCCTGCAGCAGCCGCACGAACGCCTCGGTGCCAGCGCACCACGACAGGCCCCCGTCGTCGTCGAGGCCGGTGAAGACGTCGGCTGCCGCGGCGAGCTGCCGCTCGGCCTCGGCATAGTCGCCTCGGGTCGTCGCGCTCCAGGCGAGGTGCTGCAACGCCCAGCCGGCACCGCGGCGGTCGCCGACCCGCTCGGCCAGGCTGAGGGCCTGGCTGAACCGCTCCTCGGCCGCGCCGAACCGGCCGCCGAGGAACGCGATCAGGCCGAGCTGGCGGAGTGCCTCGCCCGCGACCCGATCATGTCCGGACTCGCCGGCCGCGGCGAGCGCGGACACCAGCGATTCGACGGCGTGGGCGTCATCACCTCGGCGACGCAGGATCTCGCCTCGTACGACCAGCGCGCCGGCTCTGGTCCGTAGATCGCGCGAGCCGATCGGTCCCGCGAGGTCCGCCTCGGCAGCGGCCAGGTCGTGCTGCGAGACCCAGGCCGCGGCCCGGCGTACCCGCACCTTGGCCAGGATCGGCTCGGGGAGATCGTCACCGGCCAGGTCGAGCGCCCGGCTGAACAGGTCGACGGCTCGCGCCGAGTCGTCGCGAGCAAGCGCCGCCTCGCCGAGACGGTCGAGTGCGCCGTAGCCGATCTCCCGGGCGGACCAGGCGGCGTCGTCGGCCGCGAGATCCATCTCGCTCGCCAGCGCGACCGCCTGCTCGGACTGCGCCGCGACCAGCGCATCGGTCTCACCGGCCGACCAATGCAGGCCGGCGATCGCCCATCGCGCCACCGTCGCGTGGCGGCGGGCCCGCTCGGCCTTGGGGATGCCTGCGTAGGCAACATCACGGGCCAGTGCGTGGGTGAAGACGTAGTGCGGCGTGAGCTCGGCGCCGCCGGTCGTCGGCTGCACGATGCCGCGGGCGACCAGCTCCTCGAGCCCGCCGGCCACTGGGTCGCCGCCGGAGTCTGAGGTCGGTTCGAGCGATCGCAGCATGTCGGCGGTGAACCGGTTGCCGATCACCGACGCGTCGCGCAGCAGCGCCCGCGCCGGCGGGCTCAGGCCGTCGATCCGGGCGGTCAGCACCGCCTGCACCCCGGCAGGCAGGATGTCGCGCGGCAGCTCGCCGGTGAGCCGCCAGCCGTCGCCGTCCCGGCGCAACAGGTCGCGATCGACCAGCAGGTGCAGCAGCTCGGCGAGGAAGAACGGGTTGCCCTGTGCCCGGTCAAGCAGCAGCTCACGGGTCGGCTGGTCGAGCTCAGCGCCACCGAGGTACGCACGCAGCAGCCGCTCGCTGGCCGCCGGATCCAGCGGGGCGACCGGCAGCACCTCGATGTCGGGCATCTGGTCCCACCAGGTCGACGTCAGCAGGTCCGAGCGGCCGACGGTCAAGAACAGCACCGCGCCGAGCGCCTCGTTGGCGAGATGGGTGATTGCCCCGAGCAGATCGCCGGTCGCCCACTGCGCGTCGTCGACGACGAGCACGAGTGGGCCCTCGGCGACGAGTGCGGCCAGCACCGCGACGACCGCCTCGACGGTCGGGTCATGAAGCAGTTCCGTGGCGCCTGGGGTTGCGGTGTCGCGCGGCCCGATCGGCGACCACTCGACGAGTCCGAGCAATGCAAGCAACCGGTCGGCGGTGGCGGAGTTGATCGGCCGGCTCGGGCTCAGCGGTGTCAGCCGGGTCAAGGTACGCCGGACCCGACCGATCGCCATCTCAGTGTCGTCTTCCTCAGTAATGCCGAAGACGGTGCGCATCCACTCCGCCAGCGCCGACATCTCGCGGCTCTCGCCGTACGGCGGGCAACGCCCCCACAGCACGCGCACCTCCGGCAGCTCGCCGGCGAAGTGCGCCAGCTCGACCGCAAGCCGGGTCTTCCCGACTCCCGCCTCGCCGGTCACCACGACGGAGGCCGGCTTGCTCCGCTCGACCACGTCGAGCACGCGACCGACCAAGCGCCCGAACTCGGCGTCGCGACCGATGAACGGCGCCTCTTCGCCGAGACCCAGCCGGGCGGCGCCCGGTGGCCGCAGGGCGACCAGCTCGTAGGCAGGCACCGGCTCGCGTTTTCCCTTGAGCCGCAACGGCGACAGCGATCGCCATGACGCAATCGGCATCGTCGCCAACGCCGTGGCGCGACCGGCGTACACCGCTCCGATGCTGGCCGCGTCGGAGAGCCTTGATGCCGTGTTGACGGTGTCACCGACGACTGTGTAGGCGAGCGAGGCCTGGACGCCGGCCAGCACCTCGCCGGTGTTGAGGCCGACCCGTAAACCCATCCGGCGACCGCCGCCGGCCTCCTCCGACATCAGTCGTCGCACTGCGGTTTGCATCTGTGCTGCCGCGCGCACCGCCCGTTCGGTGTCGTCCTCGTGGGCGGTTGGCGCGCCGAAGACCGCCATGATGCCGTCGCCGGTGAGCTTGTCGACCGTGCCGCCGCAGTCGGTGACGGCCTTGCTCAACACCGCGAGGACGTGATCGATGACAACGCCGACGCTTTCGGGGTCGAGGTCCTCGGCCCAGGCCGTGAAGTCGGACAGGTCGCCGAACAGCACGGTGACGACCCGGCGCTCCGCGGTGGCGTCGGCGGAGATCGCTGAGGTGTCGAGCAGCGCGCCGCAGGCGTAGCAGAATCGGGCGCTGGTGACTGTCGGTGTCCCGCAGACCGGGCACACCATCGGTGCCGCCGGCTCGGTGCTCACTGGTGCACCCACGTCCGATGCATCAGTGCGGAGACGCCGATATGATTGGAGCGAGTCGCCTTCGCGTCGCTTCGGTACTCGCTCATCGCGGCGGTGTCGCGCCCTGGCCGGCGAGATAGTCCAGCTGGGCCCGCACCGAGAGTTCGGCGGCCGGCCACAGCACCTGGTCGACGTCGGCGTACACCCGTCTCACAATGGCGGCGGCTTCCACGTCGCCGGCATCGAGCGCCGCCTGCACCTGGCCGAGTCGCTCCTGGCGGTGCGCGAGGTAGTGGTCGAGCACCTCGACCGGCTGGTTGATCACCGGGCCATGGCCAGGCAGGAGCAGAGCGACATCGGCCGCGGCCAGATCGCGAAGCCGCTGCAGCGAGTCGAGATACGGCCCAAGCTGGCCGTCCGGATAGGCGACGACCGCGGTACCCCGGCCCAGCACGGTGTCGCCGGTGAGCAGCGCCTGATCGGACTCGAGCAGCAGGCACACCGAGTCGCTGGTGTGGCCGGGCGTCAGCACGGTCAGCCACTCGAGGCCGGCCAGCGAGGTGCGGCCGGTCGCGTCGGAAAGCGGCTCGGCGCCGATGCACAGTGACCGATCGCGCGCGACGACCGGCGCGCCGCTGAGCTCATGAAGCCGAGGCGCCGACTCGCTGTGGTCGAAGTGGCCGTGGGTCAACACGATCAGCTCGATCGACCCAACGGCGGCGAGCAGGTCGACGTGACCGTTCTCGATCGGGCCCGGATCGACGACGACGCAGCGCTGCGCACCCGGCTCGCGCAGCACCCAGGAATTGGTACCGTCCAGGGTCATCGGCCCGGGGTTCGGCGCCAGCATCCGCGCTGCGCTGCGGCTGACCGGTTCGAGGCCGCTCACTTCACGGTGGCCTTTGGATAGTCAGCGTCCGCCGGAAGCAGGAATCGGATGTTGTCGTCCTCGTCGAGCAGCAGCTTCGGCAGGACCGGCTCGATCTCGCGATGCTCGCCGGCCGCGAGGACCTCGGCGACGGTGGCGTATGGCGCAAGCTCGGTGAGTGCCGAAAGGGTCGGCGGCAGCATCGACAGCTCGCCCGCTGCGGCTCCGGCGAGCGCGTCCGCCGGCCGCATCCAGGCAACCCGATCAGCCTCTCCTCCGACATCGCGGGTGCGCTGCCCGGCTGGCATCGCCGCCACGAAGAACCTGGTGTCGAACCGCTTGGGCTCGGCCTCCGGGGTGATCCAGTGAGCCCACACCCGCAGCAGATCTGCCCGCAACACCAACTGGCGGCGGCGCAACAGATCAGCGAGCGACAGCGACCGGTCGATCAGGGCGAGCCGGTCGGCCTCCCAGTCCTCGCCGCTGGTGTCGGCGACGACACTGCCGGCGTCGGGTCCGGCGAGCAACACTCCAGACTCCTCGAACGTCTCGCGCACCGCCGCGCACACCAGCGACCGCGCCCGCGGCTCGTCGGAGTTAAGCAACCTCGCCCACTGCTGGGGCGAGGGCCCGACCCACGCATGGTCGGCGAAGCTCTCATCGCGCGGATCGACCGATCCGCCCGGAAACACAAAGAACCCGGCGGCGAAAGCCATCGACGCGGTACGCCGGAGCAGGTAGACCTGGGGCCCGTCACCGCGATCGCGCAAGAGCACGACAGTGGCCGCATGCCGCGGCTGCGCGGGCTGCTGCTCGCCACTGGCGAGCCGCTTAATGGTGTCGACCAGCCCCGCAAACATCGCCGGGAACGGGTCGCCGGCCATCAGAGGTCTCGCATCGGTCAGCCATCCGCCCGCAGCCGTACGACGACCTCGACCTCCACCGGCGAGTCGAGCGGGAGCACGGCTACACCAACAGCGGCCCGGGCATGCTTGCCGGCGTCGCCGAAGACCTCGCCGATCAGGTTGCTGGCGCCATTGATCACGCCGGCCTGCCCGGTGAACGACGGGTCGCTCGCGACATAGCCGACCACCTTGACCACCCGCTCGATCGCGTCGAGGTCACCGATCTCCGCTTTGATCGCCGCGATGGCGTTGAGCGCGCAGGTCGCGGCGTACTCCGCTGCTTGCTCCGGCTCGACGTCGGCGCCTACCTTGCCGGTGGCCGGCAGCTTGCCGTCGACAAACGGCAGTTGGCCAGAGGTCCAGACCAGATCGCCGGCGCGCACCGCGGGCACGTACGCCGCGAGCGGCGCTGCCACTGCCGGCACGCTGAGCCCCAGTTCGGCGAGGCGGTCCTCGATCCGGCTCACGACAGCGGCCGCTTCAGATACGCGACCAGCTGATCGCCGCCGCCAGGGCCGGGAACGACCTGGATCAGCTCCCAGCCGTCGCTACCCCAAGTATCGAGAATCTGCTTCGTCGCATGGACCAGCAGCGGAACCGTCGCGTACTCCCATTTCTGCACCCCCAAAGCGTATGGCCCGCCCGCGACCGACAACCCGCCACCCACCGATAAGGCCGAAATCCACGAGCGGAACCGGCTGTGAAGGCGCCGCCGGTTCCCGATCCGAGCCCGCAGTGGGGAGACATCCGCGGAGCAACCTAGGCGAGCCTGCGAGCCGTGTTTGCGCAGCGACCTATTGCCTGCAAAACCGGAAAGCTCAGGCCGACTGAGCGCGCAAAGAACGCAGCAACCGGCTGCGCTCGAGCTCGTTGAGGCCGCCCCAGATGCCGTGGCCCTCCTCGACCTCGATCGAGTAGTTCAGGCACTGCTCGCGGACCTTGCAGCGTCCGCAAAGTGCACGAGCGATTCCCTCGCGCCAGTCTTTCTCCGGCTTGCGCTCGAAGTGGCTCGGCGCATAGAAGTAGATGGCGTTGTCGGACTGGCACTCCGCACCCGCGCGCCACGTTGAGTTCTCGTACATGGTTGGCACTCCTTGATGCTGGGAACTCTCCCGATCAAAGTTCGCCGCCCTGGCGTGCTCTCCTGCCGACCCAGTGGATCTTGTGCCGCCCTACCCTCGATGCCGTGAGTGACTTCCCTGCCGTCAAGCTGCACATCGTCAGCGGCAAGGGCGGCACCGGCAAGACCACGATCGCCGGATCGCTCGCGCTCGCGCTCGCGGCCGGCGGGCGGCAGGTCCTGCTCACCGAGGTCGAGGGACGTCAGGGCATCGCCCAGTTGTTCGACACCCCGCCGCTGCCGTACGAGGAACGCCGGGTCGCGGTTGCCCGTGGCGGCGGCGAGGTCTACGCCCTCGCGATCGACCCGGAGCAGGCGCTGCTGGAATACCTCGAGCAGTTCTACAACCTGCGTCGCGCCGGCTCGATGCTCAAGAAGATCGGCGCGATCGACTTCGCGACCACGATCGCGCCCGGCATGCGCGACGTACTTCTCACCGGCAAGGTCATGGAGGCAGCGACCCGGGAGCGCCGCGGTGGCGGCCGGCTGTACGACGCAGTGGTGCTCGACGCGCCGCCGACCGGCCGGATCGCCAGGTTCCTCAACGTCAACACCGAGGTCGCGGCGTTGGCCCGGATGGGCCCGGTGCGCAACCAGGCCGACAGCGTGATGGCCCTGCTCCGCTCGCAGAAGACCGCGGTGCACCTGGTCACTGTCCTCGAGGAGATGCCGGTGCAGGAGACCGTCGACGGTGTCGGAGAGCTCCGGTCGACCGATCTGCGGGTCGGCGCGGTGCTGGTCAACATGGTGCGTGACCCGCTGCTGTCGGAGGATCGCCTGGCCGACATTGCCGCCGGCAAGCTGGATCCGACGGAGATCACCGCCGGTCTCAAAGCAGCCGGCGTCGAGGCCGACGCCTCGACGGTCGCGGCCCTCGCCGGCGAAGCCACCGACCACGCCGGCCGGGTCCGGCTCGAGCGTCAACAGCGCGAGCTCCTCCAGTCCCTCGACCGCCCGACGTACGAGCTGCCGCAGATCGACGACGCCACCGAACTCGCCGGCCTGCAGGAGCTGGCGCAGCGACTCAGCGATGTCGGGATGGTCTGACCATGCCCGCCGCCGCCAAGTCACTCGACGTCGACGCGCTCTTGAAACGCGCCGAGATCATCGTCTGCTGCGGCTCAGGCGGGGTCGGCAAGACGACGACCGCTGCCGCAATGGCGCTACGGGCCGCCGAGCAAGGTCGCAACGTCTGCGTCCTGACGATCGACCCCGCCCGCCGGCTCGCCCAGTCGATGGGCCTGACCGAGCTCGACAACACCCCGCGTGCGGTGGCCGGCATCGACACCTCGGCCGGCGGTCACCTCGACGCGATGATGCTCGACATGAAGCGGACGTTCGACGACATCGTCCTCACCCATTCCGACAAGGCACGCGCCGAGGCGATCTTCGCCAACCCGTTCTATGTGTCGCTGTCGTCGAGCTTTTCCGGCACCCAGGAATACATGGCGATGGAGAAGCTCGGCCAGCTCAAAGCTGCCGGCACCTGGGACCTGATCGTCGTCGACACCCCGCCGAGCCGTTCGGCGCTGGACTTCCTCGACGCGCCGCAGCGCCTCGGCCGCTTCCTCGACGGCCGGATGATCCGGATGCTGACCGCGCCGGCTCGTGCCGGCGGCCGGGCCTATCTCAAAGTCTTCACGATCGGTGTCAAGGTGTTCACCGACACCCTCAACCGGGTCCTCGGCGCCCAGGCGCTGAAAGATCTCAGCCTGTTCGTGTCCTCGCTCGACTCGCTGTTCGGCGGCTTTCGCGAGCGCGCCGACCAGACCTACCAGCTGCTCAAAGAGTCCGGTACGTCGTTCATCGTGGTCGCGGTGCCCGAACGCGACGCGCTGCGCGAAGCGGCGTACTTCGTCGAACGACTCGAGACCGAGCGGATGCCGCTGGCCGGACTCGTGTTGAACCGGGTGCACACCAGCGCCGCAACCGGGCTCTCGGTGCAGCGATCACTCGCCGCGGCGGAGGCGCTCGATGAGGCCGGCAACCAGCCGCTCAGCTCGGCGGTGCTGCGGGTGCACGCCGAGCGGCTTGCGGCTGCCTCGCGCGACGCCCGGCGGGCCGGGCGGTTCCGCTCGGCCCATCCGAGCGTTCGCGTCGTCGAGGTCGCGGCGCAGGCCGGTGACGTTCACGACCTTGACGGGCTCCGCGAGATCGGCTCGGAGCTCTCGAACGGCCCCGACGCGTCAGCGCCGGGAGCGACGGTCGAGGCTTAGCCCACTCAGATCGCGATTGCGCCGTCGGCCAGCGGATCGCCGTTCTCGAACTCGGCCATCGCCGAGGACAGCAGCGAATGCCAGGACGTGACGTTCGGTCGGCGCCGGAGCAGGGCCCGGCGCTCGCGCTCGGTCAGCCCACCCCACACCCCGAACTCCACCCGGTTGTCGAGCGCGTCGGCGAGACACTCGGTCCGCACCGGGCAACCTCGGCAGACCGATTTCGCGCGGTGCTGCGCGGCGCCGGAAACGAACAGCGCGTCGGGCGTCACCCGCTGGCAGGCCGCGCGCAGCGTCCAGTCCTGTGTCCATGGCACTCGGTAACAGTATGAACCGGACAGGACGGGCAACAGGGCCCGTTCGTACCGTTTCCACGTAGCCCTAAAGGATGATGTCGGCCCGTAGGTACGGCGTGAAACCGGTCGAAATCCGCCGCCGCCGTTACGCTGAGGCCGTGCACCGACCGTCGCTGACGCAGAGCCTCGCGGTGCTGGTCGCGGTCAGCGTCGTGGCCGGCATCCTGCTTGCGGCCATGCTGCTGCCCTTCGTCGGCGGTGTCGGGTTGGCCGCGCGCAGCGCGACGAATCACTTCACGGTGCCGGCAATCCTCAAGGAGAAGCCGCTGCCGCAGGTGTCGACGGTCGTCGCGGCCGACGGCACCAAGATCACGAGCTTCTATGACCAGGACCGCTTCAGCGTGCCGCTCTCGCAGATCCCGCCGACGATGCAAAAGGCGCTCATCGACATCGAGGATGTCCGGTTCTACGAGCACGGCGGGGTGGATTTCAAGGGGACGCTTCGCGCGCTGCTGCACAACAACGGCTCGTCGAGCACCGGCATTCAAGGCGGTTCGACGCTGACCCAGCAGTACGTCAAGAACGTGCTGCTCGAGAACGCCCGCACCAAGAAGGCCCGCGAGGCGGCGACCGCGGACACCTTCGCCCGCAAATACAATGAGGCGCGCTACGCGATCGAGCTCGAGCACACCCACACCAAGGCGTGGATCCTCGACAACTACTTCAACATCGCCTACTTCGGCGACGGCGCGTACGGCATCGGCTCGGCGGCGCAGCACTTCTTCGACGAGAAGACCACCAAGCTCACCCTCACTCAGAGCGCCCTGCTCGCCGGCCTGGTGCAGTCGCCGCAGGCCTACGACCCGCGGTTCTACCCCAAGGCCGCGCTCACTCGGCGCAACATCGTGCTCGGTCAGATGCTGAAGTACGGCTCGATCACCCAGGTGCAGTACGACCGCGCGGTCAGCAAGCCGCTCGGCCTTCACCTGCATTTCCAGTCGAACAACTGCAACTCCGCTGGGGACGAGGCCTACTTCTGCGACTACGTGAAGCACGTTTTTGCGTCGACCCCGGGCCTTGGCCTTTCACTGCTGGAGCGCGGCGGTCTGACGGTGACCACGACGCTCGACCCGAAAATGCAGCTGGCGGCGACGCAGGGAGTCCATCAGTACGTCCACGCTCACGAGAACTCCTCGCACGTGGTCGGCGCCGAAGCGCTCGTGCAGCCTGGCACCGGCGACGTGAAGGCGCTCGCGGTCAGCGCGCCGTACGGCGATGATGCCAAGAAAGGCGAGAACAGCATCGACTACGCCGTCGACCAGAAGTACGGCGGCAGCATCGGGTTCCATGCCGGATCGACGTTCAAGCTGTTCGTTCTGGCTGCGGCGTTGAAGGAAGGCATCCCGCTCGCGACCTCGATCAAGTCGCCCAACACCATCACGATCAGCGGGCTGACGAACTGTCGCGGTCAGACGGTGTCACCGTGGCCGGTGCACAATGCGGGCGACGGCGAGTCGGGCACGTTCAACCTTGAGTCCGGCACCTGGTTCTCGGTCAACACCTTCTTTGCCCAACTCGAGCAGCGCACCGGGCTGTGCGAGCCGGTCAAGCTCGCCGAGTCGATGGGGATCAAGCAAGGCAGCGGCAAGCCGCCGGAGCAGGTCGGGCCGTTCGTGCTCGGCGCCGGTGCCCAGACCGGCTTCACGCCGCTCGACCTGGCCGGCGCGTACGCGACGATGGCCGCCCACGGGATGTACTGCCCACCGGTCGTCATCACCAAAATCGTGGACCGCACCGGACACAGCTATCCGGTGCCGCACCCGCGCTGCCAGCAGGTTGTCCCGCCGGGCCTTGCCAACACGGTGACCGCGATTCTGCAAGGCGTCCTCACCGTGCCGGGCGGGACCGGTACCACGGACGCCCTGACCGACCGGCCGGCGGCCGCCAAGACCGGGACCGTCGACAACTACGACGGCTCGTGGTTCGCCGGCTACACCCCGCAGCTCGCCTCCGCAGTGTGGGCGGGCAACCCCAAGCTCCCGAACAAGAGCCTCGACGGCCTGAATATCGGCGGCATCACCTACGGCGAGGTCTTCGGTGCGACGATCGCCGGCAAGATCTGGCAGGTGACGATGAACGCCGCCCTCAAGCCCTATCCGGCCGAGAAGTTCAGCGGACCCGACCAGTACTACGAGATCGGCATCACAACTGCTGTGCCGAACGTCACCGGCGAGGAGCCGGCCGCTGCCGAGGCCGCGCTGACCACTGCCGGCTTCACCCCGCAGCTGGTCCCGGGCACCGTCAACAGCACTGCCGCTCTCGGCACCGTGGCTCGCACCTCGCCGCCGGCGGAATCGAGCGCGACGACCGGCGCGGTGATCAAGATCTACATCAGCAACGGCACGCCGCCGAAGCCGAAGAAGTCCAAGCTGCCATCGCCACCGCCGAGCTCGGGTGGTCCGTCACCGCCGCCGAGCAGCCCGCCGGCGAGCCCGCCGGCCACGACGCCGCCGACGACGAAGCCGACACCGAGCCATCACCCGAAGCCGGGCCACCACCGCCGCCACCATGGGTAGCGGTCGGCAGACCTCAGCCGGCGAGCTGGCGGCGTACCTCGGCTGCGACCCGGCCACCCTCGGCCCGGCCGGCGACCAGTGGCCCGGCGACCTTCATGACCTGGCCCATGGCCTGCGGCCCCTCGGCGCCTGAGGTGGTGATCGCCTCGCGGACGACCGCTGCGAGCTCGTCGTCTCCGAGCTGAGCCGGTAGGTAGCCGTCGATCACCTCACCTTCGCGCCGCTCCTTGTCGGCGAGCTCCGCGCGGCCGGCACCCTCGAACGCCTCGGCGGCCTCGCGACGCTTCTTCGCCTCGCGGGCAAGGATCTTGAGGACCTCGTCGTCGGAGAGCTCGCGCGCACTCTTTCCGGCGACCTCCTCGTTGGTGATCGCGCTCAGCACCATCCGCAACGTGGACAGCCGCAGCTCGTCCTTGCTCTTCAGCGCCGAGACCATATCCGCGCGCAGTTGCTCCTTGAGGGCCATTCCTTCAGGCTAGGTCTTTACGCTGGTTCACGTGCGCGGCGCTGTGGCGGTTCCGTTGGCGCTGGCAGCGAGTGGCGCCGGCGCTGCCGTCTATGGCTGGGCCTACGAACGCAAGTCGTTCCGGCTCCGCCGGGTCACTGTCCCGATCCTGCCGGCTGGCGCGCCCGAGCTCACCGTGCTTCACGTCTCCGACCTGCACGCAACGCCCGGGCAGCCGTGGAAGGTGCGATGGGTCCGCGACCTCGCCGCCCTCGAGCCCGATCTCGTCGTCAACACCGGTGACAACCTCGCGTCGATGCGGGGCGCGCCGGTTGTCCTGGAGGCGATGGGACCGCTGCTCGAGCGACCCGGCGCCTTCGTGCCCGGTTCCAACGACTGGTTCGCGCCGGTGCCGAAGAACCCGGCCCGCTACCTGCTCCCCCACGACCGTCCTTCGCCGTACGGCACGCCGCTTCCCTGGGGAGAGCTGCGGTCGTCGTTCACCGCAGCGGGCTGGCTCGACCTGACCCACCGGCGTACGACGATCGTGGTGCGCGGCGTCCAGATCGAGCTCGCCGGGGTGAGCGACGCGCACCTCGATGCCGATCATTACGAGCGAGTCGCCGGCGCCGCGACGGGTGACGTCGCGATCGGCCTCTCGCACTGCCCGGAGCCGCGGGTCGTGGACGCTTTTGCCGCCGACGGCTTCTCGTTGGTGATGAGTGGCCACACCCACGGCGGCCAGCTCCGGGTGCCGTGGCTCGGTGCGCTGGTCACCAACTGCGGCCTCGACCGCCGCCGGGCACGCGGGCTGTCGGCGTGGGGAGACCACGCGTGGCTGCACGTCTCGGCCGGGCTAGGCACCTCGCCGTACGCGCCGGTTCGCTTCGCTTGCCCGCCCGAAGCGACGCTGCTGACGCTAGCTCCGCGAGGATGAGCCGCGATCTGGCCTAGACTCTCGGTTTGCTTCGGGATGTAGCGCAGCTTGGTAGCGCACCTCGTTCGGGACGAGGGGGTCGCAGGTTCAAATCCTGTCATCCCGACCATGTGATTTCTGTTCGCCAAACCGTCTCGTTTCAACCGTTTGGGCCTACCTGAACGGTTGAAACGAGACGGTTTGGCGAGAAAGACTGGGGGCATGCGGGCGATCGGATTGCTGGGGGCTACCGGCTTCACCGGACGGCTGACTGCCGCTGAGTTCGCGGCGCGCGGCATCGACGTACGGCTCGGAGCCCGGTCACGAAGCCGGCTCGCCAAGGTCGACGCCACCGACGCGAGCGAGCGGGTCACGGTCGACGCAACGAACTCCCGCGACCTCGCCGGCTTCATGGCCGGCCTCGATGTGGTGATCTCAACAATCGGGCCGTTCACGTCGCTGGGGCGCCCGGTGGTCGACGCCGCGGTCGCGGCGGGCGTCCACTACATCGACTCGACCGGCGAGCCAGGTTTCATGGCCGAGCTGTACGACGAGTTCCGCGGCGCCACGTCCGCTGTCGTGCCGGCCTGCGGTTTCGACTACCTGCCCGGTGACTGTGCGGCGTTCGTCGCAGTCAGCATGCTCGACGCCGGTGTCGACTCGGTCCGGGTCGGCTACGTGCTCAACGACATGCGCCCGACTCGGGGCACCGCCATGAGCGCGCTGGAAGCTGCGCTCGCGACGCCGTCACCGCGGTTGCGGCGTACCGAAATCGAAGGGCGAACGGCGATCGGACTGCCGTGGGGCGAGGAACTGATGGTGCCGAGGTGGGCGCCCGGTGCCGCCGTCGACTGCGCGATCACTGCGCCACGGGTGATCAGTGCGATCGCGCCGTTCGCCGGGCCGCTGACCGGACCGATGCTGCGGCTCGGCGCGCCGGTCCTGCGCCGGCTCGTGATGCGGATGCCCGAGGGCCCGAGTGATGACGCCCGGCAGCGCGCGACCTGTCGCGTCGTGGTGACGGCGTCGGGGGCCGGCCAGTCCGTGACAACCAGCGTCGACGTCAGCGACGTCTACGGATTCACCGCGCTGGCACTGGTCGAATGTGCGTTTCGCGTCGAGGGCGGCGGCGCGATGTCGCCGGCGCAGGCCTTCGACGCCGGCGACCTGCTGGACGCGTTGCGCGGCCCGATGCTCTGGTGGACCCGCCCGACCTCCTGACTTGTCAGGACGCTCGGCGCACAACCCCGCTCGCGGGCCCTGACAACTTGAGACGGGCCGGTCACGATTCGGCCTCGCCACCCACGACGGCGAGATCGCCGACGCCTGCGACCGCACGTTGGTCCTGACCGGCTGAGGGTTGCTTCAGCGGCCGGCGGCGACCAGCTCGGCGATCTGTACGGCGTTGAGTGCCGCGCCCTTGCGTAGGTTGTCGTTGCTCACGAACAGGACCAGGCCGCGGCCGTCCGCGACGCCTGGATCCTGCCGGAGCCGTCCGACGTAGCTCGGGTCACGGCCTGTCGCGGCAAGCGGCGTCGGCACGTCGGCGAGCTCGACACCGGGCGCCGCCGCCAGCAACTCGGTCGCCCGCGCGACTGACAGCGGGCGGGTGAACTCGGCGTTGATCGAGAGCGAGTGACCGGTGAACACCGGCACCCGCACGCAGGTCCCGGAAACGAGAAGGTCAGGAATACCAAGGATTTTCCGGCTCTCGTTGCGGAGCTTCTTCTCCTCGTCGGTCTCGAACTCACCGTCGTCGACCATCGCGCCCGCGAACGGCAACACGTTGAAGGCGATCGGTGCGATGTACTTCGACGGTGCCGGGAACTCGACCGCTGATCCGTCGTTGACCAGCTCGCTCGCCCGGCCGGCGACCTCGCGGATCTGTTTGTCCAGCTCGTCGACGCCTTCGAGCCCACTGCCGGAGACCGCCTGATAGGTGCTGACCACGAGCCGCACCAAACCGGCATCGGCATGCAGCGCAGCGAGTGCCGCCATCGCCGCCATCGTTGTGCAGTTGGGGTTGGCGATGATGCCCTTGCGTGCCTCGGCGATGGCGGCCGGGTTGACCTCGCTGACGACGAGCGGAACGTCGGGGTCCATCCGCCAGGCGGAGGAGTTGTCGATGACGACCGCACCGGCTGCGGCGAACCTCGGCGCCTGCTCCCGCGATGTCGCCGCGCCGGCTGAGAACAGCGCAATGTCGAGGCCGGCCGGGTCGGCGAGCGACGCCTCCTCCACGACGATCTCGCCACCGGCCCACGGCAGCGTCGTGCCGGCAGAGCGCGACGAGGCAAAGAACCGCAATGATCCCAACGGAAACTCGCGCTCGGCCAGCACCCGGCGCATGACGCCGCCGACTTGACCCGTGGCGCCGACGACGCCGACGTGCAGTCCGCTCATCTGCCGGACCCGGCGTAGACGATCGCCTGCGCGCCTTCCGGGCCGCCGAGGTCGAAGGCGTCGTGCACGGCACGGACCGCGGCCTGGACGTCGCTGTCCTGGCAGACCACGGAGATCCGGATCTCCGAGGTCGAGATGTTCTGGACGTTGACCCCAGCCGAGGCGAGCGCCTCGAAGAATGTCGCCGAGACACCGGGATGCGAACGCATGCCGGCGCCGACCAGCGACACCTTGCCGATGTGGTCGTCGTAGAGCAGGTTCTCGAAGCCGATCGCGGCGCGGACCTTCTCCAGCGCCTCGAGCGCGGCCGAGCCCTCGGCGCGCGAGAGCGTGAATGACACGTCGGTGCGGCCGGTCGAGCCGGACACGTTCTGCACGATCATGTCGATGTTGACGTCGGCATCGGCGATCGCGCGGAAGATCCCAGCCGCCTCACCCGGCTTGTCGGGAACCCCGACGACCGTCACGCGTGCCTCGGACAGATCGTGCGCGACGCCGGAGATGATCGCCTGCTCCACCAGTTCCTCCTCGGGAATTCCCACGACCCAGGTGCCGTCGTGGTCGGAAAACGATGAGCGGACATGGACCCGTACGCCGTAACGCCGGGCGTACTCGACACATCGCAACATCAGGACCTTTGCGCCGGATGCTGCCATCTCGAGCATCTCCTCGTAGCTGACGCGGTCGAGCTTGCGGGCATTGGGAACCCGTCGCGGGTCGGCCGAGAACACCCCGTCGACATCGGTGTAGATCTCGCAGACATCGGCCTCGAGCGCGGCCGCAAGCGCGACTGCCGTCGTGTCCGACCCGCCACGACCGAGGGTGGTGATGTCCTTGGTGTCTTGCGAGACGCCCTGAAAGCCGGCGACGATCGCGATGTAGCCAGCCGCGATGGCATCAGCGATCCGGCCCGGTGTCACGTCGATGATCCGAGCCCGGCCATGGCTCGAGTCGGTGATCACGCCGGCTTGCGACCCGGTGAACGAGCGCGCCTCGAAGCCTTGGTTGGCGATCGCCATTGCGAGCAATGCCATCGAGATCCGCTCACCGGAGGTCAGCAGCATGTCGAGCTCGCGAGGCGGCGGCAGCGGCGAGACCTGCTGGGCCAGATCCATCAGCTCGTCGGTCGTGTCGCCCATCGCCGATACGACGACGACGACGTCATCCCCAGCGCGGCGAGCATCGACGATCCGCTGGGCAACCCGCTTGATCCGCTCAGCATCGCCAACCGAAGACCCGCCGTACTTCTGCACGACAAGAGCCATAACCCAATCCTACGGACGCGAGCCCGCAACTCCTCGTCATTAAGGCTCGCGACCGGGTTCAGTGGTCTGCGCTGTCCCGCTCGATGAACCACCTCGCGATGCCCGGCATCTGCTCCTCGAAGTCGCCAGGCACGGAAACGTTGAGCATCCCGGCACGCTCGGAGCCACGATTCTCAAAGTCGTGGCTAACGCCGCCCGGCACCAGGACGAACGTTCCCGCAGCTGCCTCGATCCACTCTCGATCGACCATCACGCTCATCGTGCCGACGATGACGTAGAACACGTCGTCCTCGGGATGTGAGTGCGGGCCTGGACCTTTGGTGTCCGGGTCGAGCCACCATTCGGAGATCGAGTATCGGCCGCGAGTCTCTACGCCATCGGCTTTGAACACCGCTGACAGCCGGCCCATCGGTTAGTCGCGACCTTCGCGGGGCCCGAGGACCACTGGCCGGCGGCTGTCACTGCCGCTCATCGCTGCCTCCTTCGTTCGGTCGCCGACGTTCGCTGCGATGACCATCTATTGCACCAACGACCGGACGAAAGCGCTACTGTGAGTCGCCTTCCGACCTGGACTCCACGCGCCACTGTCCTTGTCGTGAGAAGCCGATGTCAGGGAGCTCGCAATGCATGGTGGATCTGCTACCGCCAGGCGCCTTGTCGGCCTTGCCGGATTGAGCGTCGTCGCGACGGTCACAATCGCGCCGCTCACGATGGCGAGCGCGAGTGTCTCTCCCAATGACGGTATCCAGCCGATCCAGGTCGGCGTCCAGATCAAGACCGGCGCGTTCGTTCCGGCCGGCACGACGACTGCGGAGACCGAAGCGACGATCACCGAGACCGGCCCGAACGCCGACGGCTCCGAGGTCACGACCTGTGACACCGACGGCGCGACCGAAGACCCAGGCAGTACGGCGAGCTACTGCACCTTCGCTGTCCTCCAGCATCGCTCCTCAGCGCGCGCAGATGACATCCCGATCGATGAGCTCTACTTCGCGGCACCAGGCGACACGGTGACGGTCACCCAGACCACGGTCAACGCCGGGCTGGTTATCGACTCCTCGACCAAGACGTTCGGGCCCTGCCAGCTGGCACCTGATGAAGACTTCTGCTCGGACCAGACTGCGCTGTTCAACGATCCGGGCATCCCACCGACCGCGAGCAACGACAGCGGCTCGGTGAACTCCGGCGGCTCCGTTGTGATCGACGTGACGGCCAACGACACTTCGCACGGTGCGCCGACGACGATCGCCATCGACACGTCGCCCTCGCACGGCACCGCCACGCCGGTGCCGTCGTCGGACTCGGCGGTGTCGCCGGCGCGGGCCGAGGCTGGTGTTGCTGCGAGCTCGATCCGGTACACGCCAGACACCGGGTTCAGCGGTCACGACACGTTCACCTACACCCTCAGTGACGCCAACGGTTCGGCCACCGCGTCGGTGGCCCTCACGGTGAGTGCCGCGCCCAAGGCCGCCAAGGCGCCGGCCGCGGTCAACGACAGCGCCTCCACCACGAGCGGCCAGTCGGTGACGATCGACGTCCTGGGCAACGACGACCCGGCGGGCAGCGGTGCGCTGCACCTGAGGTCGGTCGGCGATCCCAGCCACGGCACCGCGACCATCGACGGCGCCACGATCGTCTACCGGCCGGCGCCCGGCTTCAGCGGCGTTGATCACTTCAGCTACACCGCGGCGAACTCCGGCGGCCGCGCGAGCGCGCGAGTAACCGTCACCGTCGCAGCCCCGCCGGTTTCGCCCCCGCCGCCCGCGCCCGCGATCTTGCCGAACACCGGCGCTCCGGTCGCGCTGATGATCGATGAGGCGTTGATTCTTGTTGCCGCAGGCAGCTTGCTCGCCGCCACGGCTCGAAGACGACGGCCCCGGGGCGGCTCCACCACCTGATCGGCGGCGGCACCCGGCCGGGCACACGGCCTCAGACGTCGAGCAGGCGGCGACCCTCGAAGGCCCTGCCGAGCGTGACTTCATCGGCGTACTCAAGGTCTCCGCCGACCGGCAACCCCGAGGCAAGGCGGGTCACCCGCAGGTCCATCGGCTTGACCAGTCGCGCAAGGTACGTCGCCGTCGCCTCGCCCTCGAGGTTGGGGTCGGTCGCCAGGATCAGCTCGGTGACGGTGCCATCGGCGAGCCGGGTCATCAGCTCGCGGATCCGCAGGTCATCCGGGCCGACGCCCTCGATCGGCGAGATCGCGCCGCCGAGCACGTGGTAGCGGCCGCGGAACTCCCGGGTCCGCTCGATCGCGATGACGTCCTTGGGTTCCTCGACGACGCAGATGACCGTGAGGTCGCGGCGCGGATCGCGGCAGACCCGGCATTGCTCCTGTTCGGCGACGTTTCCGCAGATGGTGCAGAACCGCACCTTGTCCTTGACCTCGGTCAGCGCGGTAACGAGTCGTTTTGTGTCGGCGGGGTCGGCGGCCAACAGGTAGAACGCGATCCGCTGCGCGCCCTTGGGACCGACGCCGGGCAATCGGCCGAGCTCGTCGATGAGGTCCTGGACCGGTCCTTCGTACACGTTTGCCTAGTGTCCCGCGCCTGGAGTTGGTGGCATAAATCCGTCGCCCAGGTGTGCGCCCGCAAGGCGGAGGAGGAGCGCGGTAGTGGTGCTACCCCCGGCGACGAGAACGCCGCGAGCGCGTAGCTGGGCGGCGGAATCAGTCACCGAACCTCGGGCGCTGGACACTAAAACCCGGGCAGGCCGAGGCTGCCGCCCATGCCGCCGGTCAGCGGACCCATGGTCTGGGCGGCGAGCTCGTCGGCGACCCGCTTGGCGTCGCGAACCGCGGCTACGACGAGATCCTGCAGCGTCTCGGCGTCGTCGGGATCGATCGCCTTCGGGTCGATCGTCATCGCGGTCAGCTCGCCCGCGCCGGTCATCGTCGCTCGGACCAGGCCACCGCCGGCCGTGCCGTCAACGGTCTGAGCCGCGAGCTCCTCTTGAGCGGCGGCAAGCTGGCGCTGCATCTTCTGGGCCTGCTGCATCAACTGCTGCATGTTGGGCTGCGGGGGCATGAGATGAGCCTACGGCGAACCTACGACGCGACATCGGCAGCCACGCGCGCTGCCGCCTGAGTTCGCCGCTCAGCTCTGGTCGATCTCGCCGATCACCTGGGCGCCGAGGTCCTTCTTGAGCAATGCCAGCGCGGAGTCGGTCGCATCCTCCGGCGTCGGCGCGTCGGACTCGCTGCTCGGGTCGAACTCGTCGGGCTCCGGCTCGTTGGCCCGCTGGCTCGCGGCACCGGACGGCGAGCTGACCGACGGCGACGAGGCGCTGGCGGAGGTCCGAGCCGGTTGCGGCGCCGCGCCGGCTGAAACCGCGACCAGCACCAGGTCGAGCCCGACGACCTCCTTGAGCGCCTCGACCACGAAGGCCGACACGTCGTTGGCGAACCGAGTGGCGAGCGTCGGCGTCGGGAACGACAGCGTCAGGGTCCGGTCCACAAGCGACTCGATCTGCGAGGACAGCATCAGCGCATTGGCGGTGCGGCTGCGCTGCTTGACCGCGTCGAGAACCGAGCTCCACAGCCGGTTCAACGCCGTGACGTCGAACCCACCGGCGGCCGACCCGCCGGACGCAGCCGCAGTCGACTCCGCGGCGGCGGGCGGCGGCTGCGCTGCTTCGGGTGCGGCCGCCTGAGGCTGCGCTGCCTCGTCCGCCGGCTCGACCGCTGCCTCGCCTGGCCCGCCCGGCGCCGGCTTCGCAACCGGCGGCGATGGCTCGGCCGCTGCTCCCTCAACAGCGGTTTCCGGGGGTGGCGGCGTGGCAACAGAGGCGGCGGCGCCGCCGGTCGCTGAGAGCCGCGCCTCCAGGCGGTCCAACCGGGCAAGCAACGCCGCGGTGTCGCTGGTCGCTCCGGGCAGCAGCACCCGCGCGCAGGCCAACTCGAGGACGAGACGGGGTGACGTCGTACCTCTCATGTCGACCAGCGCCACGGCCATCACATCGGCCGCTCGCGACAGCGACGGTCGGCCGTAACGGGCAGCCTGAGAGCGCATTCGCTCGAGCTCATCGGCGGGCGCATCGAGCAGCCCGGTGTCGCCCGCGTCGGGCACCGCATCGAGCACGAGCAGGTCGCGGAACCGCTCGAGCAGGTCTTGGGCGAACCGGCGCGGCTCGAGCCCGGCCTCGAGCACCCGGTCGACGGCACGGAAGACCGAGGCACCATCGCCGGCCGCGAAGGCGTCGACCACCTCGTCGAGCAACGCGGCGTCGGTGTAGCCGAGCAGCGCGAGCGCGCCGTCATAGCTGATGCCCGAGTTGCCGGATCCGGACGCCAGCTGGTCGAGGATCGATTGCGCGTCCCGGGCGCAACCCGCGCCGGCACGGACGATCAGCGGCAGCACCAGCGGGTCGATCGTGATGCCCTCGGCCTCGCAGATCTCGGCGAGGTGCTCGCGCATGACCTGCGGCGGGATCAGCCGGAACCGGTAGTGGAAGGTGCGTGACTTGATTGTCACGAGCACCTTGTCCGGCTCGGTCGTCGCGAAGATGAACTTCACGTGCGGCGGCGGCTCCTCGACCACCTTGAGCAACGCGTTGAAAGCCGCGGTGGTGATCATGTGCGCCTCGTCGATCACGTAGATCTTGAACCGCGACGACACCGGCGCGAAGAACGCCCGCTCGCGAAGGTCCCGGGCGTCGTCGACCAGGCCGTGGGAGGCGGCGTCGATCTCGATCACGTCGAGCGATCCCGGTCCCATCGGCGCCAGCGCCACGCAGGAGTCGCACTCGCCGCACGGTGTCGACGTCGGGCCCTTCTCGCAGTTCAGCGACCGCGCCAGGATCCGGGCGCTCGAGGTCTTGCCACAGCCACGCGGCCCGCTGAACAGGTAGGCGTGATGGATCCGACCGGAGTCCAAGGCCTGGCAGATCGGCTCGGTGACATGCTCCTGGCCGAAGACGTCAGCAAACGTGCCCGGCCGATATTTCCGGTAGAGCGCGAGCGACATCGAGACGGCCTCCAACAACTAATGGGACCCCTCGCACACCCGCCAGAGCCCACTTACCCTTGCTGCCTTCCGGCCCTGGGGGAGTTGGGCGGGATAGCGCCGCACGAGGGGTCGGCGCCCACTGTAGCCATCGGACCCGACAACCCACGACCCGTCCACAGTTGTGCTCGTGCTGGCTAGACTCGCCGACGGAGGATTCGCCTAGTTGGCCTATGGCGCACGCTTGGAAAGCGTGTTGGGGGCAACCCCTCGCGAGTTCGAATCTCGCATCCTCCGCCAGGTTTTGCCGAGCGGCGCGACCGTCAAGATCAAGTCGCTCCGGCCGGCGCACTCCGGCAAGGCGCTCGCGTTCACCCTGGCCAAGGCGGTCCGGACCAGGCTGGCGCACCATCACCGCGTCAAGGCCACCCTCACGCTGAAAGTGAAGGGCCAGCTCACGTCCAAGGTGCACTTCACGATCCACTAATCGGGGCCGCCCGAGCGGGCATCGTCATACTGTGAGGCGACTCACCGCCGGACCCGGAGGCCTTCGATCGTCACGCCGGCGACGCCGCCCGACCAGACCGCGGACTCAGGACTCCCGCGGTACGCGGGCCCGGCGCTGCTCGCAGTCAGCTTCCTGACCATCGCCGTTGCCGCGCTGCTCGGACCAAGCGCGACTGAGGCACCGCTCGGCGCCGGCGACAACGGCGCGACGCCGCCATGGCACCTCAACAGCACGCCGCCGGCCTGGCTGGTCTCGGCGCTTCTCGCCGGCGCCGTCGTGGCGGGAGTCGGCGCGCTCTGGCTGGCGTTGTCAGGTCGGTGGCGGCCCAGGCCGCAGCGGCTGGTCGCTGCCGGCATCCTTGCCGCCGCCGTACTCGCGCTGCTGCCACCGATCGGGTCAGCCGACCCGTTGTCCTACGCGGCGTACGGCCGGATGGCCGCCACCAGCCACAACCCGTGGTCGACGAAGCCGTCGCAGCTCGCGCCGACCGATCCGGTCGAGCGAGCGGTCGAGGTGCCGTGGCAGCACACCCCGTCGGTCTACGGCCCGCTCGCGACCGCAGAGCAGGCGGCGGCTTCAGAGATCGCTGGACCGAACGTCGCACTCACCGTGCTGCTGCTCGACCTGGCCGGCGCGGCGGTCTTCATCGGCGCTGGTCTGTTGCTCCAGCGGATGTCAGGGACCGAGCCAGAGAATCTGCGCGCCGCCCTGCTGTGGACCGCAAACCCGTTGCTGTGGCTGCAGTTGGTTGCCGGCGGCCACCTCGACCTGCTCGTTGCGGGTGCGGTTCTTGCGGCCGTCGCCGTCGCGGCACGCAGCCGGCTCGCGGCCGGCGTCCTCGCTGGCGCAGCGGCAGCGATCAAGGCGCCGGCCGGACTGGTCTGGCTGGCGCTGATCTGGTCGGCCCGGCGATCGCGGCGCGCAGTCCTGGAGCTCACCAGCGGCGCCGTCGTGGTCGCGGGCGTCGGCTACGGCATCGCCGGCACCGCTGCGATCCGACAGCTCGACCGGGCATCGCACCTGGTCTCGCTCGGCACCCCGTGGCGGCCGGTCGCCAACCTGAGCGATCCGGCCTTCGGGCACGGCGCCTCGCGGCAGCTGATCAGCGTGCTGACGCTGGTGCTGTTCGTGGCGGTCGTCATCGCACTGAAGCGGATCAATCCCGAGATCCGCACCGGCTCGCCGCCCGCTGTCGCGCTCGCCCTCTCACTGGGCTACGTGCTGTCCGCGGCGTACGCCCTGCCTTGGTACGACGCGGTGCCCTGGGTCCTCATCCCGCTGCTCGCGGCGAGCCGGCTCGATGCGTTGCTGATCGCCCACACCGGGGTGCTGTCGCTCGCCTACATCCCCGGCCGAGCCGCCGTGGCGCTGCACGGTGCGACGCATACCGTGGCGTTCGGGATGCGTGACGTAGCCTCCCCGATCCTGCTCACCGGCGTACTCATTGCGCTAGCAGTTGCAAGCACTAGCTACGCTCAGCGACCTGCGCATTTGGAATAAGTACGCTCGTTTTGTTAGCCTGGTGCTTGCTCGGAGCAAACGCCCGAGACCGTAGCGGCGCGCCGAATCCTGCTGGCCGTCACGGACAAGGACTACAGCAGGACCGGGGGACCCACCCGCGAGAACGTCGGAAACGGCATCGCTCGCATGGGGTGAAGCCGGCAGCACCACCGCCGGCCGGGCACCTTCCAGCCCGAACCCGTCAGCTCACTTCGTAGGCGCAGGGAAGGGACACCTTAATGCGCCATGCCCGCTATCGCGGACACCATCGCAGCCCCTCGACCACCTCCCGGCTGACCGCCGCGGGTGCCATCGGGGTCGGCACCATCGCCGCCACCGTCCTCGCACCCGCCGTCGCGCACGCCGCAACCGACGTGCAGTGGGACCGGGTTGCCCAATGTGAGTCCGGCGGAAACTGGCACATCGACACCGGCAACGGATACTACGGCGGGCTGCAGTTCTCGGCCTCGACGTGGAGTTCGTTCGACACCGCCAACTACGCGAGCCGGGCCGATCTGGCCACCCGCCAGCAGCAGATCGATGTTGCGAACCGGGTCCTGAACCGGCAGGGCTGGAACGCGTGGCCGGTCTGCTCGAACGACGCCGGCGCGCCAGGCCCGGCCGAGCACCACACCCACAAGACTCACCACAAGCTGCTCTCCCACCACGCCAAGGTGGCCAAGCACGGCAAGTTCGTGCACTACACGGTCAAGAGCGGCGACAGTCTCATCGAGATCGCCCAGCGCCACAACATCAAGGGTGGCTGGAAGGTGATCTACCACCACAACCGCGAGAAGATCGGCAGCGACCCGGGCCAGATCAGGGTCGGGATGAAGCTCAAGGTCCCGGCCGGCGCGGTCCGCGCCTAGCGTCCTCGGGACACCGCCTTCTCTTCGATAGCTGCCCGCGCCGGCTTCGGCCGCGCGGGCAGCTGCCGTGTCCCGAAGCGGCGTCAGTCGGCCTGAAGCGATGCCAGCATCTGGCTGAAGTCGTTCTCGGCCTTGACACTGCCGGCGTCGAGGAAGACCAGCTCGTAGGACTGACTCGACGCGACGAGCAGCCCGAGCGTCCCCTGCCTGCCGTCGGCAGTCATCGGCACCTCGACGACCTGGCCGACCGGCACCGAGAGCAGCCGCACCGACGAAGTGTCCAGCGTCAGACCCGGTGGCAACGGCAGCCGCGAGTCGGCCAGCCGCTGAGCGACGGTCGCAGCGCTGACACCATTGACCGCCGGTCCTGGCACCACTTCGAGCTCGGAGTCGGAGGGCCCCACCAGCACAACGTCTGCCCCCGACACCGTGACCGCCGGCGAACCGTTGACCGACCAGCCGCTCGGCGCAGTCAGCTCGATGTTGCCGAAGGTGACCAGATGTGATGGCCCGAGCACGACCATGATCGCCGCAACGGTGAGTACGCCGTTGAAAGCCACGTGTGCCGCGATGGAGCAGGCCAGCCCGCGCTTGAGATAAAGCCCACCGAGCGCCGCCCCGAGGGCCGCGTAGTAGATCAGCGACGCCGGCATGAAGTGCCACACCGCGAACGCCGCGGCGGACACCAGGATCGCGAGGCCCCGGCCACGCGGTCGCAACGACTCGAGCAGCAAGCCTCGAAACAGCGTCTCTTCGACCAGCGGCGCTGCGACGCAGCCGATGAGCACGGTGATCGCGATGTGCGAGGGATCACCCTCGCTCATCAGCAACACGATCCGTGGATCGGTTTGCAGGTGCCCCGATGCGGCACTGAGCAACGCAAGCAGCACCAGACTGAACCCGACTCCCGCCGCGGCACCGATCCCGACCCGCAGCGCGAGCGGCCGGTCGCCCCATCGCAGCCGGATCGACGGCGTGATCTGACTCACAATCATTGCCGCGACGACGGCGTACAGCCCCAGGGTCAGCACCAGGTCGTAGCGAATCAGGGTGTCCGGCTCGATCGAGCGGTGGTGGGACAGCTCGACCGCGACCAGCTGCAGGATGCCGCCGAACCCGATCGCGAGAGCGACGAGTACGGCAGCCTTGCGGTCAAGCAGCCTGCCATCTTGGTCGCTCTGATCCGTCGCCTCGCGCCGGGATTGCGCCGGGGCCGGCCAGTCCACTGGTGGCGCCGGCCAGCCAGTCGCTGGCGGCGGCAGCGACGGCGAAACTGGCGGTGATGCGGCGGGGGCTGGCGCAAGGTGCTCGAGCGCAGGAGACGCCGCGGTCGCCATCACCGGGACCGGGGCCGCGAAGGGCAGGCAGCACTGGCCACACCAGGTGGCTGACAGCGGCGATCTCGCGCCGCATCGCTCACAGCTCCGCACGTTGTGACATCGACCGGGCTCGCTGCCCGCTTGACCCGGGCACCACGGCGGGGCTGATGTAATGGGTCAGCCCGGCAGGCCACGCGCACCCCACGAAATACCCGAGAACGTGGAACCGTTGGACAAAAACCACCTAAGAGGAGGGATCCGCGTGGAGTGGCGGCCTGATCGCGAGTCCGGCGCAACTGCGTCGACGACCCGGGTGCGAGGGCTGCGGGCATATCCAGGGCTGTCCAGCCGCCTCGGTGCAACGGTCGTCGCGCTCGGCCTGCTCCTCGCCGTACTCGAGGATCGTGAGTCCCACCCCCAGCTGATCGCGGTCGGCCTCGCCGCCGCGGCTTTGGGGCGCGGCATCGGGCTGCGCCGCCCGGTGTTGATCCCTCACATCGTTGCGGCGGTCACGCTGCTCGTCGTCGCCCACTTCGCCGGGCTGCGCGGTGACATCTGGTTTGCTCAGGTCGCGATCGTGCTCGCTGGTCTCGTGGCGCTGTGGGCAGCACCAGCGCCGGCAGCCGGCACCGCCGTCGAGCGCAGCCGGGTCTGGGGTCTGGTCAACGCGACCGTCAACGACCCGCTGGCGCCGTTCGCGATGCGCCGCGACAAGTCATACGTGTTCTCCCCCGATGGCCGCGCTGCCGTCGCATACCGGGTTCGCTTCGGCGTTGCGGTCGCGGCCGGCGACCCGCTGGGCGAGGTTGAGTCGCAGCCGGCAGCGGTAACGGCGTACCTCGATGAGGTCGAGGCCAACGGTTGGCGGATCGGCATTCTCGGCGCCGGTGAACAGTGGACGCAGTGGTGGCGCGAGCGAGGGCTGCGATCGCTCGCGATCGGCCGAGACGTCGTCATCGACGTCAACACGTTCAGCCTGACCGGCCGGGCGTTCCGCAACCTGCGCCAAGCGGTCCAGCGGACCCGCAATGCCGGCGTCACGACGTCGATCTACCCCGCCGAGGCACTGCCGGACGGGCTCGGCGACGAGCTGAAGACAATCGTGAAGCGAAGTCGCCGAAACCCGAATCGCGGCTTCTCGATGATCCTCGACGGCCTGCTCGACGAGCCGCCACATCCCGGCACACTGATCGCCGTGGCCTACGACCGAGACCACAACGTCGCGGCGTTCCATCGGTTCAGCACCGCCGACGGCGGCCGTGAGATCACCCAGGATCTGCCGTGGCGTCGCCGCGGCGCGCCGAACGGCGTCGACGAGCGACTGGCCTACGACGTGTTCGAGTGGGCCAAGGCCAACGGCGCGCGCCGAGTCTCGCTGTCGTTCGCGGCGTTCCCAGAGCTCTACGAGTCCGACCCGGACGGTGCGATCGAGCAGGTCAGCTACTGGCTGACCCATCGGCTCGACCGCTTTATCCGGCTCGAGTCGCTCTACCGATACCTGCGCAAGTTCCACGCCCTCGGGCAGCGTCGCTATGTCGCGCTGCGGCTACGTGATCTCTTCCCGGTGGCGGCCGCGATGCTGACGTTCGAGTTCGCCACCCGGCGCCGCTCGCTGACCCGGTCAAACCGGTGGCGCAGCATCACTGGCCGCATCAGCTGATCCCGCCGCCGGGCCAGCGGGATCAGTGCAACCGGACCGAGTAACTACCTCGCAACGTCGTGACGTTCCCGGCCCGGTCGACCGCCGTCACGACATAGTTGAACCGCTTGACGCCATGACGGGTGTGGTGCCGGGTCGTCACATGGTGGCTCGCCATCCCTGACAACGCGTCGGAGTAGGAGAAGCTCAGATGCCGCGCGTGGCGATAGGTGTGGCCGGGCTTGACACCGCGCACCTTGATCTTTGGCGCGGTGCGGTCGATGTTGATCGGCGACACCGTGATGGTTGAGGCGCCGCCATCGACGGCCGTGACCGACTTGGTCACCGATTGGTGCCCCTTGCTCGTCGACAGGACGACCGGGCTCGGGCAGCTCGCCGTCAGCGCGGCGCCGTGCGTGACGCAGGTGAAGCTGACCGTCACCGGCTTGCGGTACCAGCCGTACTTGGTCTTCTTCGACGCGCTCATCAGCGTGGCGGTGATCTTCGGATCCGCTCGCGAGACCGTCGCTGAGGAGCCGTCGAAGTCGCTGTCGCCGGAGTACGCCGCGCCAATCTGATGCGGCGCACCGGACGGCACCTGGTAGGCCAGGTCGGCAGCGCCGTCCTGCAGGGTGACCGGTCCCGCACCGACATTCACGCCGTCGACGGTGAAGCTCACCGAACCGGTCGGAGTGCCGGTGGCGGGCGCGCCGTTCGTCCCGGAGACCGTGCACGCACCATCTGGCGAGGTCAGCGGATCGACCGAGAACACCACCGGCGCAGTCGAATCGCCGCCGACGGCTGACAGCGAGTCGCTGCCGCCTACTGAGCCGTGTGACGGCGGCGTGAAGTCGATCGTTTGGCTGGCCTGACCGACCGGGATGCTTCCCGAGACCTCGGGCGCCGCCAGGAAGCCGACGTTCCCGTCTTGATCGACGTCGATCACGCAGGTCCCGAAGTGGTCGTAGTTGACGGTCGTCCCGTCCGTCGGGCCGATCTGCGCCGACGTATCGTCGGGACTCGATCATTGCGAGGAGCGCCAGATGGACATCGTCAACCCCACCGTCAACGACTATCTGCTCACCCACTGCACCGGCGCCGACGACGTACTCCGCGATCTTGCCGACGAGACCCGCCGGGCCACGGACGCGGCCGGCATGCAGATCTCGCACGACGAGGGCGACCTGCTGACGATGCTGGCGCGACTGGTCGGCGCCCGCAACGCCGTCGAGGTCGGGGTGTTCACCGGCTACTCCTCGATCTGCATCGCGCGCGGAATGGCTCCCGGCGCTCGGTTGCTCGCCTGCGATGTCAGCGAAGAATGGACGTCGATCGCGCGTCGCTACTGGGAGCGGGCCGGCCTCACCGATCGCATCGACCTGCGGATCGGGTCGGCCGCCGAGACGTTGCGGGCACTGCCCGATGACCCGACGATCGACTTTGCGTTCATCGACGCCGACAAGGTCGGTTATCCGACGTACTACGAGGAGCTGGTCAAGCGAATGCGGCCGGGCGGGCTAATCGTGCTCGACAACGTCCTGCGCAACGGGAACGTCCTCGACGAGACCTCACAGAACGAGGCCGACGTCGTGATGCGCCGCCTCAACGACGCGATCGCTGGCGACGAGCGAGTCGACTCCGTGATGCTGCCGGTCCGCGACGGAGTCACCCTCGCCCAGAAGCGCTGATCCACCCCGCCCCGTTCCGATCAGCACACAACCGAGACGACTAGTGCCCTCAACTCGGACATCCGCTGACGATCCGGCGGCCCATCGCGCCGGTTGTGTGCTGATCGGAACGCTGCACGACCCAGCCCGACGCCGGCGGCCCTGAGGGTTACTGCGTCGTGCCGCCCGGGCGTTGGGGTATCGGTGCGCCTTGCCCGGTATCTCGCTGTCGTCTGCGTTGCCAGCGGATTTGCCCTGTCCCGCTGTGCAGCGTCGGCGACGAACGAGGACCCGACGCTCGGTCCACGAGTGGGCGGTCAGGGGAGTTTGTAGGCGACCAGGGTGCCGAGACCGACTACGGCGCAGGTGGCCAACGACACGGCAAGCGTCGGGATGCTGCTGATCAAGTGCCGCCGGGAGCGCCACACCGGCAATGCAACTGCCAGGCCGAGGCCGAGGCCGAGTTGCACATGCCAGTAGCCGGCCGGGCTCGAAAACCTCAAGACTCTGAGGCCGTAGACGGCCTCGCCCACCAACCAGCCGCCGACTACTCCGGCACCAACCGCGGCCGCCATCCGCCCATTGCGTCGAAGCCAGGCGGCAGCGATGCCGACCAGCGGGCCGGCCACACAACTGGCCGCAGTCCAGAGCACGACCTGGTGCTCAGAGACCGCCCACCCACGGCTGTCCTGCGCGATATAGAAGCCTGCGACCAACGTGATCAGCGTGACGACCGCCAATGCCAGCGACTCAATCGCGCTTCGCGTGGTCAGCGCAACCCCGAAAGCAACGATCAGCCAGGGCGCAGCGGAGTTGCCCAACGGCTCGAGCGAGAAGGGGAGGTGCGGAACAGACCACTCGAGTACCGCGCCGACGCCCGCTCCGGCTACGACCGCCAAAGCGAACCGAGCGGGCGTCCCGGACCGAGCACCGCCGAGACCGGAGATCGGAGCGGGAGAGGGTGCTTCCGTAACCGATTCTCTGAGTGGTTTCACTCGCGACCCTTCAGCGTGGAGGACGAGACCAAGGACGTTTAGCGGTGAGCGTCAACAAGCCTTCGGCTCGCGGCATATTGCGCCAACGAAAGCCAGCACCCAGAGTCAAGCCGACGGCGCCGCCAATCACGGCTTCATGTCCCGAAGGTAAATGCCGGGAGGGCCAGAAGTATGACGCCCACTGCGCGTCCAACGACGAAGGTTCGATGGTAGCTGTAGGCGGCGACCGTCTCAGGGGAGGTGAAATGAACTTGGCTATCACCGCTACCGAGGCTCGCAAGAACTTGTTTCCGTTGATCGAGCAGGTCAACAACGAGCGTTCTGCCGTGGAGATCACCTCACGGCGTGGCGCCGCGGTCCTCGTCTCGCGTGAGGAGTACGAAGCGCTACAGGAGACCGCTCACTTGCTCCGGGCCCCCCGGAACGCGCGACGGCTGCTCGAAAGCATCGACCAGGCCCTCGCCGGCCAGCGCGAAGCGCACGAGCTGATCGGATGAGGCTGGTCTTCACCCCGCACGGCTGGGAGGACTACCAGCCCTGGGTGCAGACCGACCGATCGACCCTGAAGCGAATCAACCGCCTGATCGACGATGTGCTGCGCGATCCGTTCAGCGGTCTGGGCAAGCCCGAGCAGCTCCGCCATGCGCTCGCCGGCGCATGGTCGCGTCGCATCACCGCAGAACATCGACTCGTCTACCTCGTCGATGGCGATGACGTGGTCATCGTGCAGGCGCGCTACCACTACTAGGACCGACTCGCTCACACAGCCGACAGGTAGGTCGGCTGCCAACCGGCGAGCTAGACCACAAACATTCCGTGACCACTTTCATGACCAACCGGCCTTGTTGATGATCTTGTCGATCAGGCAAAACCGCTGGTCAGCGCATTGTCGTTTGGCGGTGGAGGTGGGATTTGAACCCACGGAGGAGTTGCCCCCTCACACGCTTTCGAGGCGTGCTCCTTCGACCGCTCGGACACTCCACCTCGGTCGAGACTAGCGGAGCATCAGTGCCGTCGCGCCTCGAACCATGA
>DATAUK010000020.1:0-6707 GCA_036268295.1 Mycobacteriales bacterium | reverse complement strand
ACGCGGGGCAGCTGCCTGAGACCGCTGGGGAACCCACCCAGGTCACCGTGCTCACCCACCTGACCGACCTCATCGCCCAACTCGAGGCCGGCGACACCTGCCACGCGTTCCTCGAAGGCATCGCCGTCACCCCCAACACCGCACGGATGCTCGCCTGCGACGCCGGGATCATCCCCGCAGTCCTCGGCGGCGCCAGCGAAGTCCTCGACCTCGGCCGAACCACCCGCACCTGGTCACGCGGCCAACGCAAAGCCGCGAAAATCCGTGCCGGTGGCCACTGCGAATCACCCAAATGCCAAGCCGCGATCATCCGCTGCGACCTCCACCACGAGGACTACTGGGAAAACAGCGGCAAGACCGATCTGAACAAGGCGATCTACCTCTGCCCCTACCACCACTGGCTCGAACACCACACCAACTGGCACCACAGCCGAAACAAAGACGGCACCATCCAGATCCACAAGACATAGCCGACCAAGTGCCAGCTACACGACGGCTGCTCGATCCGCCCGGGCCACCGCTACGAGTGATCCGGTTTGATGGCGTCATGACCGTAGGGAATGCAGGCGGTGCCGAACGGCGACTTCGGTGGCATCGACGAAGTGAAGTGCTCGGCGGTGAGCCCGGCGCGATGCTTTCCGACGGCGGGTCCGCGTCGAGTCCGTCGTTCTGGCGATCGTCTGCTCGTTGGTCGCATCCTGCTCTACGCAACAACTCGCGGGCTACCACCCCATATAGCTCCGAACTGGGGTAGCCCCTGACGGTCCGCGTGGACTAGCCCTGAGCTAACCGCGCGTTCACCGTCATCGCGACGGTGTCTTCGATCAAGGCTTGCAAGACGACCTGGTCGCCGTCTGGCGTACCGATCAGCTCGACCTCGTCGCCGCAGAACGCCGGCGCGCTCGCCGTGAAGTCCACGTCGGTGACGCGGTGGCTTGGGTCGTCGAGTCGCAGCAGCTCCAGCAGTGAGAGCAACAGCAGCGGGCCGTGTACGACGAGATCCGGATAGCCCTCTTCTGTCGTGACGTAGGGGTGGTCATAGTGGATCCGATGCGCGTTGCTCGTCAGTGCGGAGAAGCGCTGCAACGCCACCGGGTCCGCGCACAGCGTGGCTCGAAGACGGTCTGAGCCGGGCGTCAGCAGTCGCTCCTGCCGGACATGCGGAGGTCGCGCCTCAGTCGCCGTTGCGGTGTCAGCCCTGGCCGCGCGGTAGACGATCCGCTGTCGTTCGACGTGGACGACGGCCCCATCGTTCCGTAGGAAACGATGCGCGACGGTGACGAACCGGAGCGGGCCGGACCGCCCGATCTTGTTGCGTGTCTCCTCGACGAACGCCTGCTCCTCGAGGTGTTCCCCGACGTGGATCGGCTGAGCAACCTGCAGACCGCCGCCGGCGAACATCCGGCGTGGCAGGTCAGCCGGTGGCGTGAGAATCCCGCTCCTCGGATGGCCGTCGGGACCGAGCTCAGTCGTCGCCGCCGGAGTCGCGCAGGCGGCAAGGTGCCAGTACGGCGGCAACGGCTCGCCGGGCTGCGGAGCTGGAAGCCCGTCGTCGAACAGCGCGGCAAGCGAGGCGACAAGGAACGGCTCAACGATCACTAGTGATCAGCCTTTGAGCGACTCGAGCATTGCGCCCATTGCCTCGTGGATGGCGTTGATCGCCTGCAGCGGCCGGATCATCACGCGGAACTCCACGATCTGGCCGGCTTCGTCACACCTGATGATGTCGACGCCGTTGACGTACTTGCCGCCGAGCGAGGTCTCGAACTCAAGAACCGCGGTGTCGCCGGCGAGCACCTGCTTCGCGTAGCGGAACTCGCCGTCGGGTCCGCCACCCAGCACCTGCTTGGCGGCGAGCAGATACATCGAGGTGACTTCCTTGCCGCGCTGCGGCGTGAAGACCACCGGCGAGTAGAAGATGACGTCGTCGGCAAGCAGCTCGCTGAGCTGCTCGGCCCCTCCGGCCGCAAGGAACGCATGCCACCGCGGTACCAGTTCATCGATCACATCGGTGATCGTCCCACCCATGGCATCGACCCGGTTACTACGCCCGAAGGAGGATGCGGAATGGGTCGGCGGGGTCGCCCGGACGAGGAATCGGCGTCGGATCGACACATCGCTCGAGGAGCCGCTCGACGATCTGCGCCCGCTTGACCACGTCGTCGGCGTCGATGGATCCCGGCAGGATGCGGATCTCGACGGTGTCGCGGATCGGGTCGTCGCGGAACAGCTGCGTGAGGTTCACGTCGAAGAACTTCGTCAGCCCGCCCGCCTTCGCGGCCGCCTGCAGCTCCTCGTACGTCGGGCGACCCTCGGCAGCGTCGACCAGCTCCGACGGCAACGGCTTGAGCCGGCGGCACTCCGGGTTGGTGCCGAGCAGCTCGCGCAGCGGCTCGCGCCAGTAGCCGAACAGCCGGACCAGGTTCGCCAGCACCGCTGGGTCGCGGTACGCCGCGCCGTCGACGTGGAGATGCACGGCTGCCTCGACCGGCACTGCGAAGCCAAGGTCGCGGGCCGGGACGAGCAGCTCGGCGAGCGCCTCGCGATGGTTGATCCGCAACGGCGGCGTGACGATCTCGCACGGCCGTTCGCGCTCGCCGCCGGCCGGCGCGGCTAGTACGACAGTCGCTCCGCCGGCATCGAGCCGGCGAACGTTGCCGACGGTCTCGACACGCTCTCCCAGTAGTGCCGCGATCGAATCGAGCACCTCTTCAATCGACGCGGCCGGGTTGCACTGCTGCT
Source organism: Mycobacteriales bacterium (assembly GCA_036268295.1). Lineage (GTDB taxonomy): Bacteria > Actinomycetota > Actinomycetes > JAFAQI01 > JAFAQI01 > DATAUK01. The sequence goes on along the minus strand of DATAUK010000020.1, from coordinate 3,965 downwards.
CGAGGAGCCGGGCCAATCGCAGGTCGTCGGTGAGCAGGCGATGCCAGCCCGGGACCGCGGCGGCGGTCGGGTCCAGATCGGCGCTGATCGTGATGTCATCGACGAGGGTGCACAGCTGCTCGCCGGTTGGGCGGAGCACCTCGAAGCCATGCGTCAGGTGCAGAAAACGTCCGCCGAGTGACTCGAGCGGCACCGGCTCGCTATCGAGATGCCACATCGGTCGCACCTCGCCGTGGCAATCAGCAGCAAGCCGCTCCGCGAGCACTCGGCGGCTCGATCCCCGCGGTGCGAGGAGCTCGAGCTCAAAGCCGATGCGCTGGCGGAGCGGCTGCGTCACAAAGACAGTGTCGCTACAAAGGCCGGATCAAGGGGAAACCGGCAGGGTCTGACCGTTCTCCAGCTTCTGGCCGGCCTCGGCCTTCACCTGCGTGATGTCGGTCTCGTGCCACATCGTCGCGAGCTGCTGCGCGTCGGCGTAGTCGTAACCAGCCGAGAAGAACGCGTCGATCGCCTTCTGGGTGTCCGACTCCGATGTGCCGCTCGGCTGGATCGGCAGGGTCTGGCCCTGCTCGAGCTTCTGCCCACCCTCGATCTTGGCGTGGTAGGGGTCGGCGGTGTTCCAGGTCTGTGCGAGCTGCACGGCGTCGTCATAGGTGTAACCGGCCGCGAAGAACGCGTTGACCGCGTTGTCGTCCGGGCTGTTCGTCGGAGTCGACGCGCCACCGCTCGGCGGGATCGGCAGCGACTGACCCTGCTCGAGCTTCGTACCCGCCTCGGTCTTGATCTGGACGAGATCGGTCTCATGCCACATCTGACCAAGCGTCTGCGCATCGGTGTAGTCGTAGCCGGCGTTCCAGAACGCCTCCATCGCGACCCCCTGCGGCGACGCGGGGGTGCCGCTCGGCGGGATCGGCAGCGTCTGGCCCTTGATCAGCTTCTGACCCGCCTCGGTCTTCACGTTGCCGATCGCGTCCAGACCCGACTCGTGCCACAGCTGCGCGAGCTGCTGCGCGTCGGCGTAGTTGTAGCCCGCGTCGAAGTACGCGGTCAGCGGGTCCTCCGCGGACGCCGTCGCGATCGGCGAGGACGCGGTGTCCTTCGGTGACGCCAACCCGTTGTTGGTGCCCTCCTGCACAACCGCGTTGTGCGTGGAGTGCTGTAGCGCGTGCGGGATCACGAGGCCACCGGCGAGCAGACCCGCGGCGAGTACGCCACTTCCGGTCGCGCGTACCGCCCACTGGCGCCGCTTGAGGTGGCGGGCAATCTCGTGGGACTTGGCGAGCACCGAGTCGGCATCGGGTGCAAGCCCTTCGCGTGAGGAGAAGGTCTCGTCCAGCTGGTGAAGATCGGGGTTCATCGGGCGTCTCCTGCTACCGGGATTCGCTGCCGCTCCTCTTGGAGCCGCAGGGTTGCCAAAGCCTTTGATGCGTTGCTGCGGACCGTGGCCTGCGCGCAGCTGAGCAATGTGGCGATCTCGCCGTCTGACAGCTGCTCGTAGTAGCGCAGGACCAGGACCGCGCGCTGCTTTCGGGGAAGCGTCGCGAGCCGCGCCCAGATGTCGTCGGTCTCGACGACATCGTGCGCATGGTCGCGGTGGGATCCGTTGCGGTCGCCGAGCTCGGCGAGTCGCTCCCCCACTGCCTGGATGTTGCGAACCGCCCACCGCCGGCGCCACGACAAGTACTCGTTGAGGACCATCTGGCGGACGTAGGCGTCGGGTGACCCAGCGCGCGAGATCCGGTTCCACCGGACCTGCGCGCGGGCCAGCACCTCCTGGACGACGTCCTGTGCCAGGTCGTGGTCGCCAGTCAGGATGACCGCGTATCGGAGCAAGCCGGGTAGCCGGGCCGCGGCGTACTCCTCGAACGTCACGCTTCTAAGATGCCGCCCACACCTGAAATGTGTAATGCCTCGATCGGGCTATCTCACCGGCGAGCGGCGAACGCGTCGAGCTTGGCGACCTGGGCTGGGTCGAGCGAGCGGTGTACGACGGCCAGGGCCGACTCGATATCGGCAGGCGTGACGCTCGGGGCGTCCATCGAGCGCCGCATCGCGGCAAGCGCGGCCTGCCGGACCACCGATGCACAGTCCGCGCCTGAGTAGCCGTCAGTCCGGGCCGCCAGGGCAGCGAGGTCCACTCCTGGGTCCAGCGGCGTGTTCGCCGTCGCCGAGGTGAAGATCGCGGCACGCGCCGCCTGGTCAGGTGGCGGCACGAACAACAGCCGTTCCAGTCGGCCAGGGCGCAGCAGCGCGGGATCGATCATGTCCGGCCGGTTCGTCGCCGCGACGACGACCACGCCACGAAGCTGATCAATGCCGTCGAGCTCGGTCAGCAGCGCCGCGACCACCCGATCGCCGACTCCGTCATCACCGGAGCCGCCGCCACGGACGGGGGCCAACGCGTCGACCTCGTCGAGAAAGACGAGGCTGGGAGCCGCCCCACGGGCTCGAGCGAACAGCTCGCGTACGCCGGCCTCGCTCTCGCCGACCCACTTGCTCATCAGCTCGGCGCCTTTCACCGACAGCACGTTGGCGTGGCCGTCGTGGGCAAGCGCCTTGATGAGATAGGTCTTGCCACATCCCGGAGGGCCATACATCAGGACGCCGTGGGTGGGAGCGATGCCGAGTCGGGTGAATGCATCGGGATTGGTGATCGGCCAAAGCACCGACTCGGTCAGCACCTGCTTGACGTCGGTCAGGCCGCCGATATCGGACATGGCGACCTGTCCGGGGTCGAGCAGCTGGCCATCCATGCTCGACGGATGGACGGTCGCCAGCGCTGCTGTGAGATCGGCCGCGCAGACGCACGGCGAAGGAGTCGGTGCCGCCCGCTCCCGCACTGCGGCCTGCTGACCAGCGGCACTGACCAGCGCGACCAGGTCCGCAGCGACGAAGCCTGGTGTCTTCGCGGCAAGGGCGTCGAGAGACACATCGGATGCCAACGCGACGGATTTCGTCATCGTGCCGAGCAGCGTGCGACGCGCCGGCTGATCGGGCAGCGGGATCAGGATGCGGTGGGACAGCATCGAGGGTCCAACGAGGTCGCGGCTCACCGAGTCCGGGGTCGCCGTCAGTGCCACGACCGCTCGTCCCGCGGCGACCAGCTCGCGAACCGCAGCGACGAGCACCGCACCGAGCGGCGCATCACCCTCGGCGGGCGCCAGATCCTCGACCTCATCGAGCACCAGCACTTCACGAGCGCCCGAGTCCTCGAGTGCCGCCGCCTTGAGCGACACGATCTGAGATGCCGCCTTGTCCGGGGCGAGGGCCGCAAGCTGCGGACACCACACCGAACGCACGGTCAGCCCGAGCGCCGACGCGACCTGGCCGACCATCGTGTTCTTGCCACATCCCGAAGGGCCGCTGACCAGTACGCCGAGGGACGGCGGGGTGCCGAGCTTCGTCAGCAGATCAGGGTTGTCGAGACCGACGTCGAGGAGCTGACGCAGTTGCTTGGCCTCAGCAGTCGTAACCACCGCCGCGCCGGTGGCGGGCGGCGTCACGGTCGCGACGTCCGGAGACAGAGAGGCACCGGCGCCGGTTCCCGCCCACTGGACGTCGGTGGTCATGGTTACAACCGTCGGGATCGTCGGCGCCTCGACCGCCGTCAGCAACATGCCCTGCCAGGCCTGCCCGAACAGCTGTTGCAGCTGCAGCCGGCCCTGGCCCATCAGCTGGACGCTCGACCCTTCCGGAAGCGCGACGTCCTGCTGCAGCAGCGACACCGAGTCGCCCCGGCAGACGACCTTGCCGAGCAAGGCGAGCCGGACGGTCTGCGGCGGCAGCACCGACGAGACCTGATCAGGGCCCGACACGACGATCCGGTCGGCGGCAAGCGACTGGACGACCTCGACGGTGACCGGCGTACCCGGCGCGACGCCGAGGTTGCCGAGGATCAGGTCATCGACCCGGATCACTCCCGGGTCCTGGTCGTCACCGCTCTGCGCGACCAATGCGCCGGTGGA
>DATAUK010000019.1:0-3689 GCA_036268295.1 Mycobacteriales bacterium | reverse complement strand
TCCGGGCGTGCCTGGCCGGGCACCGCGTCGCCTTTAGAACTGCAACCGAATGGGTCGCGCTGCTCACCGACGCCCAATGCCACGGCCGCCTCGACCAAGAGCTTGAGCGCCTGCAACGCGTGCCGCTACTCATCGTTGATGTGTGCCGATACCGCGACTATGCCGACATCATCGCCGCGGTCGGCCTGAACGCCCTGCGCTGCCTGGGTTTCGCGGCGCTGGCGCCCGCCGGCTTGTCGGCATAGTCACAGGCTCTCGAGGAACGCGAGGGTCGCGTCCGTGGGTTTGTAGCGGCCGGGCTTGACGTCGGCCGGGGTGACGAGCGCGAGGGCCTTCTCCTTGATCGTGAGATCGGCATGAAGGTAGGGCTGGGTCGACCGGACATCCGCGTGGCCCAACCAGAGGGCGATGACGGTGGTGTCGACGCCGGCTTGCAGGAGGGACATCGCGCAGCTGTGGCGCAGGACGTGCGGGTGCAGTTGTTTGCTCTGCAGTGATGGGCAGTTCGCGGTCGCCGTGGTGGCGTGGACCGTGACGCGTTGCTCGATCGCGTCGCGGCTGAGCCGTCGGCCGGTGCGAGTCACGAACAACGGATCGGTTGGCCTGCCGCCTCGCTCGGTCAGCCAACCGGTGAGCACCGCTTGAGCTGGTGTGGTGAGCGGCACGGTCCTCTGCTTCCGGCCTTTGCCCTCGCAGCACACGTGCGCGCCGGTCCCGAGCTGGATGTCGCCGGTGGTGAGCGCGATCAACTCGGACACCCGCAGCCCGGCCTGGATCATGAGGACGAGGATCGCGCGGTCCCGGCGGCCTTCCCATCGTGATTGGTCGGGCGCGTCGATCAGCGCCTTGGACTCCTGAGCGGTGAGGAACGAGATCTGCCGTTTCTGGTGGCGCTTGGGTGGGATCGACAGCACCTGCGCGATCACGCTCGCGTGCTCGGGGTGGCGCAACGCTGCGTATTTGAACAGCGACCGGATCGCTGTCAACCGTAGGTTCCGGGTTCGGGCGGTGTTGTGACGGTCGGTCTCGAGGTGTTGGAGGAATGCTGTGATGACGGTCTCGTTGAGGTCGCCCCAGTCGAGCGTGGAGGGCTGCTTGCCGGTGTGCTCGTGCGTGAAGCAGAGCAATAGCCGGAGCGTGTCGCGGTAGGACGCGATCGTTCGGGGGCTGGCTTGCAGCTGGCGGGTCAGGCGGTCGGTGAAGAACGCCTGCAGGGTCGGTGCGATCGCGGTCATGGCCGCACCTGCTGGGCGGTGTTCAGGAGGCGGGCGGCGTGCGCGAGGAGGTCCGGCGCGGCGGACAGGTAGTGGTAGGTGTAGCGCGGCTCGCGATGCCCGAGATAGGTGGACAGCCAACCGATCCGCGACGGCACGTCGACGCCGTCCTGATACCAGCCGAGCAGCGTCTTGACAGCAAAGGAGTGCCTGTGGTCGTGAATTCTCGGAATCACGGTGGAGCCAGCGCCGACCCCGGCGTGCTCGCACAGCTTGCGGTGTGCAGGCCAGACGGTCTCGTAGATCACGCGGGTGCCGCGCAGCGACACGAACAGGCTGTCGGTGCTCGGGTCGGGAAGAAGTCGCTGACGGGTGTGGTCGTAGCGCTCAAGCGCATCGACGCCGCTGGCGTGGAGCGGCACGAGCCTTGACTTGCCGAACTTCGACTCGCGGATCCGCAGCACACCCTCGGAGCGGTCGAGGTCGCCGCGATCAAGGCGCAGCGCCTCCCCGACCCGCATCCCGGTCGTGGCGAGCAGCCCGATCAGCGTCTGGTAGGTGGCCGATCGCAACGGCTGCGGGATCACCATCCGCGCGTGCTCAGTCAAGGCGAGCACGTCCGCATCGGTGTAGATGAACGGTCGCCGCCACCGCTGTGGTTGGCGGATCGTTCCCGCCGGCGGAACCTCGGTCCGCGGGTCGATCCCGGACAGGTATCGGGCGAACCCGCGGACCACCATCATCCGGTGGGCCGGCACGACACTGCCGACCGGCACCTCACGCGCCAACGACCACGCAAGCGCCGCCTCGATAGTCACGACCTCGATGTCGTGATCGTCGAGATAGGTCACGAACCGTGGCAGCAGCCGATGCGCTTCAGCGAGCTTGTGACCGAGCGTCACTCGGAGCTGGAGGTACTCGTCGAGGTGCTGCTCAAGGACGGTCATCGTGTCGCTCCGGCCCACGGCCGGGCGACTTGCCGCAGGCGGCCAAGGTCGACCTTTGCGTAGATCGCGGTGGTCGCGAGATCGCTGTGACGCAGCACTTGGCTGATGTCCCCCAGCGCCGCACCGGCCGCAAGCATCTGCGTGGCGAGCGTGTGCCTGAGCCGGTGCGGTCCGACATGCGGCACGCCTGCCTGCCGGCAATGCCGCTGAACAACATCGCCGACCAGGTCAGCACGGATCGGACGAGTCGGCGCCCGCAACGTCAAGAACACGCTCCGCGAGTCGTGACGACCGCGCAACGCCAAATACTCCGCGAGCGCGGCGCCGACATCGTCCGGGATCGGGAGCCGATCATCGCGGCGTGCCTTGCCACGCACCAGTAGATCACCGGCGCGCCAATCGAGATCATCGAGTTGGAGGCGGGCGATCTCGATCGATCGCAACCCCAGCCGGGCGAGCAGCATCAACATCGCTCGATCCCGCGTGCCGTCGAGCGATGACCGATCGCAGCTCACCAGCAGCGCCTCGATGTCGGCCTGCGGCATCGTCGGCGGGATCGTCGTGTCTCGCCAGCCCGCGATCCCCGGCACGGACTCCGCCAGCGATCGCTGGGTGAGGCCGCGGACGTGCAGGAACCTGAGCAGCGACCGCAGCTCGGCGACCTTTCCCTTCGCCGACCCCAGGCACACCCGTCCGCACTCGACCAACAGAAACCGCGACACGACGGCGCCGTCGAGGCCGGCCACGCCGAGCTCGTCGGTTGACGTCACGCGCCCGGTCAGGAAACGCCGGGCGAGCGTCTCATACCGAAGCACCGTCATCGCCGCCAACCCACGATCGGCGGTCAGCCACTGCCGGTATCCGTCGATGAGCGCTTCGACCGGTGACAGGACCAGAGGCTCCTCCGTGCCCATCACGCCGACCTCACCCAGATAGCTCAGCAGCGCCCGCAACGCCCGGACGGTCGGGACCCGGTACCCATCAGCAGCCCGCCGCGCAGCGAGCCACGACTCGACATCGGTGACGATCAGTGCGCCGATCTCGACGTCTTCGGCGTCCATCCACCGGCCCAACCGGCTCAGATCTCTCAACATCATCCGGACGGTCTGCGGCGTATATCCGGCGGCCAACAACCACACCCGATAGCCGTCCACGAACGGCCCGAGCCGCCCCGGCTTCCTGCGAGTAACCGACATCTCAGCCTCCTGGCCGAGGCGCGACCCCGACGATCGAAATGGCTAGTCGGGACGCGAAACTATGCCGACAAGCCGGCGGGCGCCAGCGCCGCGAAACCCAGGCAGCGCAGAGCGTTCAGGCCGACCGCGGCGATGATGTCGGCATAGTCGCGGTATCGGCACACATCAACCTATGCGGATATCCGCATAGGTCGACGAGCTCGGCTACCTCCCGATGCCCGGCGAAGCCGCCTCGCACCTGTTCCAGGTCATCAGCCGCCGCTACGAACACGGCAGCATCATCCTGACCACCAACCGAGGGATCGCCGACTGGGGCCACATCTTCGAAGACA
>DATAUK010000018.1:0-31312 GCA_036268295.1 Mycobacteriales bacterium | reverse complement strand
CCGAGTGTTACCTCGGCTCCTAGTAATGGGACGGCGGGGGTGGTTGATCGGCGGGGGGTTGATTCGGTTTTGCAGCGGGTGTTGGCGGGGCTCACCGTGGTGACGTCGATTTCGGCTCATTCGTCGATCGCGCATGACGCTGCTGCATTGGCTACCGCATCGCAGGACTTTGCTACTGCGGGTCAGGGGGCTGGTCAGCTCGGTTCGGGCGTGCCGGCCAGTGTTTCGTCGCCGGTGGCGAGCCGGCTCGCTGCGCTGGATCAGCTGTTCGGGACCGCGGCGCGATGCCTGAAGCGCCAGGCGGGGGTGAAGGTGCCCGATACCCGCAAGTGCGTGCCGCCGCTGCGTCGCGCGAACGCCAACGATGCGCAGCTCTCGCGCGAGCTGATCAGCCTCGCGGTCTACAGCTCGCAGTCGCCGAAGACGTTCGAGTCGCAGCTGGTGAAGGCGCTCCACAAAGCGAGTTTGTGAGCCGTTGTGAACCGCGCCCGAGGTTCACAGCGGTTCACGAATCCGGCTGATCCTCGTCGTTCCAGTCCGGCGGGGTCACTGATCCGGATTGCCAGTCGCTGCGGATGACCGCGTAGCCGACGGCGTCGTGGTTCGCTCCGGTCGAATCGGGCCAGGCCTGACGGTAGTGCGACTCCTTGGCGTAGCAGTTGCGCAACAACGCCCGGCGTCGTCACCGAGGTCGGTCAGCTGGATCAGCCCGATCTGCTCACCCCCGTCGAGGATCCACCAGGTCTCGGTGTCGTCGCCGTGGTATTCGGAGTCTGCGACCCGCCGGCATACGTCCTCGGCGCTCTCCGGCCCGCCGGCGTGGAACGGCCAGGTCTCCCCGGTCAGGAAGTCCGCCAGCCCGGCCGCCTCGCCGCGATCAAACCGGCGGTAGTCGATCGTCACGGCACCGACTGTGCCATCACTGCATTGCTGCCGCGAATCCAGGTGACGGCCAAATAGGGTGGTGGGGTGGCGCTGCGGCTTTATGACACTCACCGGCGTGCAATCGCTGACTTCGACCCGGTCCGTCCAGGCGTCGTCACGATGTACGTCTGCGGCGCCACCGTGCAGTCGCCGCCTCACATCGGCCACGTCCGGTCGGCGGTCGCGTTCGACGTCGTCCGCCGGTGGCTGACCGCCAAGGGTTACTACGTCCTGCACATCCGCAACATCACCGACATCGACGACAAGATCATCGCCAACGCCGAGGCGGGCCAGGAGCCGTGGTGGTCGCTGTCGACGCGGGTGACGCGGATGTTCCAGGACGCCTATGACGCGCTGAACGTCCTGCCGCCGACCGGCGAGCCGCGGGCAACCGGTCACATCCCGGAGATGGTTGCGCTCATCCAGCGGCTCATCGACTCCGGCCATGCCTATGCCGCCGGCGGCGACGTCTATTTCGACGTGCGATCCCATCCGGCCTACGGCGAGCTGTCCGGGCAGCGACCTGACGCGATGCAGGCGGCGGAGGATGTCGGCGCAAAGCGCGACGTTCACGACTTCGCGCTCTGGAAGGGCGCCAAGCCGGGCGAGCCGTCGTGGGAGACGCCGTGGGGCCCGGGCCGGCCGGGCTGGCACATCGAGTGCTCGGCGATGGCGACCCGTTATTTCGGCCCGGAGTTCGACATTCACGGCGGTGGCCTCGACCTGGTTTTCCCGCATCACGAGAACGAGCTCGCCCAGTCGACGGCGGTCGGTGAGAAGTTCGCGCGGTTCTGGATGCACCACGGTCTGCTCAACACCGGCGGCACCAAGATGAGCAAGTCGCTCGGCAACTCACTGTTCGTGCCGGAGCTGCTCGCGACCGCACGACCGCAGGCGATGCGCTACCACCTGGTCGCGCCGCACTATCGGTCCGAGAGTGAGTGGACCGATCACGGCCTGGCCGAGGCCGAGGCGGCGTACTCCCGGATCGAAGGGTTCATCACCCGTGCGATCGAGCGGTACGCCGACCCGGCCGAGGACGCGGCGGTGACGGCCGGGTTCGCCGCCGCGATGGACGACGACCTCGCGGTGCCGGCGGCACTCGGCGAGATCCACGAGGCGGTGCGCCGGGGCAACAACGCGCTGGCCGGGGGGGACGACGCGTCCGGTCGACAGGCGCTGTCCGAAGTTGCCGCGATGACCAAGGTGCTTGGGTTGTGGCCGGGTGATTTCGCCAATGATTCCAACGATTCTGGCTTGCGCGGGGTGGTCGATGTGATCGTCCCGGCGTTGCTCGAGGCGCGACAAGCGGCGCGCGAGCGCAAGGACTTCGCTGAGAGCGACCAGATCCGGGACGCTCTGGCCGAGGCCGGCGTCGTGGTCGAAGACACCGCCCAGGGCCAACGTTGGAGACTTGGCTAGTGGCAGGCAAGAAGGGTCCGACCAAGGGCACCGGCGGACACGGCAAGAAGCGGCTGGAAGGACGGGGTCCGACCCCGCCGGCTCGCGAGCGCCCGAAGCATCCGGCCGCCCGTGCCGCTCGCGCCGCGGCCAAACGCGGCGACCCCGCTCGCACGTCCGTCCGGCGCTCGTCAGGCTCGCGCGCCGGACGCGGCTCCGGCTCGGACGATCTTGTCGCGGGCCGCAACGCAGTTGTCGAGGCGCTGCGGGCGTCGGTCCCGGCAGTGACCTTGTACGTCGCCACCGCGCTCGATCGCGACGACCGGGTCGAGGAGTCGAAGCGGATTGCCGGTGGCCGCGAGATCCCGTTCCTCGAGGTGTCCCGTACCGAGTTGGACCGGCTCAGCGGCGGCGCGCCGCATCAGGGGATCGCGCTCTCGGTCCGGCCGTTCGACTACATCGGCGCCGATGACCTGCTCCGGCGGGTGCTCGAGGAAGCCGTGCCGGCGCTCATCGTCGCGCTCGACGGCGTCACCGATCCGCACAACCTCGGCGCGGTTGCGCGATCGGCCGTCGCCTTCGGCGCCCACGGCCTGTTGATCCCTGAGCGTCGCGCGGTCGGCGTGACGCCCTCGGCCTGGAAGGCGAGCGCCGGGACACTGGCCCGGTTGCCGGTCGCGCGGGTCACCAATCTGGTCCGGACCTTGAAGTCCTACGCCGAGGCCGGGCTGATGCTCGCCGGGCTCGACGGCGACGGCGAGATCGATCTCGACGCGCTCGAGCTGGCGACCGGTCCACTCGTGCTCGTCGTCGGCGCGGAGGGCAAGGGCTTGTCACGGCTGGTCTCGCAGACCTGCGACCTCACGGTGCGGATCCCGCTCGCGTCATCGGTCGAGTCGCTCAACGCCTCGGTCGCCACCGGCATCGCGCTCGCCGAAGTCGCCCGCCGCCGGCGTACCGCCTAGCCGCGTTTCGCGGGCGCAGTCAGGCTTCAGTCAGAACTCCACGGCGCTCGAGCACCCGCACGGTCTGACACTTCGGATATTTGTGGCCCGTGGCCGTTACCCGCGGGTCACCTGGTCGTTGTGGTGTCGAAGGCGGTTGTTCAGCTCCATACGACAAGTCATAAAATTTCCGACAGGTTGTGTGGGATCGGTCCGAAACCCAGCATGGAGGCAGCCCGATGCGTACCACGCGATCCCGTCATGTCGTGGCCGTGCCACGACTCGAGGACGATGACGATCGGCTCGTCGCCGCCGTACGTTCCGGCGATGATGACGCTCTGACCGTGCTGCTCACCAAATACCGCGGGTTCGCGCGGGCCAAGGCGCGGTCGTACTTCCTGGTCGGCGCCGATCACGAGGACATCGTGCAAGAGGGCATGATCGGGCTCTACAAGGCGGTCCGTGACTTCAACCCGGACATGTCCTCGAGCTTCCGGGCCTTCGCCGAGCTCTGCGTCACCCGCCAGATCATTACCGCGATCAAGACCGCGACCCGCCAGAAGCACGGCCCGTTGAACAGCTACGTGTCCTTCTCGCGGCCGGTGGCCGGCGACGAGGACGGCGACCGCTGCCTCGGCGACGTGCTCCCGATCCGGACGATCTGCGACCCGGCTGATCTCGTCATCTCCGCCGAGCGGATCCGTGCCCTGCAGGAACACTTCGACTCGGTGCTCTCCGACCTCGAGGCCGAGGTGCTGCGGCTCTACGTCGACGGCAAGAGCTATGTCGAGATTGCCGAGGTCCTCGACCGGCACGTGAAGTCGATCGACAACGCGCTGCAGCGGATCAAGCGCAAGCTCGATGGCCACCTGCGCGCCCGCGACATCGCCGACGCCTCCTGAGCGACCGGCAGGTTAGCTGAGCGGGACGCCCTGTAGCTGGGTGAAGACCCGGTTCGGGTCATAGGTCCTGCGTACGTCGATCAGCCGCGCCAGGTTCGCGCCGTAGTAGGACTTCTGTGGGTTCGGCAGGGTGTCGTCGGCGTAATTCTGATAGGCGCCGCCGGAGGCATACGGGCGCAGGGTGCCATGGATCGACGCAAGTGAGTGCTGGTTGCGGGCGAGTGGTCCGTTGCCGGGGGTCGTCCCCCACGATGCGGTGTATTGCGCGTCGAACAGCGAGCCGCGATGGACCCACGCGGTCGCGTCCGCGGCCAGGTCGTCGACCGCCCCGCCGAGGATGTCCAGCGACGCCCCGCCGGCACCGAGGCGCGGGTCGCTCTGCCGCTTGGCGACGGCGGCGACCAGTGCGTTGACGCCGGCGGCCGGAATCGGATCGGTGAAGAAGTCGGAGCCGGCGACGAACGCGTCGCGCGGCAAGGTGCCGCCAGGCGTCTCGGCGGCAACGTGGCAGGCCTGGACCGACAGCGTCGAGCAGCCGCTTTCGAGCATCATCGTGGATTCGTAGCTCGCCGAGCCGACAAAGTTGGTGGTCGGTGCGGTCGGGATGTTTTGCACCAGCTTCCCGATCTGCTGTTGCAGCGCTGAGCTGCCCGCGACCATGACGGCGGCGACCGATATCGTCGCCGATCCGGTCCCGTCGGTCGCCAGAACGTGCGCGCTCGACCACAGCGAGTGCGGCGCCGCGGTCGCCCAGGGCTGCCACGCGGTGACGACTTGGGCGGCAGCCGACCAGGGCCAGGCCACAAACGCATGGGCGAGTGGATCGGCGGCGTGCGTGCCGAGGGTCATCGACGTCACCACGCCGAAGCTGCCGCCGCCACCTCGTAGCGCCCAGTAGAGGTCAGAGTGGCTGGTCGCGTTGCACGTCAGCGTGGTGCCGTCGGCGGTCACCACCCGGGCCTCGGTCAACCGGTCGCAGGTCAGTCCGTAGCGGCGGGCGACCACGCCGATCCCGCCGCCCAGGGTCAGGCCGGAGAGACCGACGCTCGGACACGAGCCGGCCGGGATCGAGACGCCGTGCTGTGCCAGCTCGTTGTAGACGTCCACCAGCGCGGCGCCGGCGCCGATCGTCGCGGTGCCTGCCCCGGAGTCGACGGTCAGCCCGGTCAGTGACCGCAGGTCGATGACCAGCCCCGGTCCGGTCGACGCGCCGATGTAGGAATGGCCGCCCGACCGCAGCCGGACCGGCAACCGGTAGTGCTCGGCGAAGGACAGGCACTGCGCGACGTCGGCCTCGGAGGCGACCCGCGCGATCGCCGCAGGCATCACCGAGTCGAACCGGCGGTCGAACAGCAGCCGCGCCTCGTCGTACCCGGTGCTACCCGGCCGGCTCAGCGAGCCGTGCAGCTTGCGCCGTAGCGAGCGCCAGTCGGCGGCTTTGGATGCCTTGGCGGTCGCCGTCGCGCTGCTCGCGACCGGGACCGGAGATCCCCCGGTCGAGGCGGCTGCGCTCGAAACCGGAGCCGGACCACCCGAGGAATGGCTGCACGCGGCGACAATGGTCGCGGCGGTCGCGCCGGCGAGCAGCCCGAGGGCGCGCCGGCGAGTGAGGCCGGTCGAGTCGTCCACGGTCTCAGTGTGCGGTAGGCGGCGGGAATGTCAGCCGGGCCGGGCTTGTCGGTCGGAGTGTCGAACGCCGACGGTGCACCGCCAGCGCGTTCAGCGCCGTCGTGCGCCGTCCCAAGCCGACTACCCTTGATCGACGTCGCCCCGTTGGCTCAGTGGTAGAGCAGCCGCCTTGTAAGCGGCAGGTCGTCCGTTCGATCCGGACACGGGGCTCGGGGCCCTACTGCGAAAGGCGAGTGCTCACGCGTGAACTCGCGAGGCACCCGTGCCCGCGACGGTGATCTGATGACCAACGAGACCGGGCTGGCGACCCAGGTCGATCCGGAGATCACCGACTCGCCTCGGCTGTTGCGCGGCGTCCCGACGGCGATCGCCATCGCGGTCGTCCGGCTCGGGATCGTCGACGTCGTCGACACTCTCGCGCCGGAGCGAGCGGCCCGGTCTGCACGACCTCACCAAGGTGGTGCCGCTCGGTGCCCGCGATAGTCCTCGGCCCGGGCCGGTAACGGTGCCACATCGTTTCGTCAAAGGGCTAATCGGGCAGGCATCCGTCCGGTTTCATGTAGTGGTGGCAGGATGATCTGTCGTACACCTGTCGCGGTCAACGGCGATCGCGCAGGGTGGAGGTGGAAAAGCACGTGCCTGCTCGTCAGTCGGCCTGGGAATCCGCGCGGATCCAGTTAGCCGAGGCGGTGAAACAGCTCGGTCTCGAAGACGGCATGCATCAGCTGCTGGCGACGCCACGCCGTGAGATGACGGTGAGCATCCCGTTGCGGCGCGACGACGGCAACGTCGAGGTGTTGCGTGGCTATCGGGTTCAGCACAATCTCTCGCGCGGTCCGGCCAAAGGTGGCATCCGCTATCACCCGTCGACCGACATCGACGAGGTGCGCGCGCTCGCAATGTGGATGACCTGGAAGTGCGCGCTGATCGGGATCCCGTACGGCGGCGCCAAGGGTGGCGTCACGATCGATCCCCGGCTCTACAGCCAGACCGAGCTCGAGCGGGTGACCCGTCGCTACGCCAGCGAGATCGGGCCGATCGTCGGCCCGGAGAAGGACATCCCGGCGCCGGACGTCGGCACCGACGAGCAGACCATGGCGTGGTTCATGGACACCTACTCGGTGAACCAGGGCTACACCGTCACCGGCGTCGTGACCGGCAAGCCGGTCAGCATCGGCGGCTCCGAAGGCCGCGCGGGGGCGACCAGTCGCGGGGTGATGATCACGGCGTTCGCAGCGTTGAAGGAAGCCGGCATCGATCCGCGGGACGTGTCGGTCGCCGTACAGGGATTCGGCAAGGTCGGCGGCCTGGCCGCGCAGTATCTGCACGACGCCGGCTGCAAGATCGTCGCCGTCTCCGACGTCAAGGGCGGCGCCTACAACGCGCTCGGCATGAACCCGGCCAAGATGCTGCGCGAGATGCGCAGCGGCATGGAGTCGGTGGTCGGCTATCCCGGCACCGACGCGATCACCAACGAGGAACTGCTCGAGCTCGACGTCGATGTCCTGGTGCCGTCCGCGCTGGAGAGCGTGATCCACGACGGCAACGCTGCGAAGGTCAGGGCCCGATTCATCGTCGAAGGTGCGAACGGCCCGACGACGCCGGACGCCGACGCCGTTCTCGAGGATCGCGGGGTGGTCGTCGTCCCTGACATCCTCGCCAACTCCGGCGGCGTTGCGGTCTCCTACTTCGAGTGGGTGCAAGACCTGCAGGCGTACTGGTGGACCGAGCACGAGGTCAGCGACCGGATGCGCAGAATCCTCGAGGAGTCCTACGCCGATGTCTCGGCACTGGCGCTCGAGCGCGGCATCTCGCTGCGGACCGCGGCGCAGATGATCGGGGTCGGACGGGTCGCCGAGGCGCACCGAACCCGTGGCCTCTATCCCTGATCGCTCCTGACGTGCCAGAATGACACCGTTGTAGTTTTTAACGTGTCTCGAGGGAGTGCGGGAGTTCGTCATGGGCGCTGAGGGAGCACTGTCCGGTCAGGAGCTGGCGGCCGGCGAGCTGTCGGAACGCGACCGGGAGATCCTGGCGTTCGAGCGTCACTGGTGGAAGTACGCCGGCGCCAAGGAGCAGGCGGTTCGCGACCTGTTCGACATGTCCGCCACGCGCTACTACCAGGTGCTGAACGCGCTGCTCGACCGGCCGGAAGCACTCATCGCCGACCCGATGCTGGTCAAGCGGCTCCGGCGGTTGCGGGCGGCCCGTCAGCGCGCCCGATCCGCCCGTCGCCTCGGCTTTGAGGCCTGACGCCGCGCGCGCCGAATTCCGCTGCTCACCGCGCGCCGAATCCGTCCTGTCACGGTCCGCTCCCACTACGGTTGAACCGTGAGCGAAACCGGCGAGCCGGCGTCACCACCACCGCCTCCATCCGGGCCTAGCAGTCATCGGGCCGAGCCGGCACCGAGCCCGTTCGGCCGGCTGCTCGCGCCGCTGGCCGCCGTGCTGGTTGTCGTCATCGTCATCGTGCTTCTCATCGTGATCAACGGTCACCACTCGAAGGGCACGCCGAGCGCCGCGACGACTCCGGCGAGCTCGACCCCACCTGCGGTCGCGACCACACCGGCGAGCACGCCGAAGCCGAGGCCGAAGCCGAAGCCGAAGCACACCCGGACCGCCAAGCCGAAACCGAAGCCCAAGCCGAAACGTACCCATCACGTCGCGCCGTCGGCGCCGACCGCGATGGCGCCGGTCAACGTACTGAACAACTCCCGGCGTACCGGGCTCGCTCACGAGGTCGCCGCTGAAGTCCAGGCCCGCGGTTGGGCGATCGCGATGGTTGGCAACCTGCAGGGCCTCGTCGCTGAGACGACGGTCTACTACGCGCCCGGCGCCGAGGCGGCGGCGCAGCATCTGGCCGATGAGTTCAGCTCGATCCAGCGGATCGAGCCGGACTCGGAGGGCCGCCTTCATCTGAGCGGGCTCACTTTGGTGCTGACCAGGAGCTGGGGCGAATGACCGGCCGTGGCTGATGTCATCGCCGACCTGCTCGCCGATCCCGGCGCCGCGCTGATCGCACTGGACTTCGACGGGACACTGGCGCCGATCGTCGAGCGCCCGCAGGACGCGCAGCCAGCCGGTGGCGCGATCGAGGCGCTGCGGCGGCTTGCCGGAGTGGTCGGGCAGGTTGCGGTGATCACCGGCCGGCCGGCCGAGGAAGTGGTGCGGATCGCCGCCCTCGATGGCGTCGCCGGGATCCGGGTGCTCGGTCACTACGGGTTGCAGACCTGGCATGACGGCCGGCTCGATACGCCGCCTGCTGACCCTCGCGTGGAGCTGGCGCGCCAGCGGTTGCCCGAACTGCTCGCTCTCGCGCCGGGCGGGGTCTACGTCGAGGACAAGGACCATTCGGTCGCGGTGCATACCCGACCGGCCGCGTCGCCGCAGCAGGCGCTCGACGACCTGGTCCCGGCGCTGCGGGCGCTGGCCGCCGAGGTCGGGCTGGAGGCGGTCAGCGGCCGCTACACGATGGAGCTTCGGCCGGCCGGAGTGGACAAGGGTGCGGCGTTGCGCGACTTGGTGGCCGAGGTCGGCGCGAAGACGGTGATCTACGTCGGCGACGACGTCGGTGACCTGCCGGCGTTTCGTACCATCGCCTCACTCCGCGAGACCGGCGAGATCAGCGGGCTGGCCGTGGTCGTCGTCGGCGGCGGCACTGCCGAGGAGGTGCCGGCCGACCTGCGTGCCGCGGCCGATTTCGAGCTGCCCGGCCCCGAAGCCGTCGTCGCCTGGCTAGCCGGCCTAACCGCCGTACTGACCTGACCCCGCGCATGTGCCATTGGTGGGGCTATAGCCCTACGCATGTGCCATCGGTAGGGCTATAGGCCCACTGATGGCACATGCGTACGTTGGTCAGGCGAGGGAGTCGAGTTGGTGCTGCAGCCACTCGTGCGGGGAGAGCACGGTTGCCGCGGCCACCAGACCGGCGTGGCGGCGGGCGCGCTCGTCGGGCGGCATCATGAGCGCTTCGTGCAGCGCGGTCGCGGTCGCGCCGATGTCAAAAGGGTCGACCAGCAGGGCATCCTCACCCATCTGGTCCGCCGCGCCGGCCTCCCGGGAGAGCACGAGTACGCCGTCGCGGCTGAGCAGAGCCGCCTCCTTGGCGACCAGATTCATACCGTCACGAACCGGGTTGATCAGCTGGATGTCGCCGAGTTGCAGCGTTGCGAGCGACAGCGGGTAGTCGTCGTGGATGGTCACAACCACCGGCGTCCACGACGGGGTCTCGAACTCGGCGTTGATCGCCGCGGTGAGCTCCTCGATGTCGTGGGTGTAGTGGCGATACTCCTCGACCTCCTGCCGGCTGGGATAGGCCACCGCGAGCTGGACCACCCGGTCTCGATGTTCGGGAAACCTGGTGAGCAGCTCGCGGTACGCCGCAAGGCCGCGCACGATGTTCTTCGAGGGCTCGGTGCGGTCGACTCGCACGATGGCCTGCCGGTCGCCGATCTCGGTGGCGCGCTCGGCGCGCTTGGCGTCGACGTCCGGCTCGGCGGCACGTGCCAGCAGCGGCTCGGCATCGACCCCCAGCGGGTGCGTCCGGACTGTAGTGAGGCGCCCGTCGTACCTCACGTCGCCGCCGTCGTCCTCGGCGCCGAGGACTGCGACGCAGCACGCGAAGAAATCCTGCGCCCAGCGTCGGGAATGAAAACCCACGCTGTCGGCGCCGAGCATGCCGAGGAGCAGATCGCGCGCGATGTCGGCTGGGAGCGTCTCGAACACCGACGGACCGGCCCACGGCGTGTGGCTGAAATGTGCGATCCGAAGATCGGGCCGTCGCGATCGCAGCATCGCGGGCAGCAACGTCAGGTGGTAGTCCTGCACCAGCACTCTCGCCTCGTCGGCAGCGGCTTCGACGATTGCGTCAGCGAAGGCTCTGTTGTAGTCGGCGTACGACGACCAGTCGCGGCGCCACGCATCGTCAAACGCGTTTGCTGGCAACGAATCGAGCAA
Source organism: Mycobacteriales bacterium (assembly GCA_036268295.1). Taxonomy (GTDB): domain Bacteria; phylum Actinomycetota; class Actinomycetes; order JAFAQI01; family JAFAQI01; genus DATAUK01. Next base: position 20,556 of record DATAUK010000018.1, on the reverse strand, counting down.
CTCGTGGTGGAGGAACCACAGCGTGCTGTTGGAGATCGTGTTGTAGGCGCCGGCGAACGTCGCTTCGTCGACCGGCAGCATCTCGACCGCGCCACCGGTGTCGTGGCCGGCGAGATCGAGCCGTCGGTCGGGGGCCTCGGCCGCAACCTCGCGGTCGGTGTCGGACAGCGCCGAGCAGACCCACAACGTCGCTCGGTCGGCGGACAGCCCGGCCATGCCGGACACCAGCCCGCCGGCACCACGCGCGGCGTGCAGGCTGCCGTCGGCATCGCGACGGAATCCGACCGGGCCGCGGTTGGAAGCGATGACGATGTCGACAGCGCCCACGAGACCGACAGTAATGCGTCGCGATCGGCTGTGGCACACTGAATGCCGCGCGGCCCTCGGGCCGCGCACTCATCAAGAGGGGCAGAGGGAACCGGCCCGTTGAAGCCCCGGCAACCACCCGTTTGTGGGCAGGTGCCAAGTCCGGCTCGTGGACGAGACGCCCACGGGGAAGATGAGACCGGAAGGCACTGCCCATGACGTCATTGATCGACCGGCCCGCCGCGCAGTTCGGGTCGGCATCCAATCTGGTCTGCCGCGAGTGCGGCGCCGGCTACGAGCTCGGGCCGACCCACGTCTGCGAGTTGTGCTTCGGCCCGCTCGAGATCGGCTACGACGCCGACCTGCAACGGCTCGTCACTCGCGAGGTGATCGAGGCCGGTCCGCAGTCGATGTGGCGCTATCGCGGCCTGCTGCCGATTGCGCCGCTCGTAGACCTCGGGGTCGGCATGACCCGGCTGGTGCCGGCACCGACCCTCGCCCGCGAGCTCGGCATGCGCGCGCTGTGGGTCAAGGACGACAGCGGCAATCCGACCCATTCCTTCAAGGACCGCGTGGTCGCTGTGGCCGCGTCGGCGGCCCGCGCGCTGGGCTACGAGGTGCTTGCCTGCGCCTCGACCGGCAACCTGGCGAACGCGGTGGCCGCGGCGGCGGCTAACTCCGGGCTGCGTTCCGTCGTACTGGTTCCGCACGACCTCGAGGCCGGCAAGATCGTCACCACCGCGGTGTACGGCGGGACGCTCATCGCGGTCGAGGGTTCCTACGACGAGGTCAACCGGTTGTGCGCCGAGGTCGCCGAGGAGCAGCCGTGGGCGTTCGTCAACGTCAACGTCCGGCCGTTCTACGCCGAGGGATCGAAGACCGTCGGCTACGAGATCGCCGAGCAGCTCGGCTGGCGGCTGCCGCAGCAGGTCGTGATCCCGATCGCGTCCGGCTCGCTGCTGACCAAGGTCGACAAGGCGTGGCGCGAGCTCGGGTCACTGGGACTCGTCGAGGCGACCGACTACCAGGTTTTCGGTGCGCAGTCGACCGGCTGCTCGCCGGTGGCGGCGGCGTTCCGCGCCGGCCACGACGTCGTCGCCCCGGTCCGGCCGAGCGGCATCGCCAAGTCGCTTGCTATCGGCAACCCGGCCGACGGTCCATACGCCCTCGACGTGGTCCGCAGAACCGGTGGCGCGATCGCGGATGTCGGTGACGACGAGGTCGTCGACGGCATCGCGTTGCTAGCGCGCACGACCGGGATCTTCGGTGAGACCGCCGGCGGGGTGACGGTCGCCACGCTGCGAAAGCTGCTGGCGGACGGCTTGCTCGACCCGGAGGCAGAGACCGTCATCCTCAACACCGGTGACGGCCTCAAGACCCTGGACGCGGTGGTGCCGATCGCTCGTCCGACGGCGACGATCCCGCCGACCCTGACGGCGTTTCGAGAGGCAGGCCTGCACTAATGGTCACGGTTCGAGTCCCGACGATCCTGCGGCCGCTGACCGGCGGCGCGGCAGAAGTGACCGTCGAAGCTGCCACGCTGGCCGACGTCCTCGACCAGCTCGAAGCCGGCTATCCCGGGATCCGCACCCGGGTGCTTGACGACGACGGGAAGCTTCGCCGCTTCGTCAACGTCTACGTCAACGACGACGACGTACGGTTCGCGTCCGGACTGACGACGCCGACGCCCGACGGCGCCTCGGTCTCGATCATCCCCGCGGTCGCCGGCGGCTGAGCGCGCCGAAGGGCGCGCTACTTCTTCTTTTGGTGGTGCGGGTGCTTGTTGTAGACGAGGACTCGCGCGTAGAGCAGATGGGCGTGGTAGATCCGCTGCCGCTGCACCCGGGTGCCGCTGTGCGGCGCGACCCACCAGTGGTCGTGACCGTCGTAGATTCCGACGTGGGAGATATAGCCACCGTTGTCGACGAACACCAGGTCGCCGAGCTTCAGATGATGCCGGCGGATGTGGCGCAGCGAGTGGTATTGCTCGGCGGCGTTGTGCGGCAGTGACCGATGCACGGCGTGTAAGAACACGAACCGCACCAGGCCCGAGCAGTCGAAGCCGTGCGGGCCGTCATCGCCGTAGATGTAGGGCTTGCCACGCTGGCGGCGAGCCTCCTTGAGGACCTTGCGGACGTCGATGTTGTGACGCTTCACGATCTCGGCATGAAGCCGATGAGCGCGGGTCTGCTGCCCGGTCGAAACGGCACCGAAATCGGTCTTCGGTGAGTTGGCCGGGCCGATCGTGCCGGCGGAGTTAGCTGGGCCGATAGTCCCGGCCGCGGCGAGCGATGGAGCGGCGATAAGGCCGAGGCCGACGATGACAAGGGATGCGGCGGTGACGCCCAAACGGGCGCGCAGAGTCGCGAGGGACATAGGTGATCTCCGACGCCGACCGAGTTAGCTGTCGGGTTCGGGCAGGTTCTAGCCCGGCCACAAGGTGTGGCTTCACCCCAAGAGGCACGGAATTTCAGTGACTCAAGTGCTTGGGTCCCCGGTCCTGTCCGATGGGTAGATGACATCCTCCGACGGACAGGTTTGGCGAACGGAGGTAACGGACACCCAGGTGGGTGGCGCCCGCCCACAATAGGTCGGCGGGTACGGCGGCGTCCTTTAATTCGCAGTTTTGCCGGCCGCGGGTCGGGCTGTCCCGATCGGGGGACGGAGTACGCCGTCTTGCACTCGCAGGTGCCGAGTGCTAACAATGGGTGCTAGCACTCTGGGTAGGCGAGTGATAACGGCGCCGTACCTAGAGCCCCGGCAAGACTTCAGAACATTCGCATCTCGCGGGAGGATCCCACCGCATGTCCAAGATCATCGCATTCGACGAAGACGCGCGTCGCGCGCTCGAGCGGGGCATGAACCAGCTCGCCGACGCCGTCAAGGTCACCCTTGGGCCGAAGGGCCGCAACGTCGTACTGGAGAAGAAGTGGGGCGCCCCCACGATCACCAACGACGGTGTGAGCATCGCCAAGGAAATCGAGCTTGAAGACCCGTACGAGAAGATCGGCGCCGAGCTCGTCAAGGAGGTCGCCAAGAAGACCGACGACGTCGCCGGTGACGGTACGACGACCGCGACCGTGCTGGCTCAGGCGCTGGTTCGCGAAGGCCTTCGCAACGTGGCGGCCGGCGCCAACCCGATGTCGCTCAAGCGCGGCATCGAGGCTGCGGTAGAGCGGGTCAGCGAGGAGCTGTCGAAGCAGGCCAAGGACGTCGAGACCAAGGAGCAGATCGCCTCGACGGCGTCGATCTCCGCCGGCGACACCACGGTCGGCGCGATTATCGCCGAGGCGATGGACAAGGTCGGCAAGGAAGGCGTCATCACGGTCGAGGAGTCGAACACGTTCGGCCTCGAGCTCGAGCTGGTCGAGGGCATGCGCTTCGACAAGGGCTACATCTCGCCGTACTTCGTCTCCGACGCCGAGCGCATGGAAGCCGTGCTCGACGAGCCGTACATCCTGTTCGTCAACTCCAAGATCTCGGCCGTGAAGGACCTGCTGCCGATCCTCGAGAAGGTCATGCAGGGCGGCAAGCCGCTGGCCATCATCTCCGAGGACGTCGAGGGCGAGGCGCTCGCGACCCTGGTCGTCAACAAGATCCGCGGCACGTTCAAGTCCGTCGCGATCAAGGCGCCGGGCTTCGGCGACCGACGCAAGGCGATGCTGCAGGACATGGCCATCCTCACCGGCGGCCAGGTCATCAGCGAAGAGGTCGGCCTCAAACTCGAGAGCACCGGGCTGGAGCTGCTCGGCCGAGCCCGCAAGGTCGTCGTCACCAAGGACGAGACGACGATCGTCGAGGGCGCCGGCGACACCGACCAGATCAGCGGTCGGGTCAACCAGATCAAGGCGGAGATCGAGAAGTCGGACAGCGACTACGACCGCGAGAAGCTGCAGGAGCGGCTGGCGAAGCTCGCCGGCGGCGTTGCGGTCATCAAGGTCGGTGCTGCGACCGAGGTCGAGCTCAAGGAGCGCAAGCACCGCATCGAGGACGCTGTCCGCAACGCGAAGGCTGCGGTCGAGGAGGGCATCGTCGCCGGTGGTGGTGTGGCTCTGCTGCACGCCTCGAAGACGGCGTTCGACAAGCTCGACCTGGTCGGCGACGAGGCCACCGGGGCGCGGATCGTCCAGATTGCGCTCGAGGCACCAATCAAGCAGATCGCGTTCAACGGCGGCCTCGAGGGCGGCGTCGTCGTCGAGAAGGTGCGTTCACTCAAGGTTGGTCACGGTCTCAACGCAGCGACCGGTGAGTACGTCGACATGATCAAGGAAGGCATCATCGACCCGGCCAAGGTGACGCGTTCGGCGTTGCAGAACGCCGCGTCGATCGCCGCGCTGTTCCTCACCACCGAGGCAGTCATCGCCGACAAGCCGGAGAAGTCGGCGCCGGCGATGCCGGGCGGCGACGGCGGCATGGGCGGGATGGACTTCTAAGCCACGCAACAAGCAGAACGGGGCGGCCCTTGGGGCCGCCCCGTTCTGCTTGTATGGCCGCGCGCCCGCCCCGCCCCGTGCTGTACGCCGCCCGCCGCACCGCGCCACCGTCGTACCGATCGTCAAACCCGCGCAAATCAACCGTTTGGACCCTGTCAAACGGTTGATTTGCGCAAGTTGGACGATCGGTGGGTCGTCCTCATCCAATGGGGCAGATCAGCGCGACTCGGATGACGTGACTCGCGATCACGTCCACCCGCTGCGCAGGCGTGGGGCCGTCGTCACGCCGCAGCCCTTTCGGTGCGACCGCGTTCAGCGTGGAACGACCCGGTCGAAGAGCGAAATGAACGACGCCAGATTTATTGACGTCCGACGTAGTCAGTGCAATACCCAACGCCCAGAAGCCGAGGCGGTGTAGGTAACACAATGATTGCGACCGGGCCGCTCGCCGGATTTTGATGCCAGGATTCCGGCGTGGGGGACACAACGCTCCGCCGGCTCTTCGCTGCCGGCGCGATGAGCGCCGTGCTCGCCGGTTGCTCGTCGTCCGGATCATCACCGGTTGAGCCAGGAAGTACGGCGCCCGGCGGTGGTACGACGTCAACCGTGTCCGTGCCGCCTACTCAGCGATACCTCGACTCCGTCAACGCACTCTGCGACGCGCTCTTGCCCAAGATCATCAAAGTGACCCACGGCGGCAGCATCGACGTTCCTACGCGCGAATACCTCGCGACCTGGCCGGCGCATCAACGGCTACTCAACGGATTTGACGCGCACCTGGCCAGCGTTCCCGTCCCCGCTCCTGCCAAGGGCGAGGCGATCGTGCTGACCGCTTATGTTCACTTCGCTGACCGGCTCGACGCGGCCCGGCTGGCGGCGGCGCACGAGGGTCAGGCCGCCTTCGCCAAGGAGGTGAAGTCCGAGTCCGGCGTCGAGAACGATCCGGCCATCAACGCGCTGGCCACCGCTGGCTTCAACGACTCCTGTACCGCTCGCTGAAGCTGACGCCGAACTTGCGCAAATCGACCGTTTGTGGGGGCCAGAAACGTTGATTCGCGCAAGTTTGACGCCCACTTACATCGCGGTGAACGAGCCTGCGATTGCCTGTTCGGCTTCGGCGTAGTGGCTGCCGGCCTGGGCGAGCAACGCGCTGATCCCCGATAGCGCTTCGTGAAGACCGCGGGCGCTTCGCTGCCACTCGGCCCACAACGCTTCGAAGCGTTGCTGCGCGACGCCGGCCCAGTCGCCGCCGAGCGGCGCGAGCGAGCCGGCCAATCCGGACAGCTCGCCCTCGATGTGGGCGGCGCCGCTGCTCACCCGCCCGGACATCGACGCGAGCTGCTCGGGTGTGACGCGGATCCCTGCCATGTGGTCCTCCTGAGGTCCCGGTGGTGCTGACGCGGCGTCACTGTAGAGATCAGAAGCGCTGTGGATATCGCTCGTCCACAGCCCGCAACCGGCCGGCTCATTAGTCTCGGACGGGTGAGCGAGCAGGTCGGAGCCGAGCGGCTGGTTGTGGGATTCGACCTCGACATGACGCTGGCCGATCCACGCCTCGGCGTACAGGCGACGTTCGCGTCGGTCAGCGAGGAGATCGGCGTCGCGATCGACGGCGCGTTGGTGGCGAGCCGGCTCGGTCCGTCGCTCGAGATCGAGCTAGCGCGTTGGGTGCCCGCCGAGCAGGTGGCTGCGGTTGCCGACGTCTATCGCAAGCACTTCGCCACCCTCGGGGTCGACGGCACTTCAGTCATGCCGGGAGCGGAGGAGTCGCTGGCGGCGGTCCGCCAGGCCGGCGGTACGGCGCTCGTCGTCACGGCGAAGTCCAAGCCGCTCGCGCAGGCGACGCTCGACCGGCTCGGGCTGGTTGCCGACGAGACACTCGGCTGGCGCTGGGGAGACGGCAAGGGTGAGGTACTCGCAGAGCGCGGTGCCGCGATCTACGTCGGTGACCACACCGGCGACATGATGGCTGCGAGGACGTGCGGCGCGATCGCAGTCGCCGTCATGACCGGCGCCGACAGCGAGCAGGCATTACGTGACGCCGGTGCTCACGTGGTCCTCGCCAGTTTGGTGGAATTCCCCGAATGGTTGTCGTCGTACCTCCTGACCAAGCGGTTGACGAGGCTTGAGGAGCGACTGCAGGAGTTGGGCAGCGTGCTCGTCGCCTTCTCGGGCGGGGCGGATTCGGCGCTGGTGCTCGCGGCCGCGGTGCGGGCGCTCGGACCCGACCGGGTCGTCGCCGCGACCGCAATCTCACCGAGCCTGCCGACCAGCGAGCTCGAGGAAGCGAAAACCTTCGCCGCCTCGCTCGGCGTCCGCCACCTGACGCCGTCGACCGACGAGCTCTCGCGTGACGGCTATCGCGCCAACGCCGGTGACCGGTGCTTCTTCTGTAAGGCCGAGTTGCTCGACGTACTCAGCCCAGTCGCGGCCGAGCACGGTCTTGCCTACGTCGTCACCGGCACGAACGCCGACGATGTGCTCGCCGGATTCCGGCCCGGCATCCGGGCCGCTGCGGAACGCGGCGCTGCGACGCCGTTGCTCGATGCCGGCCTGACCAAGGCGCAGGTCCGGGAGGCCAGCCGGCAGTGGGGCTTGGAGACGTGGGACAAGCCAGCCGCGGCGTGCTTGTCGAGCCGGATCGCCTACGGCGTCGAGGTGACCGCGTCGCGGCTGTGGCGCGTCGAGCGCGCAGAGACGGCACTGCGGGTGGCCATGGCCGGTGCCGGCCTCGCGCCGCGTGACCTGCGGGTGCGTGATCTCGGCGATCGCGCGAGGGTCGAGGTCGACGCCGCCTTGGTTGACTCGCTCGCCGCGCGGCCGGATCTGCTCGCCGTTGTCGAGGGCTTCGAGGCGGTCGAGGTCGAGCCGCGAGGCTTCCGCAGCGGTGCCATGAACGACCTGCTGGTCGACGCCGATCGGTGGCGATGAGCACCCGCGCCGAGCGCCCGCGACATATCCGGGCGCGCCGAAACGGCTTTCACGGCTAATCTGGTGCGGCGCACGGTGACGTGCGCCTCACCCCGACGTAGAGAAGGTCAACGTGCCCACGGGCAAGGTCAAGTGGTTCGACGTGGACAAGGGCTTCGGCTTCTTGGCCCGTGACGACGACGGCGGCGACGTGTATGTTCACGCCTCGTCGCTGCCGGACGGTACGACGGCGCTCAAGCCCGGTGCCCGGGTGGAGTTCGGCGTCGCCGACGGTCGTCGCGGTGAGCAGGCGTTGTCGGTGCGGGTGCTCGACCCGATCCCGTCGGTTGCTGCCGCCGCCCGGCGTCCTGCCGACGAGCTGCACGGAGTCGTCGACGACATGATCAAGTTGTTCGAGGTCAAGGTGCAACCCGACCTGCGTCGTGGCCGATACCCCGACAAGCAGACCGGTTCCAGGATCGCGCAGATGATGCGCGCGGTCGCCGCCGAGCTCGAAGGCTGACCGACTCGCCCAACGCGCGCAGGTGCCATTGGTGGGGCTATAGGCCCACCAATGGCACATCCGTGGGGCTATAGGCCCACCAATGGCACATCCGTGGGGCTATTGGCCTACCAATGGCCCATCCGTACGGTCGGTCGTTGGGGAGCGGTGGCGGGGCAGTTTGGGGCGGTAGCCCAGCGAGATCGCGAGGGCGGCGCCGAGCACCGCGGCCGCAACCGCGAACCCGATCGTGGCTCTGGTCGGCAGCAGAATGCCGGTCGCACCACCGACCACCCAGGCAAGCTGAAGCGTGGTCTCGGATCTCGCGAACACCGAGGTCCGTACGTCGTCATCGACGCTGCGCTGGATCGTGGCGTCAAGCGTCAGCTTCGACACGGCGGCGGCGGCGGCCGCCATAAGCGCGAGGGCGAAGACGGTCACGATGCCGAAGTCGAAGATCGTGACAACGCAGGCCGCGGTCGTCGCCGCCAGCAAGATCGACGACAGCCGGGCAGAGACGATGTTCGTCGTACGCGGACCGATGGTGGTGCCGAGCACGTTGCCGAAGCCGATGCCCAGCGCCAACGCACCGAGACAGACACCCGGCGAGAGCCCGCCGATCGGATGCACCCGGACCAGGAAGGCGCCGAAGAGCACCATGAAGCCACTCAGCCAGCGAAGCGCGGCCGCCGACCGGAGCGCCTGCGAGATGTCGTCGCCCAGCCTGGCGAGCCGCCAGACTCCGCCGGTCGACTGGGGGACCAGCTCCGCGCTGCCGTCGGCGGTTGCGGGCAGCCGGAAGCTCATGACGGCGGCCAGCACGTAGACCACCGCGCCGAGGAACAACTCGGTCCGGTGGCCCAGCGTCGTCGCGACCGCGACCGCGATACTGCCGGCGACGGCCGGCGAGATCACGCCGACCAGAGTCAGCCGGGAGTTGGCCTGCACCAGCGTCATCCCCTCGGGCACCAGCCGCGGCACCGCGGCACTGCGGGCGATGCCGTAGGCCTTGCTCGCAACGAGCACACCGAGCGCCGCGGGATAAAGCGTCAGCGCCTGCGCGACCGTCGAGCTGTTGCCGTGCGCGAGGCTGTGACCGATCGCGAGCGCCAGGATCGCCCGCGCAATCATCGTCACGGCAAGCGCGGTACGCCGACCCCGGCGGAACCGGTCGAGCAACGGGCCGAGCACCGGCGCCACGACCGCGAACGGCGCCATCGTGACGAGCAGATAGAGCGCCACTCGGCTGCGCGCCTCGTGCGTCGGAACCGAGAAGAACAGCGAGCCAGCGAGGGCAACGGTGATGGTCGCGTCGCCGGCCGACTGCAGGGCGTGGGTCTCGACGAGCGCCGCCAGTCCGGAAGCGCCGGCACCGTCGCGCCGATTCCATTGCCGCAGCCGAGCGACCTTGCGCCCCATGCCGTTCCAGACCAGGATCAGGCCGCGCCAGAACGAGCCGGCGGCGCTGGAGCGCTGCTCGCCCGGTTCGGTTTCGGAGTGGTCCATGAGCGACACTAAACATGTGATTCCAACAAACGCGCCACCGCACACCGATCCGGACGGCGCGGATCTTCTCGTCGCCGACGCGTCAGATTCGGCGGCCGAGACCGCGACTGCCGGTGCCCTCGACCTGGACAGCATCCCCGACCGGGCGCCGGTCGACGAGGTCGCGGCCGCAGCTGTCGATGAGGCGCGCGCAGCCGCCGAAGCCGATGTGCCCGGCTTGGTCGGGGAGCACCTGGGGGTGTGGGCCGACGACGCGCGCGTCGTCACGCATTACTTCGCGACGCTGGACCCGGCCTACCGCGGCTGGCGCTGGGCGATCACCGTCGCAAGGGCCTCGCGGTCGAAGACTGTCACGGTCGACGACGTCGTGCTGCTGCCGGGCGACGCGGCGATGCTTGCGCCGGAGTGGCTGCCCTGGAGCGAGCGGCTGCGACCGGGTGATCTCGGCGTCGGCGACCTGCTGCCAACCTCCGCTGATGACCTGCGGCTCGCGACTGCGTTCCTCGCGACCGACGACGACGAGGAGCGTGAGGTCAGTTTCGAGTTCGGGCTCGGCCGCGAGCGGGTGCTGTCCTATGACGGCATGGTCGAGGCGGTCGACCGGTGGTATTCCGGCGAGCCCGGTCCCGATGCCGCGATGGCCCGAGCCGCGCCCGCGACCTGCGCGAGCTGTGGCTTCTTCGTGCCGTTGTCCGGCGCGATGCGGCAGGCGTTCGGGGCGTGCGCCAACGAGTACGCCCCCGACGATGGCCGCGTCGTCGCGGTGGACCATGGCTGCGGCGCGCACTCGCAAGCCGTCGTCATCCCGGTGTCGCCACAGCCGGTCGCCGAGGCCGACGAGGGCTTCGGGTACGACGTCGTCGGCGGACCGCTCGGCCACGAGCCGGGTTCGGTCAGCGACACCGAGCCGACCGAGTCACTGGGCCACTCCTAGACCATCGAGCGTCTACGACCGGAGAACCGTCGCGTCGGCGAAAACTGGTGTTCCCGAGCGGCCCGCCGCTCTGACCGAACGAGCACACAGCCCACTACTTACCGGTCCGAAATCCCGGGGCCGCAGCAAGATTCTCCCCCGGATTGGTCACGTTGTGTGCTCATCCGAACGCCCCTGATCCGCGTCAGCTCCGTCCGCCGAAATGCACTCGACGCCAGTGGCGCCGTCGACGACGGCGAGGTCCTGCAGGTCAACAGGTCGAACCTCCCGTCGCTGCTCGGGACTGCGACAGTCACCATCGACTATTGACGCATCCCGGCGGCAGGCCTGGCCGCGGGTAGTCCACTCTTGTCGGGTGAGCGCTGATCCGTTCCAGACCGGCGAGCTTCGCCGTCGGGTCCTCGATGCCTGGCGGCAGTCGCCGGCGAGGTTCCGGGCCGATGCCAACGTCGAGGACGATCTCGCGCTGACTGGCTATCGCGACCGGGTCGTCGTCGAGCTTGCTCAGAACGCCGCGGACGCCGCGACCAGGGCCGGCATCGCTGGCCGGCTGATCCTCAGCCTCGAGGGCGACACCCTCACTGCGGCCAACACCGGTACGCCGCTCGACGCCGCCGGCGTCGAGTCGATCGCGGTCGCTCGCGCCTCGGCGAAGGTCGACCAGCTCGACACCGTCGGCCGGTTCGGGGTCGGGTTCGCCGCGGTTCTCGCCGTCAGCGACGAGCCGAGCATCGTGTCGTCTTCCGGCGCGGTTCGCTGGTCGCGCGCCGATGCGCTCGCGGCCGTCGCAGCGCTGCCGGAGTTGGCTCCGGAGCTCGCGACCCGCGGCGATCGGGTGCCGGTGCTTCGGCTGCCGTTCGCCGCCGACGTCACGGCCGAACCCGGGACCGACACCACGGTCGTGCTGCCGTTGCGCGATGTCGACGCGGTCGACGCCGTCCGACGCCAACTGCGCGACCTGGAGTCAACGATTCTGCTTGCGCTGCCGGCCCTGCACGAGGTCCTCGTGCGGATCGACAGCGACGAGCGGCTATTGCGGGCCGACCGGTCGGGCGACGCCGTCGTGCTGCACGACGGATCGAATGCAACGCGGTGGCTGGTCGTGACCGCCGCGGGCGTGCTGCCGACCGAGCTGTTAGCCGAGCGTCCGGCGGAGGAGCAGCGCTTCGATAGCTGGCACATCAGCTGGGCGCTTCCGGTCGATGACGACGGCAGGATGATCGAGTTGCCACCCTCGGTCCTGGGTGTCGTCCGCGCCCCGACTGTGGTCGACGACCCGATGACGTTGCCGGCCGTGTTGATCGCGTCTTATCCGCTGGATGCCTCGCGGCGGCGGGTCACGCCGGGTGCCCTCGCTGATGCAGTGACCGCTCATGCCGCCGAGCTGCTCGTCGAGACGATCGCCGAACTGCCGCCCGATCCGTCGACGCTGCGCCTGGTGCCAACCGGGTTTCCCGACGGTGAGTACGACGCCACGTTGCACGCCGCGGTGCTCGAGCGGCTCGCGGAAGCGGCGTGGCTGCCGATTGCGGCTGAGCCCGATCTTCGGCAGCGGCCGCGGGAGGCGGTCATCGTCGCGGATCCACTCGTCGTGGTCCTTCGCGATGTCGTGCCGTCGCTCCTGCCGGCTGGATGGTCCCGACCCGAGCTCACCGCGCTGGGCGTCAGCCGACCGTCGATTGCGAGGCTGGTCGAGGCGCTGCCCTCCGGCGACCGGCCGCCGGCTTGGTGGTACGAGCTCTACGCCGCGCTCGACCAGGTCGTGCTGCCTGGTCCTGAGCGCGATGCACTCGGCGCGCTACCCGTGCCGCTGCGCGACGGCACCATCGTCACCGGCCCGCGCGGGCTGGCGTTGCCGGGCGAGGGCATGCCGGCCGTCGACCTGTCGGTGATCGGCATCCGGATCGTGCATCCCGACGCGGCCCACCCGCTGCTCGCCATCCTCGGTGCAACCGACGGTGCCCCCGCAGAGCTGCTCGCCCAGCCGCAGGTGCAAGCGGCAGTCGAGGCGTCGTACGACGACGACGATCCGGAACCGGTGGCGACTGCGGTGCTGTCGTTGCTGGCGGCGACCGGCGGCAGTGCCGAGAAGTGGCCGTGGCTTGCGGAGCTGGCGCTGCCTGACGACAGCGGTGACTGGCGGCCGGCCGGCGAGCTGCTGCTGCCGGGCGGGCTGATGGCCTCGGTTGTCGCCGTTGACTCCGGCTTCGGTCGGGTGTCCGAGGACTGGGCGCAGCGGTGGGGCGGCGAGGTTCTCACCGCGGCCGGCGTGCTCGATCGGCCGGCGATCATCCGTGAGACCGATGCGGTCGGACCCGGCCACGATCTCGACGACGAAGCGTCGTGGTGGGCGACGCTGCCGGCCGACTGCGCGGTCGAGGGCTTCGTCGCGGTCCGTGATCTCGAGCAGGTGCGGCCGGAGGCGCTTGCCGACCTGATCCCGGTGCTCGCCGAGCCTCCGCATCGCGCGACGATCGTCGAGGCGGCCCTGGTGACGCGGCCGGATGGTGGCCGGCTCCTGCTGCCGTCCTACACCGCGTGGTGGCTCTCGTCGCGGCCGGTGCTGGCAGGCCAGGTGCCGCGCGACCTTCGAACTGCCGACAGTGATGGCCTGCTGGCCGCGTTGTACGACGTCGCGCCCGTCGGCTTCGATATCGAGTTTCTCCGAGCGCTCGGAGTGCACGCTTCCCTCGACGACGCCGATGCTGATGCTGTCCTGGCGCGGCTCGCTGACGGGAGTTGCGACGTCACTCGCGATCAATTGCGACGTCTCAACCGTTGGCTGGCGGGACGAGACGTCGCGCCGCCGGCCCGGGTGAGAGCGGTTCGTGACGGCCGAGTCGTCGTGGTTGACGCGGCTGACGCGGTGATCGTCGATGCGCCGGATATGTTGGCATTGCTGGGAAACCTCGCGGTAGTGCCAGTCGCGTTGTCCCGCGCCGCGGCGCTCGCCGAGAGTCTGGACCTCCCGCTGGCCTCCGAGCTCGCCGACTACCAGGTGGTGTCCCAAGGCGAGCCGGTCGACGACGCGGTAGTGCACCCGGTGTTGCAAGTCGCTGATGTCGATGGGGTGACGTGCGAGGTCGCGTGGCGCCTGGTCGAGGAGGTTCTGCATGTCGACGGCCGAGAGCTGCCGTTCGGTCTCGGCCGCGGTAGGGCCTGGCGAGATCACGAGTGGGCGCAGCGGCATCGTCGCACCGAGGTGTTGAACGACCCCGGATCGGGCATCATCCGCGATGGTGAGGACGATGTGGATGACGACCCTGAGGAGTAGTGGCTGATGGCCAGGCGCCGAGAGCACGAGCCGATGCAGATCGAGCGGACCAGGACCAGCTCGACACTCGTCGCCGTCACGATCGCGTTGATCTTCCTGGTGCTGCTGGTCATCTTCATTGCTCAGAACGACCGGAAGGTACCCCTGCACTTCCTCGGCGGGTCGGGCAGTGTGTCGGAGGCACTCGCGCTGATCGCCGCAGCCGTCGCCGGTGGCGTGCTGGTGCTCGCCGTTGGGGTCGCGAGGGTCCTTCAACTGCGGGTCGGTGCCCGCCGGCACAACCGGGCGGTGGCTAAAAGACAGGGCGCCGGCAACGCCGCAGCCGCCGCGACACCTGCATCGACGCTTGCCGAGGCGGAGTCAGCGAGCCCGCCGCCGCAGGGCGAATCGTAGGCCGTACAACCCGAGGACCAGCCCGAGCGCGCACGACCACAGCCACCAGGTGGCATGGTGGCGTTGCAAGTCGTGGCGGAAGAACACCGCGAGCACGACCAGCGCGACCGCCCACAACACCAGGCCGACGACCACCGGCAGCACCTCATCGTGCGCCCAAGCCGAAGAATCGGCGTCGTCCGGCCGCGTCGGCGTGGTCACGTTTCAAGCCTAGTGCGCGCGTCAGTCCACTGCGGCGGTTGGTGAGCCGGCGAGACCCCAGCCGGCCGGAAGCCGCACGACCACGCCGGCGGCATCTCCGTCGGCGCTCACTCCGATCTTCTTCGCGGCAATGAGCAGCCCGTCGAGGCTGGGCGCGGCGCCCCGCACCATCTCCCGGACCAGCCGTCCCTTGGCGACTTTGCTCTGATAGCTCGCCGCCGCACGCTTGCCGTCCGGGCCGGTGATCTTTACGGCGATCAGCTTCGGCGCCGCCGCGGTCGACGGCCGATACATCAGCGAATAGCCAGATGAGCGAAGATCGATCGCACCCTCGTCGCCGATCTGCTCGTCGAGCGCACCGTGCAACGGCTTGCGCCACAGCGCCGGCAGCGGCCCGATCCGAGGCAGCTGAGTTCCAATGCCGATCCGGTACGCCGGAAGCAGATCGGTTGGCCTGGTCGCTCCCCAAAGCCCGGAGAAGACCACAACCGAGTCAGCGGCACGCTTGCGTGCCGCCGCGGGCAACGTCGGATAGCCGAGTGCGTCGTGCAGGATGCCGCTGTATCTCGCCCCGGCCGGCATCGTCGGGGACGCCCAGAGCTCGGCGTTGGCCGCTCGGTCGTCATCGAGCGCGAGCGAGAGCCCTAGCCGCTTTCGGGCTCGTTCGGCATTGCCTTGGCAGACGGTGGCGAGGGTGCGCGCGACCCGCTCTCGGACCGCGGTCAGCGCCAGCCACGACAGCGTGGCGAGATCGACCGGCGGGCCGTCACCGCCACTGGACTTAGCTTCGCTTGGCGGCAGGAGGACGAGCACGACGATGAACCTAGCGTCCAGCCCCCGGCGACGGCCGCATCGATGCGACCGGCGCCGGGTCTGGGGTTACCAGCGAATCGCAGGTGCGGAAGGCTGCTTCGACTTCGCGAAGTCATCGCTCAGCCCGGTCGGCACCGGGTCGGCGATTGGCTTGCACAGCGAGTCGGGTCCGTTCCAGTCCTTGCGCGAGGGCCGCTTGCCGCTCTGCAGGTAGGCGGCAATCTGGTCGTCGACGCAGGTGTCGCCGTCCAGCGAATCGGCGTGCGTGGCACCGCCCGGCTCGGCAATCAGGCTGGAGTGTGGGTAGAGCTTGCGGACCTCGAGGCTGCCGGGGTACGGCGTCGCCGCGTCGAGCGTCTCGTCGATGAGCAGGACGCTCTTGGTGGCGGCACCGTTGATCTTGACCGGCTTGAAGGGCTTCGCGTGCCAATAGAGGCACGGCGCGTTGAACCACGCGTTGCTCCACGTCAGGAACGGGTATTTCTTGTTGAACGCGTCGTTGTCCTTCTTCCACGTGCTCCACTTCGTGGGCCACTGGATGTCAGTGCACTGCACCGCGTTGTAGACCGCGAACTCGTTGTCGTCGCCGGGACCATCGCTTGACTTGTACTCGCCGATCATCTCCGCCGGCTTGCCGTTGATCGCATACGAGTGCCAGGCGTGGGCTATCTCCTCCCAGGTCTGGCGGTAGTAGCCGGCGCTGGTGAAGGCGTCGATCCACTCGTCCGGGCCGAGCTTGCCTTTCGGATGCTTGGTGAGCGACGCTAGCTCGCTGTAGTAGCGGGCCGAGACGGCTTTGCGCGTCGCGCCGAGGTGATAAATGTTATTGTACTTCGCCACCCACCGGAAGTAGACCTGGATGTTGCGGTTGAAGGCCTTGTCCTGATCGAGGTTGGCCTTGTACCAGACCTTGCGGGGGTCGACGTTGCTGTCGAGGACCATGTACTTCAGGTGACTCGGGTAGAGCGTCGAGAAGACCTGGCCGAGGTAGGTGCCGTAGGAGAAGCCGTAGTAGCTGACGGTCGAGACACCGAGTGCCTCGCGGATCGAATTCATGTCCTTGGCGGAGTCGATCGTCGTCATGTGCTGAATCAGCGCCGGGTTGTTCTTCTCGCAGGCATTCGCATAGGCCTTCGAGCGCTTGAGCCAGTAGTGCAGCAGGCTCTTGCTGGTCGGGTCGTAGCTACGCCGCGGCGCGTTGAAGTAGTTGTTCTGGCAGCGCAGGGTCGGCTTGCTGACACCCACACCACGCGGGTCCCAGGTGACCCAGTCGTAGTCGGCACCGACGTTGTGCGGCACGTACGGCGCGAGGTAGATCGAGAGGTCGAGGCTCTCACCACCGGGGCCACCGGGGTTCGAGAGCATCACGCCGTTGTAGTTCTGCGCCGACGAGGTGTGGCGCAGCATCGAGACCTCGAGCGTGATCTGCTTGCCGTTCGGATCGCCGTAGTCCAGCGGCACTTTCAGTGCCGCGCACTTGACCTTGGGGCCGGGCTGCGGGGAACCCGGCCCGAGGTCGGGGTACTGCTTGAAATTGCAGGCACCCCACTTCAGGGTGCCGACACCGGGCGCCGCCGCCGACCGAGCCGTCGTGGCCGAGTGGTGGCTTGTCGCGCCGAGGGCCGGCGCAGCTGACACCAGGCCGGCGAGGGTGGCACCGACGGCAATGATTGTCGCGAGCTTCTTCAACGCTGACTCCTGAGTCGAATCGACGACGTGGTCGCTCGCCGGCACAAGCAGCGGGCTGCCCGAAGTCTAGAGCGATGCCGCAACGCCCGCCGTTACAGCCGGTCGACGATCCAGTCGATGCAGGTCGTCAGAGCCTCGACATCGCTCGGCTCGATCGCAGGAAACATCCCGATCCGCAGACCGTTGTATCCCGCCGCGCGGTAGGCTTCGACGTCGACGATCCCGTTCATCCGCAGCGCCTTGGTGACCTCAGTGGCATCGATCTTGTCGCTGAGCCTGATCGTGCCGACGACCATCGATCGCTTCGCCGGATCGGGGACGAAGGGCTCGGCGTAGCTCGACTTCTCAGCCCAGGTGTAGAGCCGGCTGCTGGAGTCGGCGGTCCGCTCGACCGCCCAGCGAAGGCCGCCGTTGCGGTTCATCCAGTCGAGCTGTTCGGCCATCAGGAACAGGGTGGCGAGGGCGGGGGTGTTGTAGGTCTGCTCGAGTCGTGACTGCTCAATCGCGATCGACAGATCGAGTGACGCCGGCACCCAGCGGGACGGCACCAGCCGGGCGACCCGCTCGATGGCGGCGGGCGACAGCACTGCTAGCCAGAGCCCGCCATCGGAGGCAAAAGCCTTCTGCGGCGCGAAGTAGTAAGCGTCGGTCGCCTTCAGGTCGACCGACAGGCCGCCCGCTCCGCTGGTGGCGTCAACGAGGGTGAGTGCGCCGGGGTCGGCGTCGGCCAGTCGCTCCACTCGGGTCATCACCCCGGTCGAGGTCTCGTTATGCGGCCAGCAGTAAGCGTCGATCCCGGCCTCGGCGATCAGCGGTGGCGCGTCACCCGGCTCGGCGGTGTAGACCGACGGCTCGTCGAGGAAGGTCGCCTTGCCGACCGCCTTGGCGAACTTGGAAGAGAACTCACCGAAGGACAGGTGCTGCGAGCGCGCCGTGATCAGGCAGAACGTCGCGATGTCCCAGAACTGTGTCGCGCCACCGTTTCCCAACACGACCTCGTAGCCGTCCGGCAGCCCGAACAGCTCGGCGACACCATCGCGGACCCGCTTCACCACCGAGCGGACACCGTCGCGCCGATGCGAGGTGCCGAGGTACGACGTCCCGGTGGCGACGAGTGCGGAGAGCTGCGCCGGGCGGATCTTCGTCGGACCGGAGCCGAACCTGCCGTCGCTGGGACGAAGATGGGCGGGGATCGCGAACGAGGTTGAAGTCACCCGCTGATTCTAAGCAACCGCAACGATTTCGCGCGGCGGGCCTAGTCGCGGGCAGGAGCGGCGATCGTGATCTGGCCCGCGCCGTCGACGGATTCGACCGGGCGGTTCGCCGGGCCGACGTACCGCGCCGACGGGCGGATCAGCCGGCCGGTGCGCTTCTGTTCGAGGATGTGCGCGCTCCAGCCGGCGACCCGCGCGCAGGTGAACATCGAGGTGAACATGTGCGCCGGCACCTCGGCGAAATCGAGGACGACCGCCGACCAGAACTCCACGTTGGTGGCGAGCACCCGGTCCGGGTAGCGCTCCTTGAGCTCTGCCAGCGCAGCGTTCTCCAGCGCCTCGGCCACCTCGACTCGAGGAGCGTTGAGCTCCTTGGCGGTACGCCGGAGGACCCGGGCCCGCGGGTCTTCGGCGCGATAGACCCGGTGACCGAAACCCATGAGCCGCTGCTTGGAGTCCATCAACCGCTTCACGTAGGCGCGGGCGTCGCCTTCTTCGGCGACGTCATCGAGCATCTTCAGCACCCGCGACGGAGCGCCGCCATGCAGCGGGCCGGACAGCGCCCCGACCGCGCCCGAAAGACAGGCGGCGGAGTCGGCACCGGTCGAGGCGATGACCCGCGCGGTGAACGTTGAGGCGTTCATGCCGTGCTCCGCGCCGGACACGAAGTAGGCGTCGACCGCCTTGGTATGCGCCGGGTCCGGCTCGCCGCGCCAGCGGGTCATGAACCGCTCGACGACGGTGGCACACTCGTCGATCCGCTTCTGCGGCACCATCGGCTGGCCGATGCCGCGCGCCGACTGTGCGACGAATGACATCGCGGTGACCGAACATCGGGCGAGGTCGTCGCGCGCCTGCTCGTCGTCGATGTCGAGCAGCTGCTGCAGGCCCCAGGCCGGCGCGAGCGTCGCGAGCGCGCTCTGCACGTCGACCCGGATGTCGCCGGAGTGCACCGGCACCGGGAACGGCTCGGCGGGCGGCAGCCCTGGCGCGAACCGGCCATCGACGAGCAGGCCCCACACGTTGCCGTCGCTCACCCGGCCGACCAGGTCCTCGATGTCGACACCGCGGTAGCGCAGCGCGGAGCCTTCCTTGTCGGGCTCGGCGATGTCGGTCTCGAAGGCGATGACACCTTCCAGTCCGGGCTTGAAGACAGTCTCGTCCGCCATGGCGTGCTCCCTCGTCGTACGGCGCCCTCGGGGGCGCATCTCGTCGCCGTCGATGGCGTCGTCCTCCATTGTCCTACCCATGGGTAGTGCCCAGCCACCCCCGTACGCGGGAAAGCACCGTGAGAGCGTCGTCACCATGCCCGACCCCACCGATCTGGCTGCCCTGCGCCGCGACTACGAGTCCGACGGGATCGACGTCGACGGGCTGCCCGCCGAGCCGCTGCCGCTGTGGCAGAGCTGGCTGCGCGACGCAGAGGCGGCCGATGTCGCCGAGATCAACGCGATGATCGTCTCGACCGTGGACGCCGACGGAACGCCGACCAGCCGCACCGTGCTGTGCAAGGCGGCGACCGAGGCCGGGTTCGTGTTCTTCACGAACTACGCCTCGCGCAAGGGCCAGGCGCTGGCCGCCGAGCCCCGGATCTCACTGCTGTTCCCCTGGCACCCGTTGTCCCGCCAGGTCATCGTCACCGGCCGCGCGGAGCAGGTCCCGCGGGCGGAGTCCGAGGCGTACTTCGCCAGCCGGCCGCGCGGGTCGCAGATCTCGGCGGTGGCCAGCGCGCAGTCGAGCGTCGTACCCGGCCGCGAGGTGCTCGAGCAACGCGTCGCCGAGCTCGAGGAAGAGTTCGACGGCCGCGACGTACCGTGCCCCCCGCACTGGGGCGGTTTCCTGGTGCGGCCGCAGACCGTGGAGTTCTGGCAGGGCCGCCGCGACCGGCTGCACGACCGTATCCGGTACCGCGCGCAGGGCAACGGATGGCAGGTCGAGAGACTGTCCCCGTGAGGACAGGTCCGGCGTACGCCGCGAGGGCGAGGTGACGGAGGCCTTCGCCGAACCACCCGAGCTACCCGAGGTGCCGCCCGCCGTGCCGCTGTGGCGGCGGATCGCCGTCGACGTCACGCCGCTGCGGGAGAGTCCGGACTACCGCCGCTGGTGGGCCGGCTACATGGTGTCGAATATCGGCAGCCAGCTCACGATCGTCGCGGCGCAGCTGCAGATCTTCCACATCAGCCACTCGTCGTTCGACGTCGGCATGACCGGGCTGGTCACGGTCGGTCCGCTCATCGTCTTCGGCCTGCTCGGCGGGTCGATCGCAGACGCCGTCGACCGCCGCCGGCTGATGCTCGTCACGAGCTGCTGTCTCATCGTGATCTCGGGGTTGCTGCTCACCCAGGCGGCGGTCGGCCTGGACCGGCTCTCCGTCGTCTATG
>DATAUK010000017.1:0-2528 GCA_036268295.1 Mycobacteriales bacterium | reverse complement strand
CGTCGCGTCGGCGTTGTTGAAGCCGCGACCGGTGGCGACCCACGGTGGTCCCTTCGCGACGAGGTTCTCCCCGTGCATGATGACGACCCTGCCTTGCGGGTCGACGATCCAATGGCCGGCGCTGTCGAGCGCCCATCGGTCGGCCGGCCCATGGCGGGCGGGATGAAGCGACTCCGGATCGGCGGCGCGGGCAGGCGTCACGACGGCACCCGCCATGAGCAGTGCGATCGCGAAAGCATCATGCCGCGGTCGACCTCCGCCGCGAGGCGATGCTCGAGCAGTACGAAGTTGCCGGGGTTACTGATTTGAGAGCGTTGGCAGCGATTCTCGTGCAGCCGCTAGCAGCTGAGCTGGCCGATGAGCGCGGGCGCCAGTTCTTGCGGATCTACGCCCAGAAGCTCACGCTTCCCATGGCCAAGAAGGCCCGACTGACACCGAGCTTCACCCGGTGGCGCGCCGTCACCGATTCGGTGCTGCCGCCGGACGCTGCGCAGCTGCATCCTCGCTTCACGGCGCTCAGCTTCACTTGTGTCCAGCTGGCAAGACGCGCGTCCGAGCCGCCGCGCGCCGACGACCGGCTGTTCGTCAGCCGCGTGATCGATGTCGCAGCAGCGATCCTTGGCGCGCCGGTGTCTGCGGAGACGAATCGTCTGTGGGCCGAGCGCGAAAAGACATAGCCGATGTCAACATGCGGGCCCTTGCGTGCTGACTCGCGATTTATCAGCCTGACCTGGGGTTTCGGGCGGCCTCGGTTGTGGTGCTGCCGGCGTCGTGGCATTTCCGCTTGGTCGGCCCGGTCTCGTTCACAGCCGGTCGACAGGTACGCCACATCGGCTCCTCATGGTTGCTCGGCACTCTCTGCCTAGCAACCAAACGACGAGGAGCGCCACCATGAACGACGACCGCCCGACCCGCCTGTCTGCAGTGCGGCGATTGCTCTCGAGCCGAAGAAGTCGATGGTTCGTGGCCGCAACAGTGATGTGTCTTGCGGTCACCGTGGGACTGGTCGTCGGCCTCGGCTCGGCGTCATCGCCTTCGTCGTCCGCGGTCACGGCTGGACACCTTGCGCCCGCCGGCGGCGGGTTTGCCGGCGGTGCCGGAGGTGGAGGCTCCAACGCCCGGTCGGGGCCAGCCGCCGGCGGCGCGGCTGGCACGGTGAGCAGCCTGTCCGCGTCGGGCTTCACGATGTCCACATCAGCGGGTCAGCAGGTGACCGTCACTGAGACGTCCGCGACGGCATTCAAAGAGGGGGCGAAGTCGACCTCGGCGAGTGCCGTCACAGCCGGCGAGTCAGTGCTCGTACTCGGCACGACCAGCGGGACGACGATTACGGCGACGCAGGTCATCTCACAGGTAACCGACGGCGGATCGACGTCCTCATCGGCGGCCGGTGTGGTGCCCTTCCAGCAGGGCGCGCCGACGACCTCGAAGCAAGCCGGCACGATCCCGGCCGACTACACCGAGGGCTCAGGCACGATCGTCAGCGGAACCTTGGCGAACAAGGCAACCGAGGCCGCGCTTGCCGCCTACCCCGGCGGTGTCGTCGACCGGGTGGTGAAGTTGAGCAACGGCGAGTACGAGGTACACAACATCGGCGTCAACTGGCCACACCACGTGTTCGTCAGCGGCGAGTTCAAGGTAGTCGGCGCCGACTGATCGAAAGGATCGAAGGCCGGCTGTCCTGGCGGGACGATTCGATCTCGGCCGCTAGGGCACCAGCGCATTGAAGATGTCGACGAGTTCGTCGATTACCCGCTCGACTGTCAGGTTGAGGGCACTGTCGTGCAGGGCGAGCCCGACCTGGGTGATCGCGCCGGCGAAGGCGTAGGCGCGCAGCCGCAGCGCGGCGTCGTCCTTTCCTTCGACTCGTGGCGTGAAGCTGAACCAGAGCTCGACCGCACGCGTCGCGAACCCGTCGCCATAGTGAGCGAGCGTGCCGGTGCGGCCCTCGACGGCGAGCAGCCGGACGATCCGTGGATCGGCGAGTGCGCCGTTGAAGTACGCGGTAAGAGCCGGTCGTGGATCCTGCCCGCCACCGGCCACGATCGCCGGAACCACCTGCTCGACAAGGCGGTCGGTGACGTGCTTGAAGACCGCGCTAGCAAGCTCGTCGATCGAGGCGAAGCTTTCGTAGAAGTACCGCTTGGTGAGGCCTGCCTCGGCGCAGATGTCCACGATCCCGACGGCGGCAACGCCCCGCGTCCCGAACAGCTCGAGCCCGGCATCGACGAGTCGCTGCCGGCGTTGCTCGAGGCGCCGCTCGGCGGTGACACCGCCGTAGATCCGGGTGCTCGCCGGGGCGCTGTCCGTCACGGTCGACCCCTCCGCCGTTATTTGACACTCGAAGGTATCAGATCATACGGTGAGCTGGAATAAGTGATCCGGCTGAGTATCAGATGGAGTCTGGCGTGCCCGCACCGCTCGATCCCGACGGCTTGGTCTGGCAGCACTTCGGTCGGCTCCCCGTGCACCGGCTGAGCAACGGCCTGCGTGAGGCGATGTTGCAGAACATGCACCCCGAGCTCGCT
>DATAUK010000016.1:0-30441 GCA_036268295.1 Mycobacteriales bacterium | reverse complement strand
AAGGACCTCGCCCGCTCCGCTCTCGTCGCCATGCCCGCCACGCTATGCGCAACCGGTTGTCGATATTGCAGGCGGTCGGTCGCCGAAGAGATGAACCGTCCGCAGTAGGTCCTGGCCGCGTTCCGCGGCGCGCAGCGCCTGAGGAGTGCACCGCCCGGGCCAACGGACACCTGGCTCGGCCGGTCCCGGGCCTGGACACACTGCGCAACCGGCCGGTCAGCTCGGCGTCATAGTGACCGGGTGAGCGTCGAGCGGGCGGGCGCGTGAGCGAGACCGCCTGCGGTCGGCCGCACCATTGCGCGCCGCCGGATATCTCGGCGTACGAGCCGGTCGACGCCGCGCCCACCGACTGCGACGAGGACCTCCATGACCTCTGGCTCAAGGACGCCAGAGTCCTCGACGTCGAGCTCGACCGTCCGGAGTTGCTCGACGTACGGATTGAGGACTGCGACATCTCGGCGGTGAGCATGACCGGCTTCATCGCCCGGCGGCTGCACCTTCGCGACAGCCGGGTCCGCGGCGTCACGCTGATCAAGGGGCAGTGCGACGACGGGCTGTTCGAAGGCTGTACGACCAGCGATCTGTCGTTTCGATTCAGTCGGCTGCGACGGGTCGTCTTCCGCGACTGTGACCTCTCGGCTGCTGACTTCTACAACGCGACGTTCGACCACGTCACGATCGACCGGTGCGATTTGCAACGCGCCCGCTTCGATGCGGCAATCGTCAACTGTCTGGCCATCACCAACAGCACCCTCACCGCGATCAGCGGGGTCTCCGGACTGCGCGGTGCACAGCTCGACGCCAGCGACCTTCCCAACCTCGCCCAGTCACTCGCCAGCGACGCCGGGATCCTGATCCGCGACGCCTGACCTGCGCGGCGCTCGCCGCAATTATGTGGCAGGCTGTATCGAAATCCAACGCGAAGGACTCCCGCCATGCCGCTGTCCCTGCTCCGGTTCAACTTCGTGCTCCCAGGCCACGATCCGGCGACGGTCTCCTCGATGTATCAGGCCGGCGTCGAGATGGCCGCTGTTGCAGATGAGCACGGATTCATGGCCGTCACCGTCGAGGAGCATCACGGTGTCGATGACGGTTGGAGCCCGGCGCCACTGACGATCGCCGGCCTGATCCTCGGCCGGACCCAGAACCTGCGCGTGATGGTTCAGGCGCTGCTCGTTCCGCTGAACGACCCACTACGGGTTGCCGAGCAGGTCGCCGTCCTCGACCTGGCCAGCAACGGCCGGATCAACGTCGTCGCCGGCCTCGGTTACCGACCCGAGGAGTACGCCGCGGCCGGCGTGGAGTGGAATACCCGCGGCGCGACGATGGACGAGTCGCTCGACGCGATCATCAACGCGTGGACCGGCGAGGAGTTCAGCTATCGCGGCCGGACTGTCCGAGTCACGCCGACGCCGAAGAACCCGCCGAACGCGATCCTGTTCGTCGGTGGAACCGGGCGTCCCGCCGCTCGACGGGCGGCGCGGCTCGGGCTGCCGTTGCTGCCCGCCGCGCATCTACCGGAGCTGCAGGCCTACTACGAACAGCGCTGCGCCGAGCACGGCACAACCGGCTTCGTCATCCTGCCGCCCGAGCACACCTCGATGACGCTGCTCGCCGAGGATCCCGACAAGGCATGGGCCGAGCTCGGTCATCACCTGCTCCACGAGGCGACCCGCTACCAGAGCTGGCAGACCGGCGACATCCACTCCGCCGTTGCCTCGAACGCGACGACGGTCGAGGAGCTTCGCAGCGAGGGGATCTACGAGATTCTCAGCCCGGACCAGGCGATCGCCCGCTGCAAGGAACAGGGCCCGTTCGCCACGATGGTGCTGCATCCGCTTTGCGGCGGCGTCCCCGTCGACCGCGGCTGGGACACCGTCAACCTCTACGTCGACAAGGTGCTGCCCGCGCTCGCGTAGCGTGCCGGGCGGAGGTGTACGCCGTGCAGATCAGACCCGCCCGCGCGGACGACTGGCCCCGGATCTGGCCGTTCTTCGCCGCGATCGTCGACGCCGGTGAGACCTACGCCTACCCCGATGACCTGACCCTCGAGACCGCGCGGTCGCTCTGGATGGAGCGACCGCCGGGCGTCACGGTGGTGGCCGTCGACGGCGACGTCGTACTCGGCTCTGCCAAGAGCGGACCCAACCGGCCCGGGCGCGGCGGGCACGTCGCGACCGCGAGTTTCATGGTCGATCCGGCGCAGCAAGGTCACGGTGTCGGCCGGGCGCTCGGCAAGTACGTCGTCGACTGGGCCCGCAACGCCGGCTACGCGAGCATGCAGTTCAACGCGGTGGTCGAGACCAACACCGGTGCGGTCGCACTCTGGCGTTCGCTCGGCTTCGAGATCCTCACCACCGTGCCCGAGGCGTTCAACCACCGCCAGCACGGGCTGGTGGGGCTGCATGTGATGTATCAGCGGTTCTCAGCGATTATGTCCGAGCGGTCAGAACCGGCAAACTGACCCGATCTGACTAAGTCGAGCGCAAACGCTTCCGAACCCGACCTCGACCTCTAAGGTCGTGCCAGTTACGCCGATATCTGGAGGGGTTCCGTTGGCATCACAATCTTCTCGCCGGCTTCGGGCGCTCGCCGTCGTTGCCGCCGGCTCGCTGGTTGCCCTCAGCGCGACGACTGCGGTTGCGGCAGCCGGCAATCCGGCCACGACCGGCTCCGGCACGAGCACGAGCACCACCGAGTACGCGATCGGAGTGCCGGAATGCACGGCGCCAGCGCCCGGCGACGCGCAGTGCTTCGCGATGCGGCGAGTGGTCGTCTCGAAGGGGACGTTCGGCGCCCGAGCGTTCCACCCGCTGGCATCGAGCGCCGCAGCGTCATCGAACGGCGTGACAAGGGGTCCAGGCGGTGGCTACACCCCGGCGGACCTCGCGTCCGCCTACGGCATCAACCCCGCCTCCGGCGGCACCGGGCAGACGGTCGCGCTCGTCGACGCGTTCAACGACCCGAACATCACCTTGAACCTCAACTCGTTCGACTCGCACTACGGCCTGCCGGCCGAGACCGCGAGCAGCTTCAGGGTTGTCGGTCAGACCGGCACGAGCACGCTGCCGGCCAACGACACCACCGGCTGGTCGACCGAAGAGTCACTCGACGTGGACACCGTCCGCGGCCTGTGTCACCACTGCAAGATCATCCTGGTCGAGGCGAACAGTCAAAGCCAGACCGACCTCGGGCTCTCGGTCAACGAGGCCGTCAAGCTCGGCGCCACCGAGATCAGCAACTCCTACGGCTACCCCGAGCAGAACGACCCGAGCCAGCCGACCGATCCGAACGAGATCGCCGACTACACCCACCCCGGCGTGGTGATGACGGTCTCGACCGGTGACGACGGGTGGTACGACTACGACTTCATCGATGCCATCAACTCACCGGACCAGCCTTCGACGCTGCCCGGCGTGATCGGCGTCGGGGGCACGACGCTCAACCTCACGCCGGCCGGTCGGCGGGCCTCCGAGACGGTGTGGAACGACAACGGCCCGTATGACGTGAATGAGCAGGGCTTCGGGGCCGCACTCGGTGCTACCGGCGGTGGCTGCAGCACGCTCTACACAGCGCCCGCGTGGCAGCATCATGTCGCCGGTTATGGATCTCTCGGCTGCGCCACCATGCGCTCGCCGGCTGACATCTCGGCGGACGCCGACTACCTGACCGGCTACGACATCTACGACACCTTCGCCGATCACGCCGGAGACGGTGGTGGCTGGGAAACCATCGGCGGCACGTCGCTGGCTTCGCCGATCATCGCCGCGATGTGGGCGCTCGCCGGCGGCGCCCACGGCATGGCTCACCCAGCGGCGACGCTCTACGGCCACTCCGGCGCGCACTCACCCTTCTACGACGTGACGGTCGGCGGCAACAGCTGGTGCGAAGCGCAGGCGGTGTGCCAGCTCGGCGGCTCGACGTTGAACTCCAATGGCGCGGCCGGTCTGGTCGACTGCGCGACGAACGCCGCCGGCGTCTCGCTGTCGGACACGGGACAGTGCGACGCCGAACCCGGCTACGACGGTCCGACCGGCCTCGGCGCGCCGAACGGCTTGAGTGAGTTCCGGCCGGCGACCCCGACCGCGCGAATCAGCGCGCCGGCGCATGTCCTCACCCGCAAAACAGCAAAGTTCAGCGGCGCCAAGTCCAGCGACCCCTATCCCGGCGGCGAGATCACGAAATACACCTGGAGCTGGGGTGACGGCTCGAAGCCGTCGACCGGCGCTAAGGCCTCACATCGGTTCACCAAGGCCGGCAAGCACACGGTCCGCCTGACGGTCAGCGACAGCTACGGCCAGACCGGTACGACGACCACGAAGGTCACCGTCAAGAACAAGAAAAAGAAGAAGTAGCCGATCAGGCTAGTGGCCGCGGATCGGTAGACCGGCGGCCCGGTAGATGTCGTCGATGATGCCCATCGTGAGGATCGCGTCCTCCGGCGGTGTCAGCACCGGACCGCCATCACGCACCGCCGCGACGAACGCCCGCAGCTGGGCGTCGTAGGACGCCTCGCCACGCACCCGCTTGCGGGTCTTGACGCCGTCGACGGTGACCGAGAGCAGGTTGAAGTACTGAGGCGCGATGAAGTTGGTCACCCGCATCTCGCCCCGCGAACCGGTCACCCGCAGCGAGAACCGGAGCAGATGCCGAGACCACATCGAGGCGCTCGAATGTCCGATCGCGCCGCCCGGAAACTCATAGGTCGCCTCCATCGCCCGGTCGAGCCGCGGACCGTGCAGCGTGGCAACGGCGGCGCGAACCGAGGGCTCACCTGGCCCCACCAAACGCAGCGCGTGCACGGCGTAACAGCAGTCCATCGTGGTGCCGCCGCCGAGCGGATAGCTGTAGCGGATGTCGGAGAACTTCGGCAATGGGAACCACATCCAGGTCCGCACCTCACGGATCTCGCCGAGCCGGCCGTCGTGCGCGATCGTCTTCATCCGGTCGGCCAACGCGTGGTAGCGGTAGTGGTAGGCCTCCATCACGACCAGGCCGGACTCGGCGGCCGCAGCGGCGACCTCCCGCGCTTCGGCCTCGTTGGAGGTAAACGGCTTCTCGCACAGCACATGCTTTCCGGCAGCCAGCGCCTTCAACGTCCACTCGGCGTGCAGCGCGTTTGGCAGCGGGTTGTAGACCGCCTCGATCGAGTCGTCGGCGAGCAGGTCGTCGTAGGACGCATGAACGGCCGGCACGTCATGCTTCGTGGCGAAGACCGCGGCCCGACCCGGGTCACGTGCGGCAATCGCGGCGACCGTGACACCTCGGATTCGCCCGGCCGGTTTGATCAGTGCCATCGGCGCGATCCGCGCCGCGCCGAGGACGCCGATCCGAAGGTCAGCCACCGACACTCCAGACCGCGGCGACTTCATCGACGTGAGAAGCGGCCTGGGCGCGACCGGCCTCGGCCGCCGGCCGGGCGGTGGCAGGGTCGAGCGGGTTGGTCCCGATGGCCGCCGTTGAGGCTTCGTCCGGCCCGATCGACACCACTTTCGCGGACCGGTGGAGAGCCTTGATCGCCTTCTTGACGCCGGGCGCCGACAGTGGCAGCTCCGGCATCGGCGCGATGATGACGACCTGATCACAGCCGGCGGCCAAGTCAGGATTCGACGATGACCGCATGCCACCGTCGATGTAACGGACGCCGTCGATGGTGACCGGCGGCCACACTCCGGGCACCGCACAGCTCGCCGCCACCGCATCGACCAGGTCGACGGCGTCGGCTCGGGTGAACACCCGCTGCTCGCCGGTCTCGGTGTCGATCGCCACGATCCGAAGATCGGCGGCCGGCCAGGAGTGCACCGTCAGCCGACCGGCGATGATCTCCCGGCGAACCGGCTCGGCGACGGTCTCGGCCGCGAGTGCATACCGGCCGATCGCGACGTTGAACGCCGGCCCGGGCTTGGCGTCGTTGAGCGCGTTGCCGAATGCGGTCATCAGCGCATCGGAATCGAACTCGGCCGGAATCTCATAGGCCGGCGGCAGCGCGACCAGCCGGGCGAAGGACTCGGCCAACGGCACCCGGTTGGTCAGCTCGGCCGCGACCCGGGACCCGGCCGAGGTCCCGACGAAGCGATCGGCGAGCCGCAGGTCAACGCCGGCATCGAGCAGGCCGAGCACGATGCCGGTCTCCCACGCGGCGCCGGCGACGCCGCCACCGCCGAGCACCAACCCGCGGGTCACGCGCAGACCAGCCCGGCCCACCCGCTGATGACCGGCAGCACCTCGGCAGCCGGCGGCAGGATGAGCACCGCGCGCTCGACTCCCAGCGACGCGTAGTGCGCGAGCACTCCGGCGTCGGGACGAACCGCGTGCAACGTCACCGACGGCACCGGCTTGGCCGCCTCGGCTGCGATCTCGGCCAGCTGATCCAGCCGCTCGCTGAACTTCTGCTGCGAGGGCATTGGCAGCCAACCGGTCCCGTACTCCACCGCGTGGCGCATCGGCCGCTTGCCACCGCCACCGATCAGCACCGGCATCGGGTCCTGCACCGGCTTAGGCCATTGCCACGACGGCGAGAGGTGCGCATGTTCGCCGTCATACGACGCAACGTGCTGGGTCCACAGCGACTGCATCAGCTTCACCCGGTCGCGCATCACGTCCCAACGCGAGTCGAACGCCACGCCGTGATCCGCCATCTCCTCAGCGTTCCAACCGGCGCCGACGCCAAACAGGAACCGGCCGCCGGAGATGAGGTCGAGCGAGGCGACCGATTTCGCGAGCACGATCGGGTCGCGTTCGGTGACCACACAGATCCCGGTGCCGAGCTTGAGCCGCTCGGTGACCGCGGCCGCTGCCGCGAGCGACACGAATGGGTCGAGGGTGTGGGAATACTCCGCCGGAAGCTCGCCACCCATCGGGTACGCCGTGACTCGCGACGTCGGGATATGGGTGTGCTCGGCGACGAACAGGCTCTCGAACCCGCCATCCTCGGCGGCCCTGGCGACATCGCGGATGTCGTTGGTCTGGTCGGTCGCGAACAGCGCGAGCCCGAGATGCATGTGCGCTCGTTCAGTCGAAGGTGATGACCTGGCGGATGACCTCACCGGACTGCATCGCGGTGAACGCCTCGTTGATGTCATCGATCCCGAGTCGCCGCGTGATCATCCCTTCGAGGTCGAGCCGGCCGGCGCGCCAGAGGTTCAGCAGAAGCGGGAAGTCGCGACGGATGTTGGCCGAGCCGTAGTAGGTGCCGCGCAGGCTCTTCTCGTTGTAGAAGAGCTCGAAGGCACTGAACGACACCATGTCCTCAGCCCGGCCGACCCCGACGACGACGGTCGTGCCGCCGCGCCGCGTCGAGTCGTACGCGGTGCGGATGGTGTCGGAACGGCCGACCACCTCGAAGCTGAAGTCGAAGCCGGCGCCCCCGGTGAGCTCGAGCAGGACCGCCGGCAGGTCGGTGGGGGTGACCGCGTGGGTCGCTCCGAACTTCTTGGCCCAGGCCAGCTTCTCCTCGACCATGTCGACCGCGACGATCGTCGCCGCGCCGGAGATCCTGGCGCCCTGGATCGCGCTGATCCCGACGCCGCCACAGCCGATCACGAGCACCGTCGAGCCGGGGGTGACCTTGGCGGCGTTGAACACCGCCCCGACGCCGGTCATAACGCCGCAGCCGACCAGCGAGGCGATGTCGTAGGGCACGTCGTCGTCGATCTTGATCGCGCCGGCCTCGGGGACGATGAGCTCCTCGGCGAAGGTGCCGGCGCCCGCCATCCCGAAGATCGGCTGGCCGGCCATCGTGAAATGGGCGTCCATGAACGCATCCATCATGTAGGCCATGCACAGGTGAGGCTTGCCGTTGACACAGTCCGCGCACTTGCCGCACTGGGGCGACCAGCAGATGACGACATGGTCGCCGACCGCCAGGCCGGTGACGCCGGCTCCGACCTCGACGACCTCGCCGGCACCCTCATGGCCGAGTACGGCGGGCACGGCGACCGGAATCGTGCCGTTCATCGCCGAGAGATCGGAGTGGCAGACACCGGTTGCCTTGATCCGGATCCGGACCTTGCCCTCGGTGACCGGCGTCGACTCGACGTCATCGCGTACCTCGAGCTTGTCGTTGCCCACCTCGTGGAGAACTGCAGCCTTCACTGTTGACCTCGCTTCAGGTAGAGCGCTCGCTTCGGGCACATGTCGACGGCTTCCTGGACCTTGTCCAGAAGCTCAGGCGGCGGGCGCTCGATCAGCACGTTGAGCATGTCCTGGTCGTCGACCTCGAAGACCTCAGGCGCGATGCTCTGGCAAATCGCGTTGGCCTCGCACTCGTCCCAGTCGACAACGATCTGCGCATCGGTCACCGCAGAAGTAGAACACGTTCCGGTTTGCGTAGACAAGGGCGGCCCCGCCTGCGGCGGCGAGCCGATGGTCAGCGCAACGCGAAATCTGACGGGGCGTCATAATCGGCGGATGGTCCGGATGGAGCCTGTCGATGGCGAGGCTGACTGGATGCTGCGACTCGCGGTTTCCGACGGCATCGCAACCCTCACCCTCGACCGGCCGGAGAAGCTCAATGCCTGGTCCTGGGAGGCCTCGCGTCAGCTCGGCAAGCGGGCGGACGAGATCCGGTTCAATGACGAGATCAGGGTCGTCGTTGTCCGCGCCGAGGGCCGGGCGTTCTGCGCCGGAGTCGACCTCGGCATGCCCGAGGATCGAGTCACCGGTCGGTCGCCGGCCGAGAAAGCCCGCAACTACTACGAGGGCATCCGCTGGGTGCACGAGCGCTTCCATGCCTTCGCCAACCTGCCGCAGCCGATCGTCGCCGCCGTACACGGCTATTGCCTCGGCTTCGGGTTCGAACTCGCCTTGATGGCCGACATCCGGGTGGCGAGCGACGACGCGATCTTCTCGCTGCCCGAAGCGAGCGTCGGGGTGTCGGTCGACGCCGGTGGCGACCTGCGGCTCGCCCGCGACGGCGGATCCGGCTGGGCGAAGCTGCTCGCGCTGACCGGCCGCCGGATCGACGCCGCGACCGCCGAGCGGCTCGGCATCGTGCAGGCCGTGGTGAGCCGAGACGACCTGGACGCGACCGCGATGCAGATCGCCGGCGAGATCCGCGACAACGCGCCGCTCGCCGTGCAGAGCATCAAGCGCACGATCAACGAGTTCGCCGATCGCGGCCTCGCCGACGCGCTGCGCTTCGAAGCCCTGAGCGCGTCGATGGAGTTCGTCTCCGAGGACATGCCCAAGGGCTACGCCGCCAAGTCCGCCAAGCAGACGCCGCATTTCGAGGGCAAGTGACGGGCCTGCCGTCGCCACCCCCGCCTGGCCCGATGCTTGTTGATGGCACATACGACGGTCAGGTCGTCGTCGTGACCGGCGGCGGCACCGGGCTCGGCAAGGCGATCGCGATCGAGTTCGCCCGCCTCGGCGCGGCCGTCGGGATCGCCAGCCGCAGCGCCGAGCATCGCGAGACCGGAGTCACCGCAGTCGAAAGTGTCGGCACCAAAGCAGTCGGCGTCGAGCTCGATGTCCGCGAACCCGAGTCGGTCGCGGCCGCCTTCGATGCGGTGGAGGCCGCACTCGGACCGGTGACAACCCTGATCAACAACGCGGCTGCGAACTTCCCGGTGCCGGCCGCGGAGCTCTCACCGAACGGCTGGCGCGCGGTCGAGCGGATCGTCCTCGACGGCACGTTCTTCTGCTCGCAGGAGTTTCACCGCCGGATAACCACGCGGCAGGCGACCGGCTCGATCCTCAACATCGCCGCGACGCAGGCCGCAACCGGCGGACCCGGCATGGCGCACTCGGCTGCGGCGAAAGCCGGCGTGGTCAGCCTGACAAAGTCCCTCGCCGTGGAGTGGGCGCCGGACGGCATCCGCGTCAACGCCATCGCGCCCGGCCTGTTCCCGCACGAGGACCTGCCCGAGGCGATCCGCGCCGCCCGCGACGAGTCGCTCGACGCCTCGCGACAGCCGGCCGGCCGGGTCGGTCAGCCGCACGAGCTGGGCTGGGCCGCCACCTGGCTCTGCTCGCCGTACGCCTCCTTCGTCACCGGTCACGTCCTGGTCATCGACGGCGGCAACTGGCTGCGCCGCGACTTCGCGATGCCGCCGTTTCGCCCGATCACCGAGCAGCTCGGCCGATGACCGTGGCGTACGCCGTCACGGCGGCGGCCGGGATGCCGGAGACCGAGCTTCCGGACTCGCTGCTCGAGCAGCTTCCAGCGACCGTCGCACCGGCGCCCTGGAACACCCACTGCGACGTGGTGAGCTGGTTGCATCCGGTCGGGCCGGAGGCGGTTGTCGCCTTCCCCGCGGTGATTCGGCCGGCCGCGGTTGCGCTGGCGGCATGGGCGCTCGTGCGCTACCGCGAGACGCCGGTCGGACCGTACCAAGAGATCGCGGTCACGCTGTTCCCGGACGGCGGCGACGGCTACGGCCACATCCCGTTCATCGCGGTCGACTCGCTCGCCAGCATCGTCGGTGGCCGGACCAACTGGCTGCTGCCGAAGGCACTCGCGAGCTTCGACTGGTCCGAGGATGGTCGCGCCGTGACGATCCGGGGCTCGGCGCCCGCCACACCGGCGTGGTCGATCTCGGTGCGCCACGCGCCGGCGGACGACCCGACGCCGTTCGCCGCACCCAGCCTGGTCGAACAGGTGAGCACCGAAGGCCTGGTAGGCCGCTTCGAGGCGGAGCTCAACGGCGCTCTGACCGCAACCACGGTCGAGGTTGACGGGCACGCCGACGGCCCGCTCGCGGCGCTGCTGCGGCCCGGTCGCTTCGACGGCAGCGCGATGTCCGGTTGCCGGTTCGACGTCGGGCCGCTAACCGGCTGAGCCAGACTGGGCAGATGCCCGACACCGCTGCGCCGCGTGATCCGGTCGCGGACCTGCGTGAGATCGCCTACCTACTCGAGCAGACGAACGCGGCGACGCCGCGGGTCAAGGCGTTCCGCACCGCCGCCGGCGTCATCGCGGCGCTGGACCCCGATGAGCTGCACAGCCGCGATGGCAACCGGACCTTGACCAACCTCGCCGGGATCGGCGACTCGACCGCGGCGGCGATCAGCGACTCGCTGGCCGGCCGGCGCCCGGCGTACTTCGCGAAGGTCGAGGCCGACCTGCCGGCCGCCGCCCCGCCGTCGGCGATGCGCCAAGCGCTGCGCGGCGACCTGCACACCCACAGCGACTGGAGCGACGGCGGCTCGCCGATCGAGGAGATGATGCGGGCAGCCCGCGATCTCGGACATGAGTACGTCGCGCTCACCGACCACTCGCCGCGGCTGACCGTGGCCCGCGGCCTGTCCCCCGACCGGCTCCGCGAGCAGCTCGAGATCGTCCGAAAGCTCAACGAGGACATGGCGCCGTTCCGCATCCTGACCGGGATCGAGGTCGACATCCTCGACGACGGCGCGCTCGACCAGCAGGAGGACCTGCTCGCCGGCCTCGACATCGTCGTGGCGTCAGTCCACTCGAAGCTGCGGATGGACCGCGCCGCGATGACCCGCCGCATGGTGATGGCCGTAGCGAACCCGCACACCGACGTGCTCGGGCACTGCACCGGCCGGCTGCTGGCCGGCAAAGGACGCGCCGAGTCGGAGTTCGACCCGGAGATCGTGTTCGAGGCCTGCCGGCAGTTCGGGGTCGCCGTCGAGATCAACTCGCGGCCGGAGCGACTCGACCCGCCGCGACGGCTGCTTGCGCTTGCTCGAGACATGGGATGCATCTTCTCGATCGACACCGACGCGCATGCGCCAGGACAGCTGGAGTGGCAACGCAACGGCTGCGATCGGGCCGAGGAGATCGGCGTCAGCCCGGATCGTGTGATCAACACGATGCCGGCCGACGACCTGCTTTCTCGGGCGCGCCCGCACTGACCTGCGTTCCGGGCAGGCTGGCGCCTCATAGATGAAACCGCGCCTGCCACTCCTTACCTTTCGGTTGTTGTCCTGGTGTGGCGGGGCACGGGGTGGGTGAAAGGAAAATCGCGTGAGGGTGCGGCGATCGCGTATGGCTGCCGTCATGCTATGTGTCGCGGGCGCGGCCGCTGCATCGCAGAGCGCCGGGGCGGCGTCACCGGCGACCGGGCTCAGCCAGTCGGTGCTGACCGCGGCTGGCAGCCCGACGGGCGCCGGGCTCGGCGAGTCGATCGCGGTGTCGGGACACACGATCGTCGTCGGGGCGTATGAGCAAACGCTCGCCAACAACAACGAACAGGGTGCGGTGTACGTCTTCACCCGGCCGGCTTCGGGCTGGAAGAACGCCATGCCGACCGCCGAGCTGCACGTGAGCGACGGCCAGCCGAACGACCGGTTCGGATACTCCGTGGCGATCTCCGGCGACACCATCGTGGTCGGTGCACCCCAGCACTCGGTCGGATCGACGATTAAGCAGGGTGCTGCCTACGTCTTCCGGAAACCGGCGAGTGGCTGGCAGAACACCGCACATCCGACCGCCGTGCTGACCAGCGACAACGGGGCGTCGGACGACAACTTCGCAGGCGCGGTCGCAATCGCCGGCAGCACCATCGTGGTTGGCGCGTACTCCCACCAAGTGGGAGGCAACACCGAGCAGGGCGAGGCCTACGTCTACAGCGAGCCGAAGGCTGGCTGGCAGACGACAGCGATCACGACGACAGATCTGGTCAGCGCTGACGGCGCCGCGGTCGATCTGTTCGGGGCGGCGGTAGCAATCTCGGGCAACACCATCGTCGTCGGCGCACCGAACCACAGCGGACAGGCGGGTTTGGTCTATCTGTTCCTCAAACCGCCGACCGGCTGGGCCGGCGCGGCCGCGACCCGGACCCTGGTCGGCGCCGACACCGCGGCCGGCGACGAGTTCGGCCACTCGGTCGCGATCACCGGCAATACCGTCGCGGTCGGCGCACCGGGCTTTCACGGCGGCGTCGGCGAGGGCGAAGGTGCGGCCTACGTCTTCCAGCGCCCCGCGCCCGGCTGGGGCTTGCCTGGTGACCCGCCGCTGGTTGCCAATGCGGAGCTGACCTCGACCGGCACCGCGGCTCCGGCCTTGCTCGGCCAAGGAGTCGCGATCTCGGGGGCCGAGGTCCTCGCCGGGGCCCCCGAGCGGACGGTCGGTCCTCACATCGGACAAGGAGCGGTTGAGGTCTTTCGCCGGACCGGTACGGCGTGGACGAGCCAGACTCAGGCCGCGACCCTGGTCGCGCAGGGCGGCGGCCCGGCCGACTATCTCGGCACGAGCGTGGCGGTGGACGGCACGACGATCGCGGCCGGCGCTCCCGGCCGAGCCAACAGCACGGGCGCGGCGTACCTGTTCACCCCACCGGGTCCCGGGCTTGTCCAAGCTGCGGCAGACGCACAAGTCATGGTCGCTCGGACACGCCGGGGTCAAAATCAACCCGCGACACAAGCCGAAACCGGGTGACGATTTCTCGTTTGCGCTGCGGGCAGCCGCGACGCTCAAGCTGACGTTCAGTGAGAAGAACGCTCACGGCCATCTGGTGCATCGCGGCAGCGTCGTCGTGGCCGCACACAGCGGCAAGAACTCGGTTGTCATCGACGGCAAGCTCGGCCACGGCAAGACGCTGAAGGCGGGCCGCTGCAACGTGACCATCACAGCGAAGAACGCCAACGGAACGTCGGCGGCAAAGCCGGTGCATTTCACCGTTCACGCGAGGTAACCACTCCGCGCCGCTGCTCAGCTGGTCGGGACGCTCACCGTGTCGCGCCCGGAGCGCAGCAGCGCACCGGGCCGCTCGCCGGTGGCCTTGCCGTCGCGGATCGTCTCCACCCCGTTGACCAACACCCGCTTGATGCCGAGCGCGCCGGCCGTCAGGCGGGGCGCGTCGCCAGGCAGGTCGAAGTGCAACGAAGCATCCTCGGAGGCGATCTCCTGCGGGTCGAAGACCACGAGATCGGCGTGGTAGCCCTCGCGCAGGTAGCCACGGTCGATAATGCCGAAGACGTCAGCCTGGGCGCCGGAGATCATCTGAACGGCGCGTTCGAGTGAGACCAGCTTGCGGCCCCGGATCACATCGCCGAGGAACCGGGTCGGGAACGGCGCGCCGGCCATCCGATCGAGATGTGCGCCGGCATCCGAGCCGCCAAGCATCACGTCGTCCTCGGCCCAGGCCGACTGCCGCAGCGCCCAGGTCTGCGCATCGTTGTCGTTGGGCATCGGCCACAGGATGGTGCGCAGGTCGTCGTTGATGCAGATCTCGAGCAGGGTGTCGAACGGGTCCTCGCCCCGCTCGGCCGCGATGTCCTTCACCACTCGGCCCTTGAGGCCCTCGTTGGCCTCGCTGTAGGTGTCGCCGATCACATAGCGCCCGAAGTCACCGAGCCGGCGGAAGACGCCTGCCTCCTTGCTCTTGACCCGCTCCATCATGTGCGCGCGGGTCTCCGCGTCACGAAGCCGCTCGATCCGCTCCGGCACCGGGCAGTTCAGTACGTCGTTCCACCCCGGGATCAGCCACAGCCCGCAGAAGTTGCGCAGGCTCATGTTCATCGGGACCAGCACCGGCATCGTCAGCGCGATGATCCGGCCACCGAGCTCGCGGGCCCGCGCCGAGGCCTCGAGCTGGCGCGGGATGCGGTCCGGCTCGCGGGCGTCGATGGTCAGCAGGTTCCAGTTGATCGAGCGCTTGGCCGCCGCGGTCATCTGGGCGAGCAGCTCGATCTCGTCATCGGTGAACTTGTCCAGGCAGCCGGGCACGATGCCCTCGATGAACGTTCCCTCGTGCTCGCCCACGGCGGTGCACAACGCGATCAGCTCGTCCTTGCCGGCCTTGCGCGAGGCGACCGGCTTGCCGTCGCCGTCGGAGTGGGTCTTGGACAGCGTCGTCGACAGCCCGAGGCCGCCGGCGTCGATCGACTCGTGCAGCAACGCGACGATCGCCTTGACCTCGTCGTCGGTTGCCTCTCGGTCGGTCGCCTCGGCGCCCATGACGTAGCGGCGGATCGCGCAGTGACCGACCAGGAAGCCGGCGTTGACCGCGAGCTTCGCGTCCTCGACCGCATCGAGATAGTCGGCGAAGGTCTCCCAGCCCCAGCGCACCCCGGTCTCGAGCGCCTCGAGCGGCATGCCCTCGACCTTCTGCATCATCCGCCGGGTGTAGTCGGCGTCCTCGGCCTTCAGCGGCGCCAGCGTGAATCCGCAGTTGCCGCCGAGCACCGTCGTCACGCCGTGCTCGTTGGACGGCGTCACCCACGGGTCCCAGAACAGCTGCGCGTCGTAGTGGGTGTGGTTGTCGATGAAGCCCGGCGTCACGACCAGGCCGGTCGCGTCGACCGTCTCGGCGGCGTCCGCTACGACACCCTGCTCATCAGATCTGCCGATGGCGACGATCCGCCCGTCACGTACCCCGACATCACCGACGTACGGCGTCGAGCCGCTGCCGTCGACGATCGTCGCGCCCTTGACCAAGTAGTCCAACATCAGTGCAGCCGCCTCGCGCTCGATTCTTTTCGTCAAACTTGCGCGAATCGACCGTTTGAGGCCCTCAAAACGGTCGATTCGCGCAAGTTTGACGGTGGGTTGGCACCGTCAGCCCTTCCAGCGGCCTTCGGGGGTCAGGTCGTAGACCCGGATCGCGTTGCCGCGCACGATCTTCTCGATCACGTCGCGGTCGAGGTGCTTCATCTGCTCCTCGGCGACGGCGCGGGTGTTCGGCCAGGTCGAGTCCGAGTGCGGGTAGTCACTTTCGTACGCGACGTTGTTGACCCCGACGTGGTCGAGGTTGAGCAGGCCGTGCGGGTCGTCGAAGAAACAACCGAGCACGTGCTCGAAGTAGAGCTCGCTCGGTGGCCGGGTGACGGTGTCGGCAACGCCGCCCCAGCCGCGGTTCTCCTCCCACACCACGTCGGCGCGGTGAAGAACGTAGGGAATCCAGCCGATCGAGCCCTCGGAGAACGCGACCTGCAGCTTCGGGAAGCGCTCGAAGGCACCGCACATCAGCCAGTCGACGAGGGAGTAGCAGGAGTTCGCGAACGTCAGCGTCGAGCCGACTGCTGCCGGTGCATCGGCCGACGTGGACGGCATCTTCGACGACGAGCCGATGTGCATGTTGATGACGGTCCCGGTCTCCTCGCAGGCGGCGAAGAACGGGTCCCAGTACTTGTCCTTGTCGTGCACGCTCGGCAGGCCGAGGAACGGTGGGATCTCGCTGAAACAGGTCGCACGCACCCCGCGGGCGGCGTTGCGGCGCACCTCTGCCGCGGCGAGCCCGGCGTCCCACAGCGGCACGATGATGAGCGGGATCATCCGGCCTTCGGAGGGCTCGGCCCACTGTTCGATCTGGTAGTCGTTGTAGGCCTTGACGCACTCGAGTGCGACGTCCTTGTCCTTGGCCTCGAGGAAGGTCTGGCCGCAGAACCGCGGAAAGGTCGGGAAGCACATCTGCGAGTCGGTCCAGTTGGCGTCCATGTCTTCGAGACGCTCTTTGATGGAGTAGGCGCCGGTGCGCATCTCGTCGTAGTTGACCAGCCGCAGGTCGACCTCGTCTCGCTCATAGCCGACCGAGGCATCGAGGCGCATCAGCGGGCGCTTGAGATCCTCGTAGATCCACCACGCGACGTCCGGACCGCTGCCGGACCCGCCCATCGACACCGTGAGCTTCCCACCGACGAAGCTGACGTCGCCCTTGGGCGCGAAGGTCACCTTCGGGCCGCGGTCCTTCATCGCCGCCGGTAGCCGATCCTGCCAGAGGTTCGGCGGCTCGACGATGTGATCGTCGACCGAAACGATCTTCGGAAACTCGTCCATAACGACAACCTTAGACCAAACCTGACGACCCGTCAGGTTTGGTCCAGAGACCCAGCCAAGCCCACCGTGATCTTGACGAAGGGTGTCTCCGAGGACACCAGATCGCTCATTAACGTCAACATCACGGGGGTTGCGGTTAGGCCGGTCGCAGCTCGACAAGGCGGACCAGCGGGATCAGCCGGTCGGTCTTGGCCTTGTAGTCCGTGTAATGCGGGCGGTCGACGATCAGCAAGTCCCACGTCCGGTCGTAGTCCTCGCCGTCGAGGATCTGCGCGTCCGCCCAGAACAGCCCACCCTGCACCCGCATCTTCACCTCGGGATTCGCGGTCTTGTCGGCCAGGTTGAGAAACCATGCCGGATCCTTGGGCGCGCCGGCGAACGACGCCACTACGACTCGATGACCGTCCGGGTCGCACCAGAACGGCAGCGCGACCTTGTGCTCGTCGCGACTGCGGCGGCCGATGGTGTGGAGCAGCACGTGATGCATCCCGACCCAGACCCACACGTCGTCGGAGTCCGAGGTCTCCATCATCGAGACATGCTTCTGGCTGATCGCGACGATCTCGTCGCGGCTGGGCGTGGCGAACTCAGAGGATCGTTGTGAGGTCACGCAAAGCACCGTACTGTGAAACCTGACGAGGCGTCAGATTTTCCTGCGCTGTCGAATTCGAGTTCGGAGGGCACGTGCGCACCGCTGTATGCGACAAGTTCGGGATCGAGTTCCCCATCTTCGCGTTCTCCCACTGCCGTGACGTGGTGGCCGCGGTAAGTCGCGCCGGTGGCTTCGGGGTTCTGGGCGCGCTTGCCTTTACCCCGGAGGAGCTCGAGATCGAGCTGACGTGGATCGACGACCACGTCGACGGCAAGCCGTACGGCGTCGACCTGGTCATGCCGGCCAACTACGTCGGCAAGGGCGGCAAGCAGCCCGACGAGCATGAGCTGCGCGCGATGATCCCGCAGGAGCACTGGGACTACACCGAGAAGGTGCTCAGCGAGTACGGCGTGCCGCCACTGCCGGAGGACTACAACGAGCGCGCCCGCGCCGCCGGTCTTGGCGTCGACGACCAGGCGACCCGCGCCGTCGAGGTCACGCTGAAACACGACAAGGTCAAGCTGCTCGTCAACGCCCTCGGGCCGATGCCCGAAGAGGTGGTGAACAAGGCGCACGAACACGGCGTCCTCACCGCCGCGCTGGTCGGCAACCGCCGCCACGCCGAGAAGCAGGTCGCGATCGGCGTCGACGTCATCGTCGCGCAAGGCACCGAGGCCGGCGGCCATACCGGCGACGTCGCGACGATGGTCCTCGTGCCCGAGATCGTCGACGCGGTCGGTCCCGACGTACCGGTCCTTGCCGCCGGCGGTATCGGCACCGGTCGCCAGATCGCGGCCGGGCTCGCGCTCGGCGCCCAGGGCGCCTGGACCGGCTCGATCTGGCTCACCGTCGCCGAGGCCAACACCGCACCGGAGGCGATGGAGAACCTGCTCGCCGCCGGGTCCCGCGACACCGTGCGTTCGCGCTCGATGACGGGCAAGCCGGCGCGGCAGCTGCGGACCGCATGGACCGAGGCCTGGGAGGCCGAGGATGCGCCGAAGACGCTGCCGATGCCGCTGCAAGGAATCCTGTTCGGCGAGATGGCGCGGCGGGTCAGCCGTGCGCACACCAAGGAGCTGTCCGGCTTCCCGGTCGGTCAGATCGTCGGCCGGATGAACAAGGTCCGGCCCACCCACGAGGTGATGTTCGACCTGGTCGAGGAGTGGATCGCCACGACCGAACGGATGGCCGCGCTTCTCGACGAGTCGTCCGCGGGCTGATCAGCAGTGGGAGCCAACCAGCGGGCCGACATCGTCCTGACCGACGAGGAGATCCAGGACTTCCTCGCCGGCAGCAGGTCGATGACGCTCGCGACGGTTGGCCCGGCCGGCCAGCCACATCTGGTGGCAATGTGGTTCGCGATCATCGACGGCGCGATCTGTTTCGAGACCAAGTCGAAGTCGCAGAAGGCGCTCAACCTGCGGCGGAACCCGACGATCAGCTGCCTCGTAGAGGACGGTGTGGTCTACGAGGACCTACGCGGTGTCGCGATCGAGGGCACCGCGGAGGTCACCGATGACGCCGACCTGCTCTGGCAGATCGGCGTGAATCTGTTCGAGCGCTACTACGGCCCCTACACCGATGACCTCAAGCCGTTCGTCGAGGTGATGCTCAACAAGCGGGTCGCGGTACGGGTATCCAACCAGCGGGTCCGCTCGTGGGACCACCGCAAGCTCGCGCTGCCCTCGACAGGACAACCAGCAGGGTCGACGATGACGGTCGCCGGACGGAGAGCACGATGAATCTCGCACTGCCTGATCAGTCGACTGCCGGCATGGCACGCCGATCTCGACGAAGGAGTCGCATGCGCACCACTCGCGCGATCGCCATCCTCATGCTCGCCGGCCTGATCGGGACCGCATGTGGCGCGCGGCTTCCCGCGCCGGAGCGCCAGCAGGCGGCCAACGCGATCCTCAGCCAAGGTGGCGGCACCGGCAGCGGCACGGGCGCCGGAACGAGTGGCGCGCCCAACCCCGGCAGCAGCACGAAGATCGTCGGTGGCTCGAAAGCCACTAAGGGAACCAAGGGCAGCAGCGCAACCCAAGGTTCCAGCGGGAGC
Organism: Mycobacteriales bacterium; assembly: GCA_036268295.1. Classification (GTDB taxonomy): domain Bacteria; phylum Actinomycetota; class Actinomycetes; order JAFAQI01; family JAFAQI01; genus DATAUK01. Next base: position 11,106 of record DATAUK010000016.1, on the reverse strand, counting down.
AAGAGCATCAACACCAAGGGCGGCGGCACCAACCCGGGTGCGCCCAAGGGGAGCAAGGCGGCAGCCTGCCCGACCGGCGGCACCGACGTCGGAGAGACCAGCAACTCGATCGCGCTCGGCGACGTCGCGGATGTGACCGGCCCGGTCAACGGGCTGTTCGCCGGCGCGAAGGAAGGCGCGGTCGCGTTCTCCTCCTTCATCAATCAAAGTGGCGGCCTGTGCGGCCACAGCGTCAACGTCGACTTCGCCGACTCCGGCACCAACTGCAGCCAGAACCAGAACGACACCTCGAGCCTGATCAGCAAGGTCTTTGCGTTCGTCGGGTCGTTCTCGCTCTACGACGGCATCGGCTGCGGTGCAACGGTTCTCAAGGCTCACCCGACCGTCCCCGATGTCCACGTCGCGCTCGATCCAACCGCTGAGACGCTGTCCAACCACTTCGATCTCGAGCCGGGCGAGCTCGGCTACGCCACCGGCATGTGGAAATACTTCGCCCAGAAGTACGGCTCGAAGGTCAAGAGCGTCGGAACCATCTCCGAGGACATCCCCTCGGCGGCTCAGAAGCAGGCGGCGGAGGTCCACGCCGCGGAGAGCCAGGGCTGGAAGTTCACCTACCAGAACGCGGCCGCTCCGACCGCGAGCAACTTCACCAGCAACTTCCAGACGATGTGCGGCAGCGACCACATCAAGATCTTCTTCACGGTGACCGAGGACGCACAGAACGCCGCGACCATGATCCAGAACGAGCACTCGATCTCCGCCTGCAAGGGCGTCATCAATATCATCCCGATTGCTTACGACCCCTCGTTCATCCCGGACTTCCAGGGCAACGCCTCGGAGCTGAACGGCCTGCAGGGCTGGAACGAGTACTCCTTGTTCTTCAACAAGAACGAGGCCGCCGACATCCCCGAGGTCAAGCTGCTCCAGACCTGGTTCGCCAGGACGAACCCGGGCCAGCCGCTCAACCTCTACGCGATGTTCGCGTGGGCGGACGGCCGGATGTTCCAACAGGCGTACGCCAATTCAGGCAAAACCGCGAACCGGGCCAGCGTGCTGGCCGCGCTCCGCAAGATCAAGAACTTCTCCGACAACGGCCTGATCGCTCCCACCAATCCCGGCTCCAAGACCACTGGCAACCACTGCTACATCCTGTGGCAGCTGGAGAACGGTCAGTTCAGCCGAATGAGCGACCCAAAGAGCGGGTATCGCTGCGATGGCACTTTCCTGCCGGCCAAGTAGGGGAACCGACCGTGACGCTGTTCCTTAGCTACGTCCTTCTGGGCGTGGTGACCGGCTGCGTCTATGCGCTGATCTCCACCGGCCTGGTCGTCACCTATACGACGACCGGCATCTTCAACTTCTCCCACGGCGCGATCGCGATGGTCGCGGCGTACTCCTTCTGGCAGCTGTGGCAGGGCTGGCACCTCAATGTCGTCCTGTCGGTCGTGCTCGTGCTGGTGATCATCGCGCCGCTGTTCGGTCTGATCGTCGAGCGGGTCCTGATGAGACCGCTGGAAGGTGCGCCGGTCGACCTGACCCTCGTCGTCACCCTCGGACTGCTGCTGTTCCTGGTCGGCCTCGCGAACATCGTGTGGAACCCGCAGGTCCCGCGCCGGCTGCCGGAGTTCTTCAACGGCGCCGGGTTCACCGTGGTCGGCCTGCTGATCAACTACGAGCAGGTGATCGCGGCGGCGTCGCTGGTGGCCGTCGCGATCGGGCTGCGGCTGCTGTTCACCAGGGCGCGAATCGGGATCTCGATGCGGGCAGTCGTCGACAACTCCGATCTGGTGGCGATGGCCGGTGGCCGGCCGGTGCAGGTCAAGCAGCTGTCGTGGGCGATCTCCTGCTCGCTGGCCGCGCTCGCCGGCATCCTGCTTGCCGCAATCAACCAGCTCAACGTGCTCGACCTGACGCTGCTCGTCGTGGACGGGTACGCCGCGGCCGTCATCGGCCGGCTTCGCAATCTGCCGGTCGCCATCGGCGGGGCACTCGTGATCGCGGTCGGCCAGAACGTGCTGTTCGGCTACCTGCCGCAGAGCGGGTTCACCAACCGGATCCAAGGCATCATCCCGATCATCGTCTTGTTCGTGGTGCTGATCGTGCTGCCACAGGACCGGCTGCGCACCGCATCGTTCACCGGCGCGATTCCGCCGCGGGTCGCCGGACTCGGCTCCTCGATCGGCATCGGCGCGATCGTCATCGCGATCGCGGCCGTGGTGTCGGGGGCGCTGTCCGGACCCAACCTGCGGATCGGCGCCCAGGGCTTCGCCCTGGCTCTCGTGCTGCTCTCGATCGTGCTACTCACCGGCTACGGCGGGATGGCCTCGCTGTGCCAAATGACGTTCGTCGGCCTCGGCGCGTACGCGATGGGCAACGTGGCGCACGGCGGCTCGTGGCTCGGTGTCCTTGCCGCCATCGCCCTCGCCGCGACCGTCGGCGCGCTGGTCGCGTTGCCGACGCTGCGGCTGCGCGGCCTCTACTTGGCGCTCGCCACCTTCGCGTTCGCCGCCATCATGGATTCGGCGTTCTTCAACGAGTCGCTCGGCACCGGCGGCAGCCTGGCGATCGGCCGGCTGAAGATCCCCGGCATCCCTACGCAGTCCGACCGGGCGTTCTTCGTGTTCTGCTGTGTGGTGTTCGTGCTCGCCTCGATAGGTGTCCTCGCGCTGCGCCGCGGCCCGTTCGGCCGCAAGCTGGTCGCCGCCAACGACTCCCCCGCGGCCTGCGCGACGCTCGGCGTCAACATCAACAGCACCAAGCTGATCGCCTTCACGATCTCCGCCGGGATGGCCGGTCTGGCCGGCGTGCTGTACGGCGGCAGTCCGGGCGCTGTCAACTCTGCCGACTTCGCCTCGCTGGTCAGCCTCACGGTGCTGCTGCTGGCGCGGGTCGGCGGGATCAACACCGCGACCGGCGCGCTGCTCGGCGCCGCGACCCTGACCGCGTTCGATGTCGCGGCGCCGCACTTCCCCCGCCTCGGCGAGCTGCAGTACCTCCTGACCGGCCTTGCCGCGATCAGCGTCGGCCGCGACCCGAACGGGATCAGCGGCCGGATCAGCAACGTCCTCGAGCTGTTCCGGGCGGCCGGCAAGGCGGCACCGATCAGCACCACCGCCGGCACTCCCGCGGCCGCGTTCATCGCGGAAGAAGGTGAGAGCCTTGCCGGCGCTGCCAACTGAGTCGGTGCTCGAAGTCGCCGATGTCTCGGTCCGCTTCGGCGGCATCGCCGCGGTGTCCGACGTGTCATTGACAGCGCACGCCGGTCGGATCACCGGCCTGATCGGGCCGAACGGCGCGGGCAAGACCACGACCTTCAACGTGATCACCGGTCTGCAGCGACCTACCAGCGGACGGGTGGTCATCGCCGGCCAGGACGTCAGCAGGCTGCCGCCGTTCAAGCGCGCCCGGCTCGGGGTCGCGCGCACCTTCCAGCGACTTGAGGTGTTCGGCTCGCTGACGGCGTACGAGAACATCCTCGCCGCCGCCGAGTTCCACCGATCGTGGTCCGAGGATGCGACGCCGCCGCGCGCGATCGCGGCGGAGATCCTGGCTCGGGTCGGGCTCGAGACCGTCGCCGAGGCGCGGGTCGACGCGCTGCCGACGGGACTCGCCCGGCTGGTCGAGCTCGGCCGGGCGCTGGCGACCCGACCCCGGATTCTGCTGCTCGACGAGGTCGGCTCGGGCCTGAGCCACGACGAGACCGAGGCGCTCGGCGACCTGATGCTCGCGCTCGCCGACGACGGGATGGCGGTCTTGCTCGTCGAGCATGACGTCGAGCTCGTCATGCGGGTCTGCGCGCACATCCACGTCCTGGACTTCGGTCGGCTGATCGCGGCCGGCAGCCCCGCCGAGATCCAGCAGGACGCGGCGGTCCAAGCGGCGTACCTCGGGGTCGACGAGGCGGCGGCGTCATGACGGTGAGCCGGCGATGAGCGCACCGCACGCAATCGAGCTGATCAACTTGCGCGCCGGGTACGGGCGGATCGAGATTCTGCACGGCGTCGATCTCGCGGTGCCGACCGGCACGGTCTACGCGCTGCTCGGACCCAACGGTGGCGGCAAGTCGACCACGCTGCAGGTGATTTCGGGCGCGATCCGCCCGAACTCCGGCTGCGTCCACATCGCCGGCTCTCACGTGAACGGCGCGTCGCCCGATGCGCTGGTCCGCGCCGGTGTCAGCCGGATCCCGGAAGGCCGCGGGATCTTCCCGAACCTCACGGTTGAGGACAACCTGCGGATGTGGACCTACGCCGGGGGGCAGAGTTACCGCGCCGTACGCGAGACTGCCTTCGCCCGCTTCCCGCAGCTCGCCGAGCGTCGTAACCAGCGGGCCGGCACGATGAGCGGCGGCGAGCAGCAGATGCTCGCGATGTCGCGGGCACTCGTCGCCGATCCGGCGGTCCTGTTGCTCGACGAGATCTCGATGGGACTGGCCCCGATCATCGTCGGTGAGCTCTATGACTTAGTCCATCAGCTGGCAGCGGCAGGAATCACCATCCTGCTTGTCGAACAGTTTGCGACAACGGCGTTACGTGTCGCTGACTTCGCTGCCGTCATGTCCCAGGGGCGGATCGTCGCAGTCGGCGAACCGCAAGACGTCGCCGCGCAGGTGTCAGAGGCCTACCTTGGAGGAGCCGCATGACCAGCCGGAGCAGCGACCAGCGGGTCGCATTGATCGGCGCCGCAGCGCTCAGCGTGTTGTGCCTCGCCGCAACCACCGGGATCACGCTCGCAGCAGCCGCGCCAGCGCATGCTCACAAGAAAGCGGCCGTGCACCACACTGCCGCGGCCACCGGCTCCGGGCTCGGCGGGGTGAGCGTCAGCGCGAGCTCCTCCGCCCTGTCGATGCCGCTGTATCAGACCAGTGCCGGCGAAGACGTCCAGGCCGACATTCCCTACTCGCTGGCAACCCTGGGCACTGGCGGGATCGGCGATGCGCTGACCTCCGTGCTGTGGCCAGGCGCGACCGGCGCCCATGGCGGCGACGCGCTCGACCTGCTCGGCATCAAGGAGATCCCGGCCAGCGATGCGCAGAAGCTCAACGACCCGGAGCTGGCCGAAGCACAGACCGGCGTCGGCAACCCGACCGTCACCAACTCCCACCCGGGTCTGACGATGTCCTCCACGGCTACCACCACGCACGTGCAAGCGGTGTCGAGCGCGGGCGGCGCTGGCGTTCCGGTCCTCGGCCCGATCGTCGGCTCAACCACCGCGAACTCCGACATCACGATCAAGGGGCCCCGGACGCTCAACGTCACGGCGGTCAGTTCGGTCCACGGCATTTCGATCGACAAGGTCATCTCGATCAAGACCGTGACCTCGACCGCCCAGGCCACGACCAACGGTCGCACCGCGAGCGGCACCGCGGTGACCACGGTCAGCGGCATGACGATTGCCGGCGTACCAGTGCAGATCGACAACCAGGGACTGCACATCCCCGCCAGCGTCGGGCCCAGCGGCTCGCTGCCGATCTCGACGATCCCGATCCCGATCCTCGGCACGACGGTAGGTGGCTCGGTCGCACCGACCCTGGCAGCGACTGTCAATAACGCGCTGAAGTCGGCCGGCATCCACATCGAGCTCACCAAGGTCACCCAGCAGGTGCATGGCGCTCACGTCACGCTGAACTCGGGTGCGCTCGAAGTGAGCTTCGGCAACTCGGACTACAAGAACGAGCTCAACAACACCGGGACCGTGATGATCATTGGTGGCGCGAAGCTCGACGCCCAGGCCACTCCCGGCTTCGCTGCACCGAAGATCAACAAGCTGCCACCGGCGCCGAAGAGTGGATCTGGCCCGACCTCCGGCAGCGTCGGCACCTCGGGCACCGCAGGTACGCCCGGCACGCCGGGAACCCCGGCCGTCCCTGGCACCGCCGAGACCACCGGCGGCGGTAGCTCACCGCAGACCGCGTCGGCTCCCTCGCTGACCGGTGATCAGCTCCCGCTTCCCAATACGCTGTCGTGGGGATGGGTCGTCGCCGGGCTGGCCGGCGCCGGGCTGTTTGCCTTCGCGATGAGGCGCCTACCTGACAAGATCCTGCAGTCCGCAGGTCCGGCTTGCCGCTTGGAGGAGTGATGACGACGTCGACCGAAGCCCTCAACCCCGGGGTCGGAGGCAACGCGGTGGGCCGCAACGATCGGCTCGCCTCGCAGATCCAACGACTTCGCACCCGAGCGGCTTCGGGCGGCCTCGATCACTGGCTGCTGATCGTCGGCAGCGTCCTCATGCCGCTCGGCGTGGTGTTCATCCTTCTCGGCTGGGCCGGCGCCTCGCGCACCCCGCTGCCGTTCGAGCAGAACGACTATCTGATCTCGGGTGGCCTGCTCGGGCTCGCTCTGGTGATCGCCGGCGGGTTCACCTACTTCGCCTACTGGCAGACGGTACGGATCCGCGAGTCGCGGGTGCAGTCCGCCGCGCTCACCAGCGCGGTCAACCGGCTCGAGTCGTTGATCAGCAGTGGCGCGTCGGTCGCCGGGATCACCGCAGCCACGCCGACGCTCGTGGCGACCGCCGGTGGTTCGATCTTCCACCGCCAGGACTGCCCTGCGGTTGCCGGCCGGTCCGATCTGGCCACCGTCGACCCGAACAACACGACGCTGCGGCCATGCCGGATCTGCTCTCCGCTCGACCCCGCCTGACGCCGTCGCCGCGGTGAACCCCACTGTCTTCACCGAGCTCGCGCAGGCCGTCAACAACTGGGGTCGCTGGGGTGAGAAGGACGAGCGCGGCACGCTCAACCTGATCACCGCGGATCTGCTCCGCGAGGCGGCCGCCGCGGTCAGCGCCGGCAAGCAGTTCTCGCTTGCGCTGCCGATGTCCGAGGACGGGCCACAGCTCGGGTTCGTCGCCGGTCGTACCAATCCGATCCGTACGACGATCGCCCGCCATGAGCTGCTGGGCAACGACGAAGCCGGCGTGCGGTTCAACGACGACGCGGTGTCGATGGGTGTGCAGGCCGCCACCCACGTCGATGCGCTCGCACACGTCAGCTACGACGGCCGGATGTACAACGGCTTCCCGACCTCCGTCGTCGACGAGACCGGAGCCACCCGGCTCGGTGCGGAGAAGCTGGGCCCGATCGTCTCCCGCGGCGTGCTCCTCGACCTGGCGCGATCGGCCGGCGTCGACCGGCTCTCCGGCGGCCATGCATTGACGCCGGACGATCTCAATGCTGCCGAGGAGCTGTCGAAGGTCACGGTCGGCGCAGGTGACATCGTGCTGCTGCGCACCGGCCAGATCCAGCACCTGCATGCCGGCGACAAGGTCGCCTACTCGATCAGTACGGCCGGACCGTCGATGCAGACGGTCCGCTGGTTCCACGAGCGGGACGTCGCGATGGTCGCGACCGACAACCTGTCCTTCGAGGTCTTTCCCGGTGAGATCGACGGATTGTTCCTGCCGGTGCACATGCTGCACATTGTCGAGATGGGCCTGGTGCAGGGTCAGAACTTCGACCTCGAGACCCTCGCCGCGGACTGCGCGGACGACGGCCGTTATTCGTTCCTGGTGAACGCAACCCCCGAGCCGATCGTCCACGCCGCCGGTGCGCCGGCCACCCCGGTCGCGATCAAGTAAGGAACCACCCCCGCGATCTTGACGTAAGTGATCGAACTCGGGCCCCCATCGACACTCTGGGTCAAGATCACGGAAAGAATTAGACCGAAAGCAACACTGACGAGCCGTGGCCGAACAGGCCTTGGTTTGCGGTGATGCCGACCCGGGCGCCCTCGACCTGCCGAGCCCCGGCCTGGCCGCGCAGCTGCCAGGTCACCTCGCACACCTGGGCCAGCGCCTGCGCCGGCACCGCCTCGCCGAAGCAGGCGAGCCCACCCGAAGGGTTGACCGGGATCCGGCCGCCGATCGTGGTGTCGCCGTCGTGCAGCAGCTGCTCGGCCTCGCCGACCTTGCACAGCCCGATGTCCTCATACCAGTCGAGCTCGAGCGCGCTCGAGAGGTCGTAGACCTCGGCCAGCGACACGTCCTCGGGACCGATCCCCGACTCGTCGTACGCCGCCGCTGCGATCGCGGACTTGAACGGCATGACCGCATCCGAGACCGCAACTCCGGAGTCGGTCGAGAAGTTCGGCATCTCGATGACGGTCTGCGGGAAGCTCGGTGTCACGGTCGAGATCGCACGCACCCGAACCGGGCTGTCGATGCCATGCCGCTTGGCGTAGTCGGCCGAGGTCAGGATCACCGCGGCGCCGCCGTCGCTGGTCGCACAGATCTCCAGCAGCCGCAACGGATCCGCGACCATCGCGGACGCCAGCACATCCTCGACGCTGAACTCGTTGCGATATCTCGCGTTCGGGTTCTCCAAGCCGTGCCTGGCGTTTTTCGCCCGCACCATCGCGAAATCATGCTCGGTGGCGCCGTGCAGTGCCATCCGGCGACGGGCGTAGAGCGCGAAGTAGGTCGGGTTGGTGGCGCCGAGCAACCGGAACCGCAGCCAGTCCGGATCGTCGGGTCGATCACCGGCGTTCGGGGCGAGGAACCCTTTAGGGGTAGTGTCGGCACCGACCACCAGAGCGACCTCACAGCGGCCGGCCAGGATCTCGGCGCGGGCGACCTCGAGTGCGGTCGCACCGGACGCACACGCGGCGTACGACGACGCGACGCGGGCGCCGGTCCAGCCCAATGCCTGGGCGAAGGTCGCGCCACTGACGTAGCCCGGATAGCCGTTGCGCATCGTGTCGGCACCGGACACGAACTGCACGTCGCGCCAGGCGAGGCCGGCGTCGGACAGCGCCGCGCGTGCCGCCACCACGCCGTACTCCACGAAGTTGCGACCCCACTTGCCCCACGGGTGCATCCCGACGCCGGCGACAACCACGTCACTCACGTCGACGCTCCGATCGGCCGCCACTTGTAGACGAGGTAGTCGTGGTCGTCATCAGAATAGAGATCCTCGACGACCAGCTCGACGTGCTGGCCGACGCTCAGGTCATCGACACCAAAACCCGCAGCGATCTGGCCGAGCACGACCATCTGCTCCGCCTCGAGCTCTACGGCGGCGAGGGCGAACGGCTGGTAGTCACCGGCCGGCGAGATGTAAGGCGGCGGCGGTTGATACTGCGCGTCGGTGAAGGACCAGATCCGGCCATGGCGTGAGAGCCGGGCCGGCTCGAACTCGGCGCCGTCACAGTCCGGATTGCGGCAGAAGAACGACGCCTGCGGGAAGAAGACCGTGGCGCAGGTCGTGCAGCGATTGCCGAGCAGCACTGGCTCGTCATCGATCGTGAACCATCCCGCGATGGCAGCCACGCGCCGATCTGACACCCCGTCAGATTACACTCCCGGGATGGCTCCGATCGTGCCGCCAGGCAGCGTTGTGTATGGCATGCAGCTCCCGATCCAGGCCCAGAGCAAGTTCTTCGTCGAGCCCTGGGAGCTCGACGCGGGGCCGGCCGAGATGGCCGAGGTTGCCATCGCCGCGGACCGCAGCGGCTTCTTCTACGTCGGTGTGTGCGACCACGTCGCGATTCCCGACGACCTGTCGCCGCGGATGGGTGCGGTCTGGTACGACACGATTGCGACGCTGGCCTGGATCGCGGCTCAGACGACGAACGTCCGGCTGCTCTCCTCGGTCTTCAACCTGACCTATCGCCACCCACTGGTCACGGCGAACTCGTTCGCCACGCTCGATCTGCTCTCTGCCGGGCGCACCATCATCGGCGTCGGAGCCGGACACGTCGAGAAGGAGTTTGCCGCGCTCGGCGTCGACTTCGGCTCGCGCGGCCAGGCCACCGACGAGGCGCTGCGCATCGTTGACCTCGCGCTGCGCGAGGGCGTCGTCGACGGCATGGAGATCGAGCCGCGAGCCGTGCAGCAGCCGCGACCGCCGATCTGGGTCGGCGGCTCGGCGCCCGCAGCGGTACGCCGAGCGGCCTCCTTGGCCGACGGCTGGTTGCCGCAGGGCAACCCGCTCTCCGACCTGCCGGCAATGGTCGAGCTCTACCGCGACACGCGTGGCGACGAGACCGGCGACATCGGGGCGATCAGCGAGTGGCTTTATGTCGGTGAGCCGTCGTGGGATCTCGACCGTCCGGCCGTGACCGGCTCGGCGGAGCGGATCGCCCAGGCGCTGCGGGCCTGGACCGCGGTCGGCGTCAACCACCTGCAGGTCCGGTTCGCCAGTCGCTCGGCCAGCGAGCTGACCGACCAGATCACCGAGTTCGGGGCCTCCGTTGGACCGCTGCTGGCGGCGTGACCGGCTTCGATCGCGAGATACTGACCCAACGGGTTGCCGCCTTCGACCGGCGGCCGCTCCCCCTCGGTGAAGACCGAGCCGCCGCTGTCGCCCTCGTCCTCGTCGAGGACAGCGAAGGCCCCGGCATCGTGGTCACGAAACGTCAGGCCAGGATGCGAACCCATCCCGGTCAGTGGGCGCTGCCAGGCGGCCGCATCGACGCCGGCGAGACGGCGGAGCAGGCTGCGCTGCGCGAGCTCAGCGAGGAGGTCGGTCTGGCGGTAGCCGGCGGCGACGTACTCGGTCTGCTCGACGACTATCGGACCCGCTCGGGTTATCGCATCACGCCGGTCGTCATGTGGGCCGGCTCAGTCATCGACCAGATCGTGCCCAACCCGGCCGAGGTCGCGCGGGTCCACGTCGCCCGCGAGGACGTGCTTGCAGTCGAGCCACGGTTCAAGACAATCCGGCAGTCCACCCAGCCGGTCATCCAGCTGCCGATGTTCCGCACTTTGATCCACGCCCCGACCGCGGCAGTCATCTATCAGTTCCGCGAACTCGCCCTCTATGGCCGGACGATCCGCGTCGACCACCTCGAGCAGCCGGTCTTCGCCTGGCGCTAGTGTCCCGCGCCTGGAGTTGGTGGCATAAGTCCGTTGTTCAGGTGTGCGCTCGCAAGGCGGAGGAGGAGAGCGGTAGTCGTGCTACCGCCGACGACGACAACGCCGTGAGCGCGCATCTGGGCGACGGAATCAGCCGCCGAACTTCTGGCGCGGGACACTAGTGTCCCGCGCCTGGAGTTGGTGGCATAAGTCCGTTGTTCAGGTGTGCGCTCGCAAGGCGGAGGAGGAGAGCGGTAGTCGTGCTACCGCCGACGACGACAACGCCGTGAGCGCGCATCTGGGCGACGGAAT
>DATAUK010000015.1:0-83925 GCA_036268295.1 Mycobacteriales bacterium | reverse complement strand
TTTGGCGCCCGCACGTTCTGACACAAACCGGGGGTGGGCGCGACCGCGCAGCGGGCGCCGGCCCTTGGTTAGGCGCGTTGGTTGATGCGGATGTGGTTGCCGGCGGGGTCGCGGAAGGCGCAGTCGCGGATGCCGTATGGCTGATCGGTTGGCTCCTGGATCACCTCGGCACCGCTGGCCTGCAGCCGGGTGAACGTGTCATCGAGGTCGGAGGTCGCGAGAATCAGCCGGGCGTAGCTGCCCTTGGCCATCAGCTCGACGATGGTGCGCCGCTCGCCGTCGTTGAGGCCGGGGTCGGTTGCCGGCGGCTCGAGCACGATCGACGTCGTGGGCTGGTCGGGCGGCCCGACGGTGATCCAGCGCATCCCGGCGTACCCGACGTCGTTGCGGACCTCGAAGCCGAGCGTGTCGCGATAGAAGGCGAGCGCGGCATCGGAATCGTCGTGGGGCAGGAAGGTCTGGTGAATCGTGAGGTCCATGCCGCTCACGCTAGGCGAGCTCGGTGACCCGCGCTTCTCGATTCCTGACCGGTCTGGTCACGACCTTCGCCACGCATGACGGGATCTCGGCGGCGCCCGGCGCGTGCTGGCGCCGATAGGCGCCGGGCGGCACACCGACGAGCTCGGTGAAGCGAGCGCTGAACGTGCCAAGCGACGAGCAGCCGACCTCGAAGCACACGTCGGTCACGCTGAGATCGCCTCGCCGCAACAGCGCCATCGCCCGCTCGATCCGCCGGGTCATCAGATATCCGTATGGCGACTCGCCGTACGCCGCCCGGAACTCCCGGCTCAGGTGCCCGGCCGACATGTGGACGCCGCGAGCCAGCGCCTCGACATCCAGCGGCTTGGCATACTCCCGGTCGATCCGGTCGCGCACTCTGCGCAGCCGCGCCAGGTCGCGCAGCCGCTGCGGATCGGCAGGACCGTGGCTCACGGCTCCGATCCTCCCACGCGCCACCGGCCGCGGCGCAAAAAGCAACTGCGAGTCATCCGGACGAATCCGGTGCAGTATCGGCCGGGGCTGGTCGAGACACATCGCAGCTCACCCGCCGACGTACGCCGCGAGATGCTCGCCGGTCAGCGTCGAAGCCGACGCAACTAGATCGCAGGGCGTGCCCTCGAAGACGATCCGGCCGCCATCGTGGCCGGCGCCGGGACCGAGGTCGATGATCCAGTCGGCGTGCGCCATGACGGCCAGGTGGTGCTCGACGACGATGAGCGACTTGCCGTCGTCAACCAGCCGGTCGAGCAAGCCGAGCAGATGCTCGACGTCGGCAAGATGCAGTCCGTTCGTCGGCTCGTCGAGGACATACGTGCTGGCCTTGTCCGCCATGTTGGCCGCCAGCTTGAGTCGCTGCCGCTCACCGCCTGACAGGGTCGTCAGCGGCTGACCAAGGCTGAGGTAGCCGAGCCCGACATCGGCGAGCCGGCCGAGGATGGTGTGCGCAGCCGGCGTGTGTGCCTCGCCGGCGCCGAAGAACGCCGACGCGTCGGCCACCGACATCGCCAGCACCTCGCTGATATCGCGGCCGCCGAGGTGGTAGTCGAGCACCGACGCCTCGAACCGCTTGCCGTTGCACTCCTCACACGTGGTCGCCACGCCCGCGATCATCGCGAGGTCGGTGTAGATGACGCCGGCGCCGTTGCAGCCCGGACAGGCGCCTTCGGAGTTGGCGCTGAACAGCGCCGGCTTCACGTCGTTGGCCTTCGCGAACGCCTTGCGGATCGGGTCGAGCAGGCCGGAGTACGTCGCCGGGTTGCTCCGGCGCGAGCCGCGGATCGCGCGCTGGTCGATCGAGACCACCCCGGAGTCGGCAGGCATCGAGCCGTGCATCAGCGAACTCTTGCCGGACCCAGCGACGCCGGTGACCACGACGAGCACCCCGAGCGGAATGTCAACGTCGACGTCACGCAGGTTGTGGGTGCTCGCGCCGCGGATCTTCACCACGCCGGTCGGCGTACGAACCGTCGGTTTCAACGCGGCCCGGTCGTCGAGGTGACGGCCGGTGACCGTGCCGCTGGCCCGCAGCCCGTCGACGGTTCCCTCGAAGCAGACCGTGCCGCCCGAGGAACCCGCACCCGGACCGAGGTCGACGACGTGATCGGCGATCGCAATCGTCTCCGGCTCGTGCTCGACGACGAGCACGGTGTTTCCGTTGTCCCGCAACCGAAGCAGCATCTCGTTCATCCGCTGGATGTCGTGCGGGTGCAGGCCGGCGGTCGGCTCGTCAAAGACGTAGGTGACGTCAGTCAGCGAAGAGCCGAGGTGCAGGATCTTGACCCGCTGCGCCTCGCCGCCGGACAACGTGCCCGACGGCCGGTCGAGGGAGAGATAGCCGAGACCAATCGTGACGAACGAGTCGAGTGATCGTTGCAGCGTCTCGAGCAACGGCGCGACCGACGGCTCGTCAAGACCGCGCACCCACTCGGCGAGATCGCTGATCTGCATCGCGCAGGCATCAGCGATGTTGATCTTTCCGACCTTCGAGGACCGGGCGGTCTCACTCAGCCGGGTGCCGCCGCACTCCGGGCAGCTCGCGAAGGTCACCGCGCGACCCACGAAGTCGCGGATATGCGGTTGGAGCGACTCGCGGTCCTTGGACAGGATCGAGCGCTGGACCTTGAGGATCAGTCCCTCGAACATCACGTTGACGCCGTTGACCTTCACCCGGGTCGGCTCGTGGTGGAGAAAGCTGTTCAGCTCCTTCTTGCTGAACTTCCCGATCGGCTTGTCTGGATCGAGGATGCCGGACTCGAGATAGGGCCGCACCGCGAAGAAGTTGTCGACGGTGTAGCCGGGGATGATGATCGCTGCTTCGTTGAGCGACTTGGTGTCGTCGTAGAGCTGGCTCAGATCTATGTCCGAGATCGCGCCGCGGCCCTCGCAGCGCGGGCACATCCCGCCCAGCACGCTGAAGCTCCGCCGCTCCTTGGTGGTCCGACCGGCGCGCTCGAAGGTGACGGCGCCGGCGCCGGAGATCGAGGCGACGTTGAAGGAGAACGCCTGCGGTGAGCCGATGTGCGGCTTGCCGAGCCGGCTGAACAGGATCCGCAGCATCACGCCCGCGTCAGTGGCGGTGCCGACGGTCGAGCGCGGGTCGGCGCCCATCCGCTGCTGGTCGACGACGATGGCGGTCGTCAATCCATCGAGTACGTCGACATCGGGCCGAGCGAGCGCCGGCATGAACCCCTGGACGAACGCGCTGTAGGTCTCGTTGATCAGCCGCTGCGACTCCGCGGCGATGGTCGCGAAGACCAGCGAGCTCTTGCCCGACCCGGACACCCCGGTGAAGACCGTCAGCCGTCGCTTCGGCAGCTCGAGGCTGACGTCCTTCAAATTGTTCTCGCGCGCGCCGTGGACCCGGATCACGTCATGGCCATCGGCGGCATGGGAGTGGGCGGGTTGCGGCTTCGCGGCCTTCGCCATCATGTCCCCGTCCTGCTTCGCGGTCGGACCGAGCCCACCTAGTTTTGGGTCAGGCCCAGGACGTTGCCGTCCAGGTCGGTGAACGTCGCCACGATCCGGCCGCCGCCGACATCGCGAGGAGCGTCCTTGACGGTGGCGCCTGCGGCAGTGACCTCGGCCAGCTTCGCCTCGATGTCGGCGACGTCCCAGTAGGCCACTGGCGAGGTCATCGTTTGCGGACCTCCTGCCGGCACCAATCCGATCTGCTGACCGGCCGCCTCGAAGCCTACGTAGTACGGCGCGTCGGCCATCGGCTCGACACCGAGCAACGCGGCGTACACCGCCTTGGCAGCCGCCAGATCAGACACCGGGTGCAGCACGTTCTTGATTCCCTGGGTGGAAGACGTTGTCATGCTCACTCCTCGAGTTGTTGGACTGCGGTCAACGCTAAGCGAGACCTGCTGGCTGTTACTTCTCGATTCCTGACCGGTTCGATCGCGGCGCGACGAGGCGGCACGCCGCCGGGTCAGCGAATCGCCAGGCTTGACATCGCGAAACCCTCGCGGTCTGCTCACGATCTAGGCCGATGATGGCTGCGCCACTCGAAGGAGGGCCGATGACCGGTGTTGCGTCGACGTTGTCGAGCGCGCAGGACGGTCCCGACTCTGCCTGGGCCACGGCGCACGCCGTCACCGCCGTCGCGGAGGACTTGGCCGGTGAGTTCTCTCTTCAGCCGCTGCTCGAACGGATCCTGCTCCGCTGCACCGAGTTGCTGCAGTGCGATGCGGGGTCGGTCTGCAGCGTCGACGAAGTCGCCGGCACCTACCGCAAGGAAGCCGACATCGGCATCCGCTGCCAGTCCGGCCAGGTCTTCCCGCTCAGCGAGGGCATGACCGGCGCTGTCGTCGCACAGCGCGGCCCACTGTGGTTCGCGCGATATGAGGACGTCCGCGGCGGCCACGTCAACTCCGAGGATCGCGCCACGCTGCGTGGCGTGATCGGCGTACCCCTGGAGTGGGGCGGCCAGATCATCGGCGTCTGTGTGGTCTTCAGCCGCGACGAGCACCGGGTCTTCGGGTCGGCGGACGCCGAACTGCTGAAGCTGTTCGCCAAGCACGCGGCGGTCGCGCTCACCAACGCCCGGCTGCACGACGTCGCCGAAGAGCGCACCCGGGCGCAGGCCACCGCGGCCGAGCGAGAGCGGCTGCTGCGAGAGGTGTACGACACCCTCAACCAAGGACTGGTCGGCGTCCTCGGGCACCTCGACATGGCTGAGCAGGTGATGAAGACCGACGAGTTCCGCGACGCCGAGCCGCTGGTTCGCGACGCCAGCAGCGAGGCACGAGAAGCACTCGTCGAGACCCGGCGGACGATGCTCGGGTTGCTCGGCTCGGCGCTGGACGGTCGCAGCCTCGAGGCCGCGCTCGACGCCGAGGCCGACTGGGCTCGCCGCGCCGGGCGCCTCGACGTGAGGCTGGTGACCGCCGGCGATGCCGCGCCGCTGGACCCCGCGCTGTCGCACGAGATCCTGCGCATCGCCCAGGAGGCGCTGACCAACATCGTCCAGCACGCCGAGGCGCGAACCGTGCGGATCGGCGTCGCCTACGAGTCGCTCGGGGTGGCGCTACTGGTCCAGGACGACGGCTGCGGCTTCGACCCGCACAGCCTTCCCGTCGACGCCGGCTCGGGACTGCGACGGATGGCGGATCGCGCCCACGCCGTCGGCGGCCGGGTCGAGCTCGACTCGATGCCGGCGTGGGGCACCAGCCTGCGAGTGCGGTTCCCCTACGCCCGGTCAGCAGCGGCCGAGAGCCGGGGACTTCGGGTCCTGGTCGTCGACCCGCAGCCGGTCCTGCGAGCCGGGGTGGCGCGACTGCTCACCCAGGCGAGTGTCAACCTCGAGGTCGCCGGCGAGGCTGCCGGCGTCGATCAGGCGATCAAGCTGCTTGACGCGGTCGGCGCAGCCGTCGTCGTCGCGAGCCTTCGACTCGGCGACGGGAGCGAGTCGGACGTCGACGCCTTGAGCCGGCTGCTGAGCAACAGCGGCAACTCCGCCGTTCTGTGCCTGTCGGCGCCGGGCGATGAGGAACTGGTCGTCGCCGCGGTGCGCGCTGGTGCACATGGCTGCCTCGACAACGGGGTCGACGGTCCGGCGCTGGCCCAGGCGGTCGTGGCGGCCGGCCGAGGACAGGCGGTCCTGTCGGGCATTGCGCTGCAGCGGTTGCACCGCGGCCTGTCCGATGACTTCCCGGTGGCGCTGACGAACCGCGAACGGGAGGTGCGGGCGCTGATCGACACCGGACTGCCCGACAAGCTCATCGCCGCCGAGCTGATGATCTCCGTCAAGACCGTCGAGAAGCACGTCAGCTCGCTGCTGCGCAAGTCCGGCGTACACAACCGCACCGAGCTGGTCGCGCTCGCCCGCCGCCGCTAGCGACCGGAGAGGGTAGGGAAATCCCTACCTTCCGGCGGGTGGTTCCACCGATGCTGCTGGTTGCCTTGCGCGCATACGTTCGGGCTAGGGCCTAATGAAGGAGCCGGCTGATGCCCGTCGTGTCACTGAAGGAGATCGTCGGCCGCGCGCTGTCCGAACGGTACGGCGTCGCCGCTATCAACGTCTTCAACGACCTCACGCTCGAGGCAGTGCTGGCCGCGGCAGTCGAAGAGCGCTCGCCGCTGATCGTGCAGACCTCGGTCAAGACGGTGCGCTCAATCGGGCTAGACGTGCTGTTCGGCATGTGGACCACGATGACGGCGGGGATCGAGGTGCCGGTCACGCTGCATCTCGACCACTGCCCCGACCGCGACGTGATCAACGACTGCCTTCGCAGAGGGTGGAACTCCGTCCTGTTCGATGCCTCAACGCTGAGCGTCGAGGAGAACCTCCGGCAGACCGTCGAGGTCGTCGCCGAGGCACGTGAGGTCGGTGCTCACGTCGAGGGCGAGATCGAGGCGATCACCGGCGTCGAGGACGGCATCGGGTCCGACACCGAAGCCAAGCGCCAGTCGCTGCCGGTGGCGATCGACTTCATCGAGCGGACCGGCGTCGACGTCTTCGCGCCGTCGATCGGCAATGCCCACGGCGTCTACGCCAAGTCCCCGACGCTGGACACCGCGCGGGTCAGCGAGCTGGTCGAGGCGACCGGGGTGCCGATCGCGTTGCACGGCGGCACCGGGATGAGCCACGAGCAGTTCGCCGACCTGATCTCGCGCGGCTGCGCGAAGGTCAACATCTCCACCGGCCTCAAGGTCACCTTCATGAAGGCCAACCTCGAGTTCCTCAGGACGGCCGAGGCGAACGACAAGTGGGATCCGCCGTCGCTGTTCCGCGACGTCCGCTCGACGACCGTTGCGCTGGCGGCCGGCTATATCCGGCAGTTCGGCAGTGCCGGAAAGGCCTGGTGAGCCGATATGGCGCAGGGCCTGATCTTCGACTGTGACGGTGTGCTCGCCGACACCGAGCGGTTCGGGCATCTGCCGGCGTTCAACCAGATGTTCACCGAGTTCGGGCTGCCGGTGCAGTGGAGCGAGTCGGAGTACGGCGAGAAGCTCGTGATCGGCGGTGGCAAGGAGCGGATGGCGACGTTGCTCACGCCGGAGTTCGTCTCCGCCGCCGGCCTGCCCACCGACCCTGACGAGCAGCGCGACCTGCTGGCGGCCTGGCACAAGCGAAAGACCGAGATCTACACCGAGCTGGTCGCCTCCGGATCAATGCCGGGACGAGCCGGCGTACGACGGCTCGTGGCGGAAGCTCACGCAGCCGGCTGGGCGCTGGCGGTGGCTTCGACCTCGGCCGAGCCATCGGTGCGCGCGGTGCTCGACCATGTCGTCGGCGAGCAGACCGCGAAGAGCTTCCTGGTCCTCGCCGGTGACGTCGTGCCGCACAAGAAGCCAGCGCCCGACATCTACCTACTGGCCAGACTGACGCTCGGACTGCCGGCGGCCGAACTGCTGGTGATCGAGGACTCGGGCAACGGACTGAAGGCCGCGGACGCCGCCGGCATCGGCTGCCTGGTGACCGTCAACGGCTACACCAAGAACGAGGACTTCCGGGCGGCCGCTCTCGTCGTCACGAGCCTCGGTGATCCCGACGGTGAGAGGACCGACGTGCTCGCCAACAACTCGAGCCTCGACGTCGGCGACTGGATCACCGCCGAGAACCTCACCGAACTCACCCAACGAAGGGAGTGTTAGATGGCGTCCGCAACCCTCGCCGATGTCGAGCGAGTTGTCCGGATCATGGCCGAGACGGTCGTCGCGAACGAGACGTACTTCGGGGAGCTCGACTCGGTCGTCGGCGACGGCGACTTCGGCTACTCGATGGCTCGCGGCTTCGAGCTCGTCATCTCGGACTGGGACGGCTTCGACCGCGCCGACATCGCGACGTTCCTGCGCAAGGTCGCCGTCGTGATCACCAGCCGGGTCGGTGGCACCTCCGGTCCGATCTGGGGCACCGGCTTCCTGCGTGCCGCAGCCGGCGCAGTCGGTGCGGGCGAGATCGACTCGGCGCAGATCGTCGCGATGCTGCGCGCCGCCGTCGAGGGCATCATGGCGCGCGGCGGCGCCGCCCTGGGCGAGAAGACACTGCTCGACGCGCTGGTGCCCGCGGTCGACACCATCGAAGAACACGCGGCCGGCGGCGAGCCGGCGGAAGTGGTCCTGCGCGCGGCGGCGATCACGGCTCGGACCGCGGCAGAGGCAACCCGCCCGATGATCGCCAAGCGGGGGCGTGCGGCCTATACCGGCGAGCGCAGCATCGGCTCGCTCGATGCAGGGGCAGTGGCGGTCGCGGTGCTTTTCGAGGCGATAGCCGAACAGTGGCCGGATGAGTCGTCCGGCGCATGACAGAAACCGGCGCCGGATGACCTGTCCGACGTCGCATCCGACGACCGAAAGGCTTCGGCATGAAGAAGTTCGTCAACGACCCGCAGCGGTTTGTGCCAGAGATGCTGCAGGGCATCGCGCTGGCCAACCCCGACACGTTGAAGTACGTGCCGGAATACAACCTGATCATGCGGACGGATGCGCCGTCCGACAACAAGGTGTCGGTGATCCAAGGTTCCGGCTCGGGCCACGAGCCGGCGCACGTGATGATCGTCGGCAAGGGAATGCTCGACGCCGCGTGCCCGGGCGATGTCTTCGCCGCTCCCCCGATGGACTACGTACTCGAGACCTCGAAGCTGCTCAACTCCGCCAAGGGCGTGCTGCACATCATCAACAACTACACCGGTGACCGGATGGCCTTCGACATGGGCCGCGAGATGGCTGAGGCCGAGGGCGTCAACATCAAGACCGTGCTGGTCGACGACGACGTGGCCGTCAAGGACTCCACCTGGACGGTGGGTCGGCGCGGCGTGGCCGGCAACTTCTTCGTGATCAAGGCGATCGGTGCCGCGTCGGAAAAGGGCGCGGAGCTCGACGACCTGGTCACCCTCGGCGAGCGGGTCAACTCGGTGACCCGGACGATGGGGATGGCGCTGACTTCGTGTACGCCGCCGGCTAAGGGCTCGCCATTGTTCGAGCTCGGCGACGACGAGATGGAGATGGGCGTCGGCATCCACGGGGAGCCGGGTCGTCGCCGCGAGAAACTGGCCAGCGCCAACGAGATCGTTGATGAGCTGGTCGAGGCGGTCGCGAGCGACCTGCCCTACGCCAAGGGCGACGACGTCGCGCTGATGATCAACGGCCTCGGCGGTACACCGATCAGTGAGCTCTACATCCTCTACGCGCGCGCCCACGAGCAACTCACCTCGCGCGGGATCAACGTGAAGCGCAACTACGTCGGGGAGTACTGCACCTCGCTGGAGATGGCCGGCTGCTCGGTCACGCTCGTGAAGCTCGACGACGAACTGACCTCACTGCTGGCGGCGCCGGCAGAGATCGCCGTTCGCACGTTCTAGTTCTAGCCAGTCAACCGATATGGCGGGACCGGTGTCCGTCGGAGGACACTGATCCCGCCATCGGCGGGTCTAGAGAACGTTCTGGCGCTCTTCGACCACGGTGCGCTGGGCGGTGGGAGCGGTCGTCACAACGCGCCGTCTCGGCGCAAAGATCACCAGGTCGAGCAGCACCCCGGCCGCACCGACGGCCATCAGGATGATGCCGATCGTGTTCACATTGAAGCCGGTCGTGGAGACATGCACGGCGAACGTCAGGATCGCGCCGATCGCGATCAGGAAGAGTCCTACGCCAATACCCATTGCTGGCCTCCGCGTGGTTGAGGTGACTCGCTTGCTATGTCACCCGTAGACGCAGGTCCGAAACCCTTATGGCGGCGGGAATCGGCCTTCACGCGAGGCGGCTCACCCGCTACGGCAGTAGACACAGCCCGGCGTGCCCCGCGACCCCGCCGCACTGATTTGCACCATCGAAGTTGTCGTTGGCGATCCACAACCCGGCGCTCGTGAGGAGCATGTCGTCGGCACCGATACCCCGCGCCCTGGTCGGGTTCAACGTCAGCGCTCCGCTGGCCGGTGACAAGCCGGCCATGCCCGGTGCGCTGATCGCGCCGCGACCGGCGACATCGCAGCCGTTCGAGTTGTTGATCCACCGCTCGTGGCCACCGAAGTACGCCGTACTCGTGTCCGCCACGGTCGAGAACAGCGAGTCACAGCCGGTGTAGTTGATCCAGCGATGAGTCACCGGGCCGGCCGTCGAAGGGAAGGCCGCGGCCGCGTCGCACAGCCCGGCTCGTGGCGAGGAGGGATTGAAACCGGGGCCGTTCGCCGGTTTGTATCCGGTCGTCGCGACGTAGATCGTGGAGTCGTCCGGTGACCAGGCCGCCGCCCTCGCGTAGAACGGCTCGACGGTCGCGCAGTTGGCATTGAACTCGGTCGCATCCCAGGCATCGGTCGACGCCGTTGTCGTCCCGAGATCGAGCATCGCGATCTGGCGCCGCGGCTGGCCGCCGATCGTGGTGAAGTCACCCTCGACGAGATCGCGGGTGCCGCCGTTGCTCAGCTGCTGGTTGTAGACCTTGGTCGGATTCGACGCTGCCGGAGTGCGACTGTCGTCGGTGAAGACGTAGTTGCCGGCGATCCCGAGCGCGAGGTAATTGTCGTTCCTGCCGGTCGCCGGGCTCAGGCTGGTGAAGAACGGATCGGCCGCACTGCCGTTGATCGACTTGAAGGCGCCTCCGGCCAGCAGATGTCCGTGCCAGCCCACGATCGTGAAGACCTCGGCACTCGCGTTGGACTTGAACGCCGGGACGACCGCCCCGGACGCGGTGTTGACCTCGGCGATGTTCTTCACTGCGGTGCCATCGACCGAGGTGAACTTGCCACCCAGGTAGGCATCGGCGCAGTTGCCGGCGTTGAACGCGATCGAGTCGACAGTGCCGTTGACCTGCGGATTCCAACTCGTCACCTTGTAGGGCGCGCTGGCGCTGAAGCTGAAGCCGCCACCGCGGTTGAGGATGGTCTTGCCCGACGCGATCTCGGTGATCGTGCCGACCGCGTACATCGTCGAGCCGCATTGCACGATCTGGCGGATCTGCTGCGTCGTGCCAGTCGTCACCAGGCGAGGAGTCCCGGCCGCCGGAGTTGAGCTCACCGGACTGCTGGCCGTCGACGCCGCCAAACCGTTCGCCGCACTGCCGAGCACCGCAACGCCGGAGAGGGCAGCAACCACGACGACACGGGACGGTATGAAGCGGCGCAACTGCCACACGAGAGGCTCCAGCGCCCATCAGAAACCGCCGTTGGGCAACGTCGGTCAGGCGCGAACGCTGGGCAACGGTCGCTCTGGAAACAGTATTCACGGCTGGGGTGGCACGCTAGGCCCGTTTGGCGCAATTGCCCACCACCTCCTTAGGGCGGGCCGTAACCCGAAACTCGTGGCAGTCTCGGGCTCGCGACTGACAGACTGGTCTCGTGGTTATCGCTGTCATCGGGTTCGCCGCCGCGGCCGGACTGATCGTCCTACTCCCCGGCCCCGACACTCTCGTGGTGCTGCGCTCACTGATCCGTGCCGGCCGGCCGCAGGCGCGACGGACCGTGCTAGGCGTCCTCACCGGCCTCACGATCTGGGCCGGCTGCGCGGTGCTCGGGCTCTCGGCGCTGCTGCGGGCAAGCCACGACGGCTACTTGGCGCTGCGGCTGGCCGGCGCGGTCTACCTCTGCATCCTGGGGATCCAGGCGTTTCGCTCGCGCGGGGCGAGTGCGGAGCTAACCGGCACCAGCGATAGCGCGAGGCGACGCGGCGTCATCGGCACCGGCTATGTCGCCGGGCTCACCACCGACCTGCTCAATCCGAAGGTCGGCGTCTTCTTCGTGACGTTCCTGCCGGCGTTCGTCCCACACGGCGCGCCGATCGGGCCGATCACGCTGCTGTTCGGCGCGATGTTCGTCGTCGAGACGGCGTTGTATTTCGTGGTCTTCCTTGCCTTCGCCGACCGGCTGATGGCCGGCATGCAGCGCCCGCGAGTGCGATTCCTGCTCGACAAGTGCACCGGTGCCGTCCTCGTCGGGTTCGGCCTTCGGCTAGCGCTCGACCCGTGACCGGTCACAGCAGCAGGTACGAGCGGCTCAACCTCACGGTTACCGGCGCGCTGAGCTGCGCTCTGGCCGAGGAGTCACCGACGTACACCCGATAGCCGCCGCCGGAGATCTCCCAGTGACCGGACAGGTAGGCGGCGAGCTGCAGGCCCTGCAACCGGAACAACACCGTCGCCGACCCGCCGGCCGGCAGGCTGACCCGCCGGTAGGCCTCGAGCTGGCGGGCCGGCTCACCGACCGCTTTCGGCATCCCGAGGTAGACCTGCGCGACGTCCGCACCAGAGCGAGTGCCGGTGTTCTTGACCGTTTCGCGGACCGTCACGAGCGGCCGGCCGCCCTGGGTGGCCAGCCGCGCGACGGGGTGACCGTAGTGAAAGGTCGTATAGGACAGGCCGAATCCGAACGGGAACAGCGGCCGGTGCCCGGTGTCGATCCACCAGCGGTAGCCGACGTTGAGACCCTCGGTGTACCGGACCTTGCCGGCGATGCCCGGGAACTGCCGCGCGGTCGCGATCGGGATCTCGGCTGAGGATGCCGGGAAGGTCACCGGCAGGTGACCCGAGGGGTTGACCGAGCCGAAGACCACCGCGGCCAGCGAGGTGCCATCGGTTTCGCCGGAGTACCACTGGTCGACGACCGCATCGACCTTCGACAGCCACGGCATCGTCACCGCACCGCCCGCCTCGACCACAACGACCGTGCGCGGGTTCGCGGCGGCGACCGCGTCGATCAACTGATCCTGCGCCGAGGGCAGCGTCAGGTTCGCCCGGTCGCCACCCTCGGACTCCTCGCTATCGGCGACCACCACGACCGCGGTGTGGGCATGCGCGGCGGCCGCTGCTGCTGCCGCGATCTGCGGGCCGATCATCGCCGGCGTCGCCCACTCCAAGAAGTTCGACGGCCCGGAGGAGGTCAGCTTGTAGCGCTGCCCGGCCTGCAGCTGGATCGCGGCGCTGTAGACCGAGGCCGTCGTACCGCCCGGGTTCGTCAACAGCGGCACCCCGTTGATAGCCAGCGTCACCGGCTCGTCGATTGTCGTGGCGGTGAAGCCGAAGAGGTAGGTGCCGGTTGCCGGCGGGGTCACGCTGGCGGCGAACCGCCCTGAGGTGCCGGCCGGCGGGTACGCCGGTCGCATCGCGCCGGCCGGGATCGGCCGGAGCTGGGCGGAGGTGGGCAAACCCTGGGTGTAGCTCACCGCGACCCCCGGCGGCGCTGCGCTCTGCAGGCCGCGAAGCGGGGTGACCGTGCCGGGTGAGATCACCGCGGTCGAGCCGGCTCCCGAGGTCGCGGTCGCCCCGGTAGCCGCCGGGCCGATGACCGCGATCGACCCGGTCGCAGCGAGCGGCAACGCGCCGGCACTGTTCTTGAGCAGGACGGTTCCTTGCTCGGCGATCGTTCGTGCCACGCCGACATCGGCGGCGGTCTCGACCTCGGCATGCGGCCGGGCCGGCGGTGCGTCGGTGAACAGCCGGAACCGATACATCTCGGTGAGGACCCGCATCGCGGCCTGATCGACGACGCTACGGGCGACTCGCCCGCTACTGACCGCGGCGAGCAGCGCCTTGCCGAAATACACCGGCGTCGGCTGCTCCTGGTCGAGGCCGGCGTTGGCGGCGGCGACGGTCGAGTGCGTGCTGTTGTAGTCGGAGCCGACAAAGCCGGTAAAGCCCAGCTGCTGATCGAGAAAGCCGTGCAGGAGCGCGGCGTCCTGGCACGCCGGCTGGCCGTTGATCGTGGAATAGGCACACATGACCGAGGCCGGCTGCGCCGCGACGATCTCCCGCCACAGTTTGAGGTAGATCTCCTGCAGTGTTCGCTGGGCCACGATCACGTCGTCGGCGGGGGTGTTGCGGTAGGTCTCCTGGTTGTAGACGGCGAAATGCTTGACCTGCGCCATCTCGCCGGCGCCCTGCATCCCGCCAACCTCGGCCGCCGCGAGGGTGCCCGACAGATGCGGATCCTCGCCGAGGCTTTCGTAGGCCCGCCCCCATTGCGGCACCCGGACCAGGTTGACGGTAGGGCCGTAGGTCATCTCGATCCCCTTGGCGCGCGCCTCGGACCCGATGACCTTGCCGTAGCAGCGAGCAGCTGCCGGATCGAAGGTCGCGGCGAGAGCGATCGGCGCCGGTAGCTGCGTCACCCCGGTGTCAGCATCACCGACACCGGCCGGCCCGTCGTTCTGGGTCAATGCCGGGACCTTCAACGCCGGGATCGGCTCGGTCGAGCCCGAGGTGCCGGCGGTGCCGCCGTTCAGACCGGCGCCGCGCATCAGGACGACCTCCTGCTTCAGGGTCATCCGTGCGAGCAGCCGATGGGCCTGGCGCGACGCCGTCGGCAACGATTCAAGCCGGAAATGACCGGCCCCGCACGCCCGGCCGCCGTTCGGCGACCCACCGGCCACGATCGGAGCGGCGGCGTGAGCGGGCGGCGTCGCGCTTCGCGCGGTCGGCGGCGACGTCGGCGAATGGGAACCGCCGCTGCACCCGGCGACGGCAAGCGTGGCCGCCGCGGCGAGCAGACAAATCGTCGTACGCGTCATGGTGTCGCGCAACGGCGTAACTCCTGTCGGTCGATCAAGGAAACCCCGATCGACCATAGAGCGGTCATCGCCGTGACCCGGGTTGCGGCTGGCGAACCGGGCTAGGTAAGGTAAGCCATACCTCATCGAGTCGAAAGGATCGCTCCATGCCGGTGTCCCGGCCACGCCCGACCACGATCGCGGCCGCAGCGACCGCGGTCGCCGCGGTCCTCGCTCTGGCCGGCTGCGGCTCGTCGAACTCGGGCGGCACTGCGCCGAGCGGCTCGCAGTCCACCGGCTCGTCGTCGGCCGGGTCCCAGACGATCACGCTCTACAACGGTCAGCATGAGCAGACCACGGATGCGCTGGTCGCCGGGTTCGAGAAGAAGACCGGCATCAAGGTCAAGGTCCGCAACGATGACGAGGATGTCTTCGACGACCAGATCCTCACCGAAGGCTCGCACTCCCCCGCCGATGTGATCTACACCGAGAACACTCCGGCGCTGCAGTTCCTGCAGGAGCACAACCTGCTCGCCAAGGTCGACCCAACGACGCTGGCCAAGACACCGTCGAAGTACAACTCGCCGCAGGGCGACTGGCTCGGCATCTCGGCGCGGGTCAGCGTTCTGGACTACGACCCGTCATTGATCTCGGCCAGCCAACTGCCCAAGACCGCGCTCGCCCTCGCCGACCCGCAATACCAGGGCAAGCTCGCGATCGCGCCCGGCGAGACCGACTTCCAGCCAGTCGTCACCTCGATGATCAAGCAGTACGGCAGCGCCCGCACGCTGGCCTGGCTCAAGGGGCTCAAGGCCAACGCCGGCAGCCACGACTACCCCGACAACGAGACGATCGCGAGCGACGTCAACGACGGCAAGGTCGCCTTCGGCCTGATCAACCAGTACTACTGGTACCGCCTCGGCGCCGAGATCGGTACGTCGAAGTACCACTCCCAGATCGCCTACTTCGCGCCACACGACCCGGGCTACGTGCTCGACGTGTCAGGTGCCGCGGTTCTCGCGAGCAGCAAGCATCAGGCCGCCGCGCAACAGTTCCTCGCCTACCTCAACAGCCCGGCCGGGCAGGAGATCATCGCGCACAGCGACAGCTTCGAATATCCGATCGCTTCCGGCGTCAGCCGTGGTGCGCCCGAAACGCCGTTCAACCAGCTGCGGCCCAACCCGATCGACCTCGAGCAGCTCGGCGACGGCCAGGCCGCGGTCAACCTGATGAAACAGGCCCAGCTGCTGTGAGCCCGGCGCGGCAGGCATCCGGCTGATGGCGGTCATCGCTCCAGTCGCGCCGAGCACTACCCGGTTGCACCGACGGACGCCACGGACGCCACGGACGCTGCTCGGGCTGAGCGTGCTCATCGCGGCCATCATGGCGCTGCCGCTGGTGTTCCTGTTCATCCTCACCGACCACGCCGGCTGGTCCGAGGTGCGCCAGCTGATCGACCGGCGCCTCACCCTGACGCTGCTGTGGAACACGGTCCGGCTGACCGTCGTGGTGACCGTGCTGTGCGCGGTGATCGGTACGGCGACCGCGTGGTGCATCGAGCGCACCAACCTCCCCGGCCGCCAGGTATGGGCGGTGCTTGTCGTCGTACCGCTCGCGATTCCCGACTTCGTCGTCAGCTTCGGCTGGACGTCGCTGTCGAACCATGTCGTCGGATTCCATGGCGCGGTGCTCGTGATGACCCTCGCGGTCTATCCGCTGGTGCACCTGCCGGTCGCAGCGAGCCTTCGCAACGCCGACCCGTCCCAAGAAGAGATGTCGGGCAGCCTCGGCGTCGGCCGGCTGCGGACGTTCTGGCGGGTGACCGTCGGGCAGGCCCGCGGCGCGATCCTCGGCGGCTGCCTGCTCGTCTCGCTGGTCATGCTCGCGGAGTACGGCGCGTTCGAGATCCTGAGCTATCGCACCTTCACCACCGAGATCTTCACCGAGTTTCACGTCGCGTTCGACCTGCCGGGCGCGTGCGCGCTCTCACTGGTGCTGGTCGCGCTGTCGATCGTGGCCGTCGGCGGCGACCTGCGACTGCGGTCACACGGTCAGGTCGCGCGCACCGGCTCGCACGCCCAGCGGGTCACCCGCCGCCATGACCTCGGCCGCGCGAAGATCCCGGTGCTGCTCGGTTTTCTGGCACTGATCGGACTCGCGATCGGTGTGCCGGTCGGCGCTGCTATCTACTGGATGGTGCAGGGCGGCCCACCCGCGATCACCGGGGTCTCGCTCGGCAGCGCGACCGCGCACACCGCGCTTTACGCCGCCGGCGCGGGCGCGATCGCCACGGTCGCGGCGCTGCCGATCGCATTGCTCTCGGTGCGCCATCCCGGCCGACTCGGCAACCTGCTCGAGCGGAGCACGCTGCTGGTGCTCGCGATGCCGGGCCTGGTCACGGCACTCGCGCTGTCCTACTTCGTGGAGCGGTACGCCGGCGGACACCTCTACCAAAGCGCGACGTTGTTGGTGCTGGCCTACGCGATCCTGTTCTTCCCGCTCGCGCTGGTCGCGGTCCGCGCGTCCGTCATGCGAGCGCCGGCGCGACTGGAGGACGTGGCCCGCTCGCTCGGTCGGGGCCGGGTCTCGGTGCTGCTGCGGGTGACGCTGCCACTGATCGCGCCGGGACTGGCCGCGGCGTTCTGCCTGGTCTTCCTGTCGGTGGTGACCGAGCTGACCGCGACCCTGATCCTGATCCCGACCGGGGTGCAGACGCTGGCCACCCAGTTCTGGCAGTACCAGACGAACCTGTCCTACAGTCAAGCGGCGCCGTTTGCGCTGCTGATGATGGGCATTGCCGCGGTGCCGAGCCTCGTTCTCGGACGATGGTTCGACCGACTTCCCGCAAAGGCGGTGTAGCGAGTGACCGCTTCGTGACAGCCCTGGTGGTGTCCGGACTCGTCAAGGGGTTCGGCGCGAAACCGGTGCTGACCGGAGTCGACCTTCAGGTGGAGTCGGGCACACTGACGGCGATCCTCGGCCCGTCCGGCAGCGGCAAGACCACGTTGCTGCGGGTGATCTGCGGGTTCGAGCAAGCGCAGGCCGGATCGGTCGAGCTCGACGGCGAGATCGTCGATGACGCCACCCACTTCGTCGCGCCGGAACGCCGTGGGATCGGTTACGTACCGCAGGAAGGCAACTTGTTTCCCCACCTGACGGTCGCCGGCAACATCCGCTTCGGCCTCTCTCGAGGCGCCGAGTCCAAGCAACGGGTCGCGACGCTGCTCGACATGATCGGGCTGGCCGACCGCGCCCGCAGCTATCCACATCAGCTCTCCGGCGGCCAGCAGCAACGGGTCGCGCTGGCAAGAGCGCTAGCGGTCCAGCCCCGGCTGGTTCTTCTCGACGAGCCGTTCGCCTCGCTCGACGCCTCGCTGCGCGCGAGCGTGCGAGCCGACGTGGCGCACATCCTTCGCGACGCCGGAGCGACCGCGCTACTGGTGACCCACGATCAGGACGAGGCGCTGTCGATGTCCAACTCCGTCGCGGTCATTCGCGACGGAGTGATCGCGCAGTTCGACAGCCCGCATGCGGTCTACTCGCGGCCGGTCGACGCCGATC
This sequence comes from Mycobacteriales bacterium, assembly GCA_036268295.1. Lineage (GTDB taxonomy): Bacteria > Actinomycetota > Actinomycetes > JAFAQI01 > JAFAQI01 > DATAUK01. Next base: position 65,946 of record DATAUK010000015.1, on the reverse strand, counting down.
TCGCGCACTTCGTCGGCGACGTGAACCTGCTCACCGGCAGCTTCGACGGCAAGGCGGTGAGGACCGCGCTCGGCCGGCTGTCGCTGCTCGACGCCCCCACGACCCTGAGTCGCGGTGCAACCGCCACGGTGATGGTCCGGCCCGAGCAGCTGCTGCTCTCGCCGGGCGACGCCGACGACTCGGCCGCCTGCGAAGTCGTGGACCAGGAGTTCTACGGCCATGACGCGATCGTTCGCCTCAAGTCGCTGCATTCCGGCGGACCGGAGCTGCTCGTCGTACGGGTCCGCGGCGGGGTCGAGTGGCCGCGCGGGTCGATCGCCGCGGTCAGCGTCGACGGATCCGTCGTCGCCTGGAGCGAGTGACGGCGGCGCGGCGCGGTCCGACCTGACCCACGCCCCGCCGCCGATGGGTCACATCGCGATGAGCTCGCCGACCTCCACGCCGCCGCCGTGCGCGATCGCCGGGCAGCCCTTGGCGAGCAGCACGGCTGCCTCGAGGTTGTCGGCCTTGATCGTGGTGAAGCCGGTCACCACACTGTCCGAAGGCGCGGCGCCGAGCGGGCTGGTTGCACCAACCCGGCTGCCCATGTCGACGATCGCACCGCCGAGCTCGCCGAACCACTGCATCCACGCGCTCTCATCGCCGGTCTGGGTGTCCTCGGGCGCACGGAAGGTCAGGATGAAGTTGGCCATTGCTGGTCCTTTCGCTACTGGAACCGGTCCTCCGCCGGCACTCACCGATACGACGGACGAGCTGACGCCGGATCGACAGATCCTTGCGAGAACAAGCCGTCCGGTTCGCAATACTGGGCCGAACTCGAAGTTTGCAGCTTGGGGCGGCGAAAGTGACGGTCAGGGTGGTGACGTGGCTGCGGCTGCGCGATCCCTACCGGCTCGAAGAGTTCCTGACCGCGAGCATCGCGATCGGCCAGCCGGCCCGGCTGAGCGATCCCTCGCCGGCACCCGCCGCACGCAGCTTCGCCGCGCCGGTCGGCTGATCTCAGCTGTCCTTCTCGGTCCAGCCGTAACGCGAGGCCCGGTCGGCAAGCGGCCCGGGATTGGTCTCCCACCACGGCCGGTTCGCCGGTTGGTCGCCGTCGTGCGCCGTCTGGTCGTGCCGCATCTCCTCGAGGTCAAGCTCTCGGTCGACGGCTGCGGCGCGGGTGGCGTCCTCTCGGATCCAGGCGCGGTAGAGGACCGCGACGAACGGGATCGCGACCACCTCGGCGAGGGTGAGCATGAGGCCACCGCCGATGGCCTGGTCCCAGCTGCGGGTCGGGCCCCACGACCGGCGGATCGTCGCGTAATAGCCGCCCGCGAGCAGCGAGCTGCTGGTCATCACCGCGATTCCCGGGATCGCGTCGAGCAGCCCGTCGAACGCGGCGATCGTCATCCGGACCGGCTGGGTGCACCACGCCGGAAGTGCCTCGACCCCGAGCAGCGGCAGCGCAAACAGGCAGCCGGTCACGACCAGCTGCAGCTGGAGCAGATGCATGACCCACGAGTGCCGCTCGGCCGCGCCGATGTAACCGGAGTAGAAGACGACGAACTGGGTGACCACCGCCAGGACCGGTGAGACCGCCGGAAACGTCAGCAGTCGCACCAGCGGATTGCGAAGCACCCGATGCCAGCGATCGGCGCCGCCCGGCGACAGCGACACGGTCACCAGCCCGAGCGGATCGCCCAGCGCCAACCCGACCGGCACGATCGTGAGCAGCAACGCGACTTCCAGCGCCATCGGCCAGAGCAGCACCCGGGAGTAGACGTCGACCGAGGACATCGTCGCGACCACGATCGGGGCGAGCCCGAGCCCCACAAACCAGGCGGTGCGCGACATCGGCCAGCTGGTGCCGCGGCGGGCGGCCGCCCGCGCCCCGGCGACATAGCCCACCAGCAGCAGCAGCACGGCCGAGCTCACCCACGGATCGAACCGCCAGGTCGAGAAGAACCTGCCGACGGTGAGCGGTGCGAGGGCAGTCATCGGCCGGCGACGAGCCCCGTCACGGCTCGGCATAGCGTTGAAGCGTGCACATGACGAGAGTAGGAGCGGGATGAGCCGGCCTGCCACCGCGGTCCTCGCCGCCCTGCTCGCCATCGGCGGCACGGTCGGTGGCACGGTCGCCGCGCCTGCCGCATCACACGCCGCTGACGGCCGCGTCGCGGTGACCGGTCACGCCGCCTCGAAACTGCTTGTGACCAGGCTCAAAGGCATCCACAGCGCGACCCAAGTCATCTCGGTCACGACCCCGCACTACGGATCGGTCCACGCGACGGTGCAGGCATTCGCCAAGACCGCGAGCGGATGGCACCGGGTGGCCGGGCCATGGTCGGCCTGGATCGCCCGCAACGGCTTCGCGCATCCGGGCAAGAAGCGCGAGGGCGACGGCAAGGTCCCCACCGGCTCCTACCACTTCTCGTTCTTCTTCGGCGTCGACGCCAACCCCGGCGTGCGCTACCCCTGGCGGCACGCCGGACCGCACGACTACTGGGACGACGACCCGTCGAGCCCGCGCTACAACACCTGGGTCAACACCCGTCACCTAGCCGGCAGCGACCCGGAGCCGATGGACGCGCCGCCGTCGTACGACGATGTCGCCGTCATCGCCTACAACACCGCGCGGACGCCCGGGCGCGGCAGCGCGATCTTCCTTCACGTGACGCACCACAGCCCGACCTCGGGGTGCGTCGCGCTGCCGCGCCCGCACGTGATCCAACTGCTGCGCTGGCTCAACCCGGCCGATCACCCGCGGATCATCATGGGCCGCACCGCTACCGTGACCCGGTGAGCGCCGCACCGCCTTCGAACGGACCACTCGCGGGCATCAATGTCATCGAGCTGGCCGGAATCGGACCGGCGCCGTTCGCCTGCATGCTCCTCGCCGACCTCGGCGCCGAAGTGCTCCGGCTCGAGCGGCCCGACGGCGGCGTGGCGGCGGTCATGGGCAAGCACAACATCCTCTCCCGCGGGCGGCGTTCGGTCGCGATCGATCTCAAGGCGCCGGGGGCGGCCGCGTTGACCCTTGACCTGGTGAAGTCGGCGGACGTGCTCGTCGAGGCGTTCCGGCCCGGCGTCGCGGAGCGACTCGGTCTCGGACCGGCGCAATGCCAGACGTCGAACCCGCGGCTGGTCTACGCCCGGATGACCGGCTGGGGTCAGGACGGGCCGCTCGCCGCTCGGGTCGGGCACGACATCGACTACGCCGCGATCACCGGCGCGATCTCCGCCATCGGTGAGGCCGGCCGGAAACCGGTGCCGCCGCTCAACCTGGTCGCCGACTTCGGCGGTGGCGCGATGTATTGCGTCACCGGCGTGCTCGCCGCGCTGGTCGAGCGCGCGACCAGCGGCCTCGGCCAGGTGATCGACGTGGCGATGGTCGATGGCGTCTCGAGCCTGCTGGCGATGGCACACAGCCAGCGCGGCGCCGGGATGATGAGCGACGAGCGAGGCAGCAACCTGCTCGATGGCGGCACTCCCTACTACGACACCTACCGCTGTGCCGACGGCGAATACATGGCGGTCGGCGCACTGGAGGCGCAGTTCTTTGCCGAGCTGGTCCGGGTGCTCGATATCCCCGGCCTGCCGGGGCAGGCCGACCGGGAGCAATGGCCGCGAATGCGGGAGCTGCTGGCGGAGAAGTTCGCGTCGAAGACCCGGGCCGAATGGATCGGGGACTTCGACGGCGTCGACGCCTGCGTGTCGCCGGTCTGGCGGCTCGGCGAGGCGGCAGCCGATCCGCACCTGGTCGCCCGCCAGACCCTCGTCGACGTCGACGGAGTCGTGCAGCCCGCGGTAGCCCCTCGGCTGTCGCGCACTCCCGGTCAGCTCGGCCGGCCGCCGCGACCAGCCGGCGCGGACACCATCGAGGCGCTCACCGACTGGGGAATCGAGCCGGCAACCGTCGAGGCCTTGCTGGCCTCAGGAGCGATCACCCAGGCCCAGGACGGCTAGGTCCGCCAGAGCAGTACCAACGCGCAATCATCCTTGGCGGTCGGTGCCACGTCGTGCATCAGCCGGATCGCGCCGCCGTCGAAGCCGCGCGGGATCAGCTTCTCGGCGGCGCCGAGCAGCTTGTCGATGCCGACCGCAAGATCGCGACCCGGGATCTCGACCAGCCCGTCGGTGTAGAGCAGCAGCGCGTCGTACGGGCGAATCTGTCCTTCGACCGCGCCGAACTCGGCGTCGCTCAACAGGCCCAGCACCGTTCCTTGCGGCTCGACGACCTCCCACCTGCCGGTGCCGCCGACGTAGTGCACCGCCGGCGGGTGACCGGCGTTGGTCAGCCGATAGTGACCGGTGCCGAGATCGATGGTGAGGTGCATGGCGGTCGCGAATCCCTCGCCCCACTCCTGGCGCAGCAGGTAGTCGTTGGCGCCGGTGAGAAACCGTTTCGGCGGAACCGCGCCGAGCAGGCCACCGAGCGCGCCGGACAGCATCAGCGCGCGGGTGCCGGCGTCGACGCCCTTGCCGGACACATCGACCAGGGCCAGCTCCATCGAGCGACCGCTGTCGGTCAAGGTAGCGACCAGGAAGTCACCGCCGAAACTGGCTCCGCCGGCTGATTGCTGCTCGATCTCGGCATGCCAGCCCGACGGCATCTCCGGCAGCTGGCCTTGCAGCCGGAGCCGGTCGCGGAGCTCGATCAGCATCTGCTCACCGCGCCCGACCGAAAGTCCCAGCCGCTGCCGGTCGACCGACTGCTGGAACGCGATCCCGGCCACGATCAGGACCAGGATGTAGGCGCCGGGATGCACGGCGGTGTTGCCGATCCCGAGATTGGCAGCGAGAAGCACCCCGACACACGCGACGAGCTCGACCAGCAACGGCCGTGGCTCCAGCAGCAACCCAGCGAACACCAGCGGCACCACGACGGTGAGAATCGGGAAGGCGCCGGACCCGAACGCGGCGTTCAGCACCGAGCACAGCGCCGCGAGGATGATCAGCGCGATCAGCGCGACCCGCTTGCCACGGGTGGACTCCGGCGCGACGAACAGCCCCAACCAGCGCCGTACCCGCACTACGGCGCTTCGCTCGATGATCTTCGTCGGCGCCATAGTCCCAGGACAATAGTGCGGATTCGGGCGAGTCGACACGGGGTGGGGGTGCCGGGATCGCTCCACCCGGGCTCAGCGGTCGCCCGCTGCCACATCCTCCCGGCGCGGCGGCAGCACGCCGGTCTGTTCGTAGTCGGCCAGCAACGCCAGCCGCCGCAGGTGACGCTCGCCCTCGCTGAACGGCGTCGCGACGAACCGCTCGGCGAAGCCTACCGCGGTGTCCTCGTCGTACATCCGGGCGCCGAGACTGAGCACGTTGGCGTTGTTGTGCTCGCGGCCGAGCCGGGCGGTGTCGTCGCTAAACGCGAGCGCGCAGCGCACGCCTGGCACTTTGTTGGCGGCGATCGCCTCGCCGTTGCCCGAGCCGCCGATCACGATGCCGAGGCTGTCCGGGTCGGCCACAACGCGGGTGCCGACCAGCAGGCAGTACGGCGGATAGTCGTCATTGTCGTCGTAGTCGGGTGGCCCGCAGTCGACCGGCTCGTGACCAAGACCACCGAGATGCTCGACCAGCCGGGTCTTGAGGGCGAAGCCGGCGTGGTCGGAGCCGAGATAGATCCGCATCGTCGTTCGTGATTTCGCGTTAGAGCTGCATCGACTTGGACTGCAGGAACTCCTCGACGCCGTACCGACCCAGCTCGCGGCCGACCCCGGAGCGCTTGTAGCCGCCGAAGGGAGCGGACGGGTTGAACGCGCCGCCGTTGATGTCGACCTGACCGGTCCGCATCCGGCGGGCGAAGACCCTGGCGCGGTCCTCGTCACCCGACCAGACCCCGCCGGCCAGGCCGTACATCGAGTCGTTGGCGATCGCGAGGGCTTCGTCCTCGGTGGAGTAGCGCAGGATCGACAGCACCGGCCCGAAGATCTCCTCTTGGGCGATCGTCATGTCGGTGGTCACGTCGGCGAAGACGGTGGCGGAGACGAAGTGGCCCTGAGCGTGTGGCTTCTCGCTGCCGCCGGTGACCAGTCGGGCGCCCTCGGCGACGCCTTTGTCGATGTAGGCCGCGACCCGCTCCCGTTGCGCGCCGGAGACCAGCGGACCCAGCCTGGTCGCGGGGTCGAGCGGGTCACCGGTCTGGTACGCCGCGGCCGCTTCAACCGCGATGCCGACTGCCTCGTCGTACTGCTCGTCGCTGACCAGCATCCGGGTCCAGGCCGTGCAGGTCTGGCCTGAGTTCATGAAGCAGTTGGCGACGCCGACCTTGACCGCGCGCTTGAGATCCGCGTCGGGCAGGATCACGTTGGCACTCTTGCCGCCGAGCTCTAGGGCGACCTTCTTCACAGTTGCGGCGCCGAGCTCAGCGACCCGGGACCCGGCGCGGGTCGAGCCGGTGAAGGACACCATGTCGATGTCGGGATGCGCGGCGATCGCCTCGCCGACCGGCGTGCCATAGCCGGGCACCAGGTTGACCACGCCGGCCGGCAGCCCGACCTCGTGGATCGCGTCGAAGAACAAATAGCTGCACAGCGGAGCGACCTCACTCGGCTTGAGGACCACGGTGCAGCCCGCCGCGAGGGCGTACGCGACCTTGGCCGTCACCTGGTGCAGCGGATAGTTCCACGGCGTGATCGCGCCGACGACTCCGATCGGCTCGAGCACGACGGTCGAGTTGCCGATCTGCTCGCTCCAGCTGACGGCGGTCCCGGCGCTCGCGGCAGCGGCGATGTCGGCCAGTGGCAGGCCGGCCTGCACGGTCTGCGAGAGCTTGGTCGGCGCGCCCATCTCGGCCGAGATGGTCGAAGCGAGCTCCTCGTGCCGTGACGCCATCGCATCGTGCAGCCGGGAAAGGTACTTGGCTCGCTCCTCCGGGCTGGTTGCGGCCCAGCCGTCGAACGCAGCGCGCGCGGCTGCCACGGCGCGGTCGACGTCGGCCACGGTGCCTGCCGGCACGTGACCGATGACCTGCTCGGTGGCGGGGTTCTCGACGTCGATCAGCTCTTCACCCGATGACGGCACCCACTGCCCATCGACATAGATCGCGTCCCGCTCGTACCCAGTGTTCTCACCCATGACCGCGAGCCTAATCCGCTTCGTGATTAGGTCTGAGGCATGGCTGAGCAATGGACTGCGCCGAACATCGACCGGGTCGAGCCGGAGCGGATCGCCGACGAGCGAACCGCGCTCGACCAACTGATCGACTACCAGCGAGGGACGTTGCTCGCTAAGTGCGCCGGGCTGAGCGCGAGCCAGCTCAAGCAGCGCTCGGTGCCGCCCTCGGCGCTGTCGCTGCTGGGTCTCGTGCGCCACATGACCGAGGTCGAGCGGTGGTGGTTCCGGATGCACGCGAACGGCGAGGAGCTGGACTTTCCTTACGATCCGGATCAGACCGGCGCCGACTTCGACGACATCGCCGACGCCGACGCCGCTCACGACCTCGACGCCTACCGCAGCGAGCTAGTCGCGGCGCGTGCCGCGACCGCCGGGAAGTCCCTCGACCTCGTCGTACCGAGCCACGGCCACCATCGGGACCGCAACCGCGACGTCCGCTGGATCTACCTGCACATGCTCGAGGAGTATGCGCGGCACAACGGGCATGCCGACCTGCTTCGCGAGGCGATCGACGGCGCCACCGGCGAGTGAAGCTCTCGGCGGCGAACCATCAGTCGAAGATCGGGTCGAGTTCGCGGGTTCGCTTGAGCTCGTAGAAGCCGGGCACTCCGGCGACGAGCACCACGCCATCCCAAAGCTGTGCGGCGACCTCACCGCGCGGCGCGGGCGTCACGACCGGTCCGAAGAACGGCACCCCATCGACATGGATGACCGGCGTGCCGACGTCCATGCCGACCGGGTCCATCCCGGCGTGGTGTGACGCGTCGAGCGCCTCGTCGTAGGAGGTGTCGTCCATCGCGTCGGCGAGCGAGGTCGGCAGGCCGGCCTCGGTCAGCGCGGCTTCGATCGTCGCCCGGTCCTTGGGCAGCTTCTCGAGGTGGAACCGGTTGCCCATCGCGGTGTAGAGCGGGCCCAGTGACTCGGGTCCATGCGCCTGCTCGGCCGCGATGCACACCCGCACCGGACCCCACGCCTGACGCATCAGCTCTTGATAATCCTCGGAGAGGTCGCGGCCGCTGTTGAGGATGGCGAGGCTCATCACGTGCCAGCGGACGGTGACGTCGCGCACCTTCTCGACCTCGAGCATCCAGCGGGAGGTGATCCACGCCCACGGACACAGCGGGTCGAACCAAAAATCAGCAGTTGTTGTCACCGCAACAAGACTAGACCGTTATCCACAACCACGGTTGCCACCGCCGCCAACCGTGGCAGACTCGGGCGGGTGTCTGCCGAAAATCTCACCCGTGACGAGGCCCACGAACGCGCGCGGCTGCTGAACGTCGCGTCGTACGACGTTCATCTCGACCTGTCCATGGCGATCGACGAGCCATCAATCTTTCGCAGCGCCTCGACCGTCACGTTCAGTTGCAGTGAGGCTGACGCCGACACCCACCTCGACATCACCGCCGACCGGATCCTCGCCGCGACCCTCAACGGCGAGCCGATCGACATCGACGCCAACTTCACCGGTCAGCGGCTCGCGCTGCGGCCGGCAGCCGGCGACAACGTCCTGCACGTCGTCGCGAACTGCGTCTACTCCCGCACCGGTGAGGGGCTGCACCGCTTCGTCGATCCGGTCGACAAGGAGGTCTACCTCTACAGCCAGTTCGAGACCTTCGACGCCCACCGGATGTTCGCCTGTTTCGACCAGCCGGACCTCAAGGCGACCTTCGCCTTCACGGTGGACGCGCCCGAGGCGTGGCGGGTGCTGTCGAACCTGCCATGCACCCAGGAGGGTGAACGCCGGGTCTTCGCGACGACCCCGCGCCAGTCGACGTACATCACCGCGATCGTTGCCGGCGCCTACACCGGCCTCGACGCCGTGCACGATGGGATCCCGCTCGGCGTCTACTGCCGAAAGTCGCTCGCCGAGCACCTCGACGCCGACGCGATCATCGAGGTGACCGAGCAGGGCTTCGATGCGTTCCACGCGCTGTTCGACTACCGCTATCCATGGCCGAAGTACGACCAGGTCTTCGTCCCCGAGTTCAATATGGGTGCGATGGAGAACGCCGGCTGCGTGACCATCACCGAGGACTACGTCTTCCGGTCGCGCACCACCGACGCCGCCTACGAGCGCCGCGCGGTGACGGTGCTCCATGAGATGGCGCACATGTGGTTCGGCGACCTGGTCACCATGGGCTGGTGGGACGACCTGTGGCTCAACGAGTCGTTCGCGGAGTTCGTCTCGACTCATGTGACGGCGGAGTCGACCCGGTGGACCGATGCGTGGACGTCGTTCTGCACGGTCGAGAAGACCTGGGCCTATCGCCAGGACCAGCTGCCGACGACGCACCCGATCGCCGCCGACATCGTCGACATCGAAGCGGTCATCACCAACTTCGACGGCATCACCTACGCCAAGGGCGCCTCGGTCCTCAAGCAGCTCGCCCACTGGGTCGGCAATGACGCCTTCTTCGCGGCGACCCGCGACTACTTCCGCCGCCATGCCTACTCCAACACGACGTTGCAGGACCTGCTCGATGCGCTGACCCAGAGCAGCGGACGCGACCTGTCGAGCTGGTCCAAGGAGTGGCTGCAGACCGCGGGCGTCAACACGCTGCAGACCCGGTTCGACGTCGATGCCGACGGCGCGTTCAGCTCCTTCGTCGTCGTGCAGGAAGCGCCGGAGGACTACCCGACATTGCGGTCGCACCGGCTGCGGATCGGGCTGTTCGACCGGATCGACGGTGAGCTGGTTCGGATCCACCAGGTCGAGATCGACGTTGCCGGTGAGACGACCGAGGTGCCGGAGCTGGTCGGCGTGAAGCAGCCGTCGCTGGTGCTGCTCAACGACGACGACCTGACCTACGCCAAGATTCGGCTGGACGAGCGATCCTGGCGGACGCTGCTCGACGCGATCGGCGAGTTTCCTGAGCCGCTCGCGCGCACCCTGTGCTGGAGCGCGGCCTGGGACATGACGCGCGACGCCGAGGTCGGCGCTGGCGACTACCTCGATCTGGTGCTTGCCGGCATCGCGCAGGAGACCGACGTAGGCATCATCCAGTCGCTGCTCCGGCTGGCCAGCCAGGCGATCGACCCGTACGGCGACCCGTCGCAACGTGAGACACGACGGATTCGCCTCGCCGAGCGTGCCTTCCAGCTGCTTGACGCCAGCGAGCCGGGCAGCGACTGCCAGCTCGCCTTCGTTCGCGCCGCCGCTGCGAACGCGACCACCGACGAGCAGCTCGCCCGGGTCGCCGGCCTGCTCGAGGGCAATGCGACGCTGCCGGGGCTCGCCATCGACACCGAGCTGCGGTGGACCCTGCTGCGGCAGTTGGTCTCGACCGGACGCCGTGGTGAGGCCGAGATCGAAGCCGAGCTCGATCGTGACGACACCGCCGCCGGCCGCCGGCACGCGCTGACATTGCGCGCGGCGCGACCGAGCGCCGAGGCGAAGGCCGAGGCCTGGCGGCTGGTCGTCGAGCAGGACGACCTGCCCAACGCCGATCAGGCCGCGATCGTCGCCGGATTCCAAAACTTCACCCAGCGCGAGCTCCTCGCGCCGTACGTCGCGAAATACTTCGACGCGGTCGAGGCGATCTACCGCGACCGGACGGCGGAGATGGCGCAGGACATCCTCACCGGGCTCTATCCGTATTCCGCGTCCAACCAGGCGACAGTCGACCGGACCGATGCCTACCTGCGCGAGGCGCAGCCAGGACCTGCGCTTCGGCGGATCCTGCTCGAGGCGCGCGACGGCCTGGCGCGGGCACTTCGAGCCCAACAGCGCGATGTCATCGCCAGTGCCGACCGTCCCTGACGTCGTCTGACACCACCGCCGCGACCTGGTCGACGAGACGCGGCGTCGCGAGGATGATGCCGAGCTCCCTGTCATGTAGCAGCGAGGCATCGGAGAGGTTCTCCGAGCCGGCGAACGCCCGGGCGTGCGGGGTGCCGGCGTCGACCACCAGCAGCTTGGCGTGGATGTAGAGCGGCGTCTCGCCGTACATCACGCTGACCTGGCCACCGGCGGCCGCGATCGCGTCGAGGGCTCGGCCCCAGTCCGGGTCGTAGGTCATCGCGATCGATACCGCGACGCCGCGGTGCAGGGCGGCCAGCAGCGCGTCGATCACCCGAGTGCTGCTCAGCTCCTCGGACTCCACCGCGACCGTGCGCCGCGCTCCGGCGATCAGCGCCAGCAGATCGGCCTCGGACTGACCCGGGCTCCAGACCAAGTCATCGGCAGCCGGTGTGCCGATCGGGCGGCTGGCGATGTCAGCCTCGAACACCGCCTCGACCGCGGACACGTCACGCTGGTCTCGATCCACGATCGCGACATCGCGGCTCGAGGCGTAGTACTGATCGGTCAGGTTGAGCGAGCACACCACGGCGGTGCGGTCGTCGATCACGAAGGTCTTCTCGTGGGTGGCGAAGAACCGCGAGGACGACCAGACAACCTCGACCCCGCGCGCGCGAAGGAAGTCATACGCCGGAGTGTTTCGCGCGCGCTCGAGGCCGTGGTCGAGCACGATCCGCACCCGCACCCCGCGCGACGCGTCGTCGGCGATCAGCGCCTCGGCGGTCGGGTCGACCAGCTCATACATCGTCATGTCGAGCGAGTGCCGCGGCGAGGAGAGCAATGCATAGATCGGCGCCATCCCGGCGTCGGGCTCGACGATCAGCGCATCACCCGCCGCAGCAGCGGGCGCCGCAACCGGCAGCATCGCCGGGCCGGTCTGCTCGTGCCGATCAGACGACCGCCACGCGATCGTGACGGCCAGGATCGCGATCGCGACCACCAGCGGCCTGCGTCGTCGCATCTGGCCAGCATCACCGCGCGGCATCGACTCATCCGATTCGTGACCAAGGTGTGGATGAGCAGCGCCGTACGATCCGCAGTGGACGAACGCCGCATCACCCAGCCTATCGGCGCCGACAACCAGAGATTGACGTGCCATTGGTGGGGCTAGGCCCACCGATGTGCCATGCGTGGAGCTATATGCCCACCGATGTGCCATGCGTGGTGCCATAGGCCCACCAATGGCACATGCGCGGGGTTAGGGGGTTTCGGGGACCAGTTTGTCCGACGTGGCTTCCTCGGCCGGTTCGTCCTCGCCGACTGCGAGATAGCGGAGTACGGCGTAGACCACTGCGACGAACGGCACCGCGATCACCGCGCCGGCGATCCCGGCCAGCACCGCGCCGGCCGCGATCGACACCGCGACCGCAAGCGGATGCAGCCGGACGTACCGACCGACGAGGATCGGCTGGAGATAGTGCGCCTCGATCTGGTTGTCGACGATGAGCACGGCCGCGAGGATCGCGCCGAACACTGTGCCGCGGGCCACCAGCGTGATCGCGACCGCGAGTGAGCCGAAGATAGCGGAGCCGACGATCGGCAAGAAGCTGCCGATGAAGATCAGCAGGGTTAACGGCGCGACCAGCGGCACCCGCAGAATGCTCAGCGTCACCGCAGCGACGACGGCATGGATCACCGCGATGATGAACGTGCCGCGGACGAACCCGGCCAGCCGGTCCCACGCCTGCAGGCCGGCGCCGACCACTCGGTCACGGGCGGTCACGGGAAACAGGCCGACCACCCAGCCCCAGATGGCGTCCCCGTCGTAGAGCAGGAAGAACGTCATGAAGAACCACAGCAGCGCCCCCGCGAGGATCTCCGCGACCGTGGTGATCCCGGACAGCGCTCCAGCGGCGACCGCTGACTGGTGCTTGGTGAGGTAGGTCGTGATCGTGTTGCCGATGCCCGCCGTCGACGAGGACTTGACGTGCAGATCGTGGGTCAGGAAGTGGCGGAAGTTCGTGACCGCCGCTGAGAACTGCGTGACGAGAGCAGGATATTGGGACACCGCTCGGTCAACCACGAAGACCGCGACCCCGGTCAAGACGATCAAGGCGATCAGCATGCTGACCCAGGTCGACCACAGCCGGCTGAAGCCGTGGTTTCGCAGCAACCGGACCGCTGGATAGGCCAGCGACGTGGCGAACATCGCCGCGAAGAACGGCAGGATGATCAGGTAGAACAGGTCGAGGAACCGCAGCAGCAGGTACGCCGCGAGGAGCAGGACCAGCACCCGCCAGGCCCAGCCGGCGAGATCGCGCAGCAGCGCCGGTACCGGCATCGGCGAGGCCCCAGCCGTAGCAGTTGCGGTGCGTCCGGCTGGCGCTGAGCGCTTGGCTGCGGCGGTTCGCTTGGCCGGCGCCGCGCGCTTGGTTGGGGACGTCGACTTTGCCCTCACCCGTCACACTCTCCCATCGGGCGAGCGCGAAGAACGGGTTTGATCAGCGTGGCGCAGTGGCGGACTTGCTGGTTGCCTCGGCCATCATGCGAACCCCGGTGACGATGCCGCCGACCAGATCGCCACCGGCGAACGACGTAGTCATCGACAGCGCAGCAAGCGCGCAGGCCCGGTCGGAGAGTCGACGCGCGGACTGCTCACCGGTGACGATCTCCAGCAGCCGGTCCCCCGGCGAGATGACCACCAGGACCGCGTCGGAAGCCGACGGGCCGAGCGCGGCATGCAGCCGCTCGGCCTCGTCGCGGATGTCACCGTCGGCGCCGCCGATACATACCGAGAAGACCAGTCCGGTCTGATCGTTGGCGGTCTCCACCACCCGTTCGATGTCGCGGATCTGATCGTGGGTGAATGCCTCACCACTCGGCACTGGCGCCACCTCGTGCATTGGTGTCAGTGGGAGCGACGGCCTGTGATTCGCTCGGGCCGCCGATCCAAAGCGGCTCGTGGTCCCACGGCTTGCCTGGGCGGTAACGCGGTTTCGACAGCGAGGACGGCAGGACGGCGAGGGCGGAGATCAGCAGAGACGCTGCTACCGGCACCACGACGAACAGCAGGAGGGTGTTGCCGAGGCCGAGCGGGTGACCATGTCCCTCCCCGTCATCGGGCTTCGTGCCGGCCAGCACTGGTCCGGCAGTGACGAGGACGGACACCGCGGCGCCGGTCGCGATGACGGCGAACCGCTTCACCAAACGAGTTCTCACAACCGGTGAACCTATCGAATTCGCCACACCCGGCTACCAGCAGGCCGGTCGGCGGTGTGTCCACGGCATGGCAGCCTCGAGCTGGGCGGCGAGCCGGACCAGCATGAGCTCATCACACGGCCGTCCGATCAGCTGAATTCCGATCGGCAGGCCGGCATCATTCCAGAACAGCGGCATCGACACCGCCGGCTGTCCCGACATGTTGTACGGCGCGGTGAACGGCGTAAATCGTTTCTGCGCCTCGAAATCCTCGGCCGGGTCGGCGTCGTTGCGGAGCTGGCCGACAAGCGGCGGTGGCTGCGCAAGGGTCGGCGTCAGCACGGCGTCATAGATCTGGGTCGACTCGATCTCGGCGCGCGCTGCCAGTCGCAACGTCGCAAGCGCCTGGTGAAATTCGGCACCCGACACCGCCTCGCCGCGTTCCCTGATCCAGCGGGTCAGCGGTCGCAGTTTTGGCACGTCGGCCGCCTCGATCGGCAACGCCAGGAACTCCATCGCCCAGACGATCTCGAACGCTCCGACCAGATCGGCCGCAAAAGTCGGCACGTGATCGACGACGGTGTGGCCAAGGTCGGTCAGCAAGGCGGTTGCCGCGTCGTACGCCGCAATGCAGTCCGGATGCGGGTCGGCGTCGCCGACCACCGGAGTCGCATAGCGCCCGATGGTGAGGCCGGCCGGCGGCTGGTCGCAGGCAGCCAGGAACGACGTCGCCGGTGGCGGCGCCCAGGTCCAGTCACTCGGCGCCGGCCCGGTCATCGCGTCGAGCAGCGCGGCGGCATCGCGAACCGTCCTTGCCAGCGGGCCGTTCGTGGACAGGCCGCTGATCTCCGCGCTGATCGGCGCGTTCGAGACCCGGCCGCGGGACGGCTTGATACCGAACAGCCCACACAGGCTCGACGGGATCCGGATCGAGCCACCGCCGTCGCTGCCCTGTGCCGCAGGCACCAGCCCGGCCGCGGTCGCCGCGGCGGCGCCGCCACTCGAACCGCCGGCCGAGCGCTCCAGATCCCAAGGCGTGCGAGCGGGCGGCGCGATGTCGGGCTCGGTGTAGCAGGGCAGTCCGAACTCCGGGGTGTTGGTCTTGCCGAGTGAGATCAGCCCAGCGGCTTTGAGCTTGCTGACCATGAAGTCGTCGATGCCGAGGTCGAGCGGCTCCCACGCCGCCGTACCGAATCGAGTCGGCACCCCCGCGGTGAGGTTGAGGTCCTTGACCGCGGTCGGCACCCCGTGCAGCGGCGGCAGGTGGTCACCGTCGGCAACGGCCTGTTCGGCCCGTCGGGCCGCCTCGAGCGCCAGCTCGGGAGTGACCGTAACGAAGGCACCGACCGAGTCGTTGATGCGATCGATCCGACCGAGGTAGTGCTCGGCGATCTCGACCGGCGAGACGGTCTTGGTGCGGATCGCCTCGGCTTGCTCGAGCAGCGTCAGATCGTGGAGCTCGCCCACCGGTTAACCGCCACTGCCGGCCGCGACCGGGCGGACCCCAGAGCGTCCCGCACCGGTCGAGCAGACCTTGGCGGCATCCTTGACGAACAGCGGCACAGTCTCTCCCGGCGGGTAGACCCGCAGCTCGTACGCCGTCTTCGGGTGACAGGCTGACTTCGAGAAGTTCCCCGAGTCGGGCTGGCGAAGCAGGGCGTTCGCCTGACCGCCGACCGCAAGTTTGACGAGCTTGCGCTTGCCGGCGTCCTCGGTCGAAGGCTTGCCGATCAGCGCACCCTCGGTGTTGTCGAAGGAGACCCCCGGATAGCCGATCAACGTGCACGGCACGGTGCCGGTGTTGGTGAACACGATGGTCTGGTACGACGTACCGGCTGTGCCCTGGCTCACCCCGAGCGAGAGTGCAAGGTGGATCGAGAAGCAGCGCTGAACGGCCGGCGCTGTGGTCACCGTCACGGTCGCGGTCGGGCTCGGCGAGGACGATGCCGACGCTGACGCTGACGCTGACGCCGAGTGATGGTGATCGGAGTGTGTCGGCGTCGGCGCGGGCGTGCTGGCCGCTGCGGACGGAGACTGCGCGGCGCCACCTCCGCTCGACGAGCCGGAGCCGCATCCGGCCACCAGGGCCACGACGCCGAGACCGAGAACCACAAGGCGGGTGTTCACGGATCGAGGGTACGGCCTAGTCCTGCGGATTCCGGTCAGGCCGCGTCCGGTCACGTCCTACGCGGTGATCTGCTCCACGTCGTCGATCGCCGGGTCGGCGAGGTAGGGACGCCACTGCGGATCCATCCGTCCGGCGCCCAGCACCCGCCAGGCCACCCCGGTCGGCGCCTCCGGTTGGCGCGGCATCCGCCAGCCCAGCTCGGTGATCACCCGGTCGGCCTTCGTGTGGTTGCAGCGGCGGCAACAGGACACCACGTTCTCCCAGACATGCATGCCGCCACGGCTGCGCGGCTGCACGTGGTCGATACTCGTCGCCGGCGCCCGGCAGTAGACGCAGCGGCCGCCGTCACGGGCGAAGACCGCCCGGCGGGTCAGCGGGACGGCCGCGCGGTAGGGCACCCGCACGAACCGAGTGAGGCGCACCACGATCGGCACCCGAAGCGTGACCCGCTCGCTGTGCAGTTCGGTGTCGCACGCCTCGACCGTGACCGCCTTGCCGGTGAGGACCAGGATGACCGCACGGCGAGATGCGACGACGCACAAGGGCTCGTACGTCGCGTTCAGCACCAACGCACTGCTCACGCGTCCTCCTGGGGTTATCCTCCCTGATCCGCGGCGCAGCGTCGAGTGACATCACCGAGAGTGCCACTCCGACCGTGATGCAGGATGGTGTGGTGCAGCCACCAGGTCCGCAGCCGATCTCGATCGACGGCACCGATTCCGCCCCGACGTTCTACGACTCGGTCGGCGGCCACGACACCTTCGAGGCGATCGTGAGCGGCTTCTATGCGCGGGTCTCACAGGATCCGGTCATGACCGCGATCTATCCCGATCACGACTGGGCTGCGGCGGCCCAGCGCTTGCTGATGTTCCTCGAGCAGTACTGGGGCGGACCGCACACCTACTCGGAGCTGCGAGGCCACCCTCGGCTGCGGATGCGGCATGCCGAGTTCGTCATCGACGTCACGGCGAGAGACGTCTGGCTCGGCCATATGCGCGCCGCTCTCGACGACGTGGCACTCCCGCCGGCCGCCGACGAAGTGATGTGGGCCTACCTCACCAACGCAGCGACCACGCTTGTCAACTCGCCGTAAACAGCTGTAAGTGCAGTTGCGAGAGCGCGAGTCGTATCGGGGTGAAGAAGAACGGGCAGCGGCCGGAGTGCTTCTGGCCGCCGGAAAGGATCCCCACGGCGTACGCCCGGCCGTGGCGCTTGAAATAGACCGGCGAGCCGGAGTCACCGGGCCGCGACGGGCAGCTTCGCGCCGTCGCCCGCCACTCGTGATGGATCCGGTAGGTGTGGTGGCCTTCGGGGAAGGTCACGGTCGCCCCCGAGCCGACCACGGTAAAACCGCAGTGCTCACCTGAGGCCGCGCCGGAGTAACAGACGTGCAGACCGGCGTGCAGCCGAGCGAGGCCGCCGACCGGAATCGTCGTCGTGGTGGTCGCGCCACCGGTGAAGATCGTCGCGGTGAGGCCGCGCCTTGCCGCCAGCGCCATGAACGCGCTGTCGCCGTGCTTTCCCAACCGGAAGTCGCCGGCAGCGACCACGCCGAGCCGATCCCCGGGATCGGTGGTGTTGTGCGCGCCGGCCCGGGTCTGGTCGACGACGTACGGCGGGCCGCCGGTCAGCGTCGCGACGCAGTGGCCGGCGGTGAGCGTGCCGGACCGATGCGTGGTCGCGGTCCGCACCGCGAACGACAGCGTGCATCCGCCGCCGTGCTTCACCGAGCGATGCGTACTCCACAGATAGATGTCACCGCCGGCGGTAGCGACGTCGCTGGTCCGGCTCTGCCGGCCGGGTACGTTGCCGCCCGCCGCGACCGCGGACGCGGTCGTCAGGATCGCGACACCGGCCATCAGCGCCGCGAGACCGGCGCGGCCTCGCACTATGCCGCCCTGCGGTGCCCGACCGCGAACGTGCGCCGGAACGGAAACACCGTGCCGTACTCCTGAGCCGGGTAGACCTCGCGAAGCCGTGCGCCGCACTCGGCGAGAAACTCCCGTGTCGCGGCCTGGTCGCCGGCCAGGGCATCGAGCACCGGCCGAAGCGCAGTGCCCTTGACCCAGTCCAAGACGGGGTCATCGCCGGTCAACACATGCAGGTACGTCCTCTGCCAGACGTCCGGTTCGAGCCCGGCATCGACGAGCGCCTCGAGATAGGTCTCCGGCGTCTCGACTGCGACGCTGCGATCGGCGCCCTGACCGAGCCGGTCGCGCCAGCGTGGTAAGAGCCGCAGCTCGCGGATGACGGTGTGGGACGGCTCGGAAAAGTTATCCGGCACCTGGAACGCCAACGCTCCACCCGGCGCCAGCCAGCCGGCGAATCCGGCAAGCAGCTGGCGATGACCCGGCACCCACTGCAGCACCGCGTTGCCGATGACGATGTCCACCGCGGACCCCGGGTGCCAGTCATGCAGGTCGGCGCAGGCGAACTCGATCCGGCCCGGCTCGGCGTGCTCGGCTGCCGAGGCGATCATGGCGGGCGAGCTGTCGATGCCGGTGACGGTGGCGCCCGGCCAGCGATCGGCCAGCGTCCGGGTCAGCGAGCCCGGCCCGCACCCGAGGTCGACGATCCGCTGCGGCGCCTCGATGCCGATCCGCGCGACGAGCTCCTCGAACGGCCGGCCGCGCTGGTCGGCGTACCGGACATACTGCGCCGGATCCCAGGTGAAGGCACCGCGCATCAGTCGCGTCCCAGCCGCCGGTACGTCGCGCGGTGCGGGCGGGCTGCCTCCTCGCCGAGCCGCTCGACCTTGTTGCGCTCGTAGTCGCTGAAGCCGCCTTCGAACCAGAACCAACGGCCGGGCTGGTCGTCGGTGCCTTCCCACGCCAGGATGTGCGTGGCGACCTTGTCGAGGAACCAGCGGTCGTGGCTGATGACCACCGCACATCCCGGGAAGTCCTCGAGCGCATCCTCGAGCGACCGCAACGTCTCGACATCGAGGTCGTTAGTCGGCTCGTCGAGCAACAGCACGTTGCCACCGCTTTTGAGAGTCAGCGCGAGGTTCAGCCGGTTGCGCTCGCCACCGGAGAGCACCCCGGTCGGCTTCTGCTGGTCGGGTCCCTTGAAGCCGAATGACGCGACGTACGCGCGGCTGTTGATCTCGGTCTTCCCGACATTGATGTAGTCGGTGCCGCCGGAGACCGCCTCCCACAACGTCTTCTTGGGGTCTAGGCCGGCGCGGCTCTGGTCGACGTAGGAGATCTTGACCGTCTCGCCGATCCGCAGCTCGCCGCCGTCGGGCTTCTCGTCACCGATGATCATCTTGAACAGCGTCGTCTTGCCGACGCCGTTCGGGCCCAAGATCCCGACGATGCCGCCAGGCGGCAGCGAGAACGACAGATCGTCGATCAGCACTCGGTCGCCGAAGCCCTTGCGGAGCTGACCGGTCTCGATGACCTGCGAGCCGAGTCGGGGGCCGGCCGGGATCTGGATCGCGTCGATGTCGACCGGCGCATGACGGTCGGCCTCGGCGACCAGCTCGTCGAACCGGGCGAGCCGGGCCTTGCTCTTCGCCTGCCGCGCCCGCGGACTGGATCGCACCCACTCGAGCTCGCGCTCGATCTCCTTCTTGCGCTTGATGTCCTTAGCGCCTTCGACCTTGATCCGGCTGGACTTCGACTCGAGGTACGTCGTGTAGTTGCCCTCGTAGGGATAGGCCCGCCCACGGTCTAGCTCGAGGATCCACTCGGCGACGTTGTCCAGGAAGTAGCGATCGTGGGTGACTGCGAGGACGGTGCCCGGGTAGGCGGCGAGGTGCTGCTCGAGCCACTGCACGCTCTCGGCGTCGAGATGGTTGGTCGGCTCGTCGAGCAGCAACAGGTCGGGCTGCTCGAGCAGGAGCTTGCACAATGCGACCCGGCGGCGCTCGCCGCCGGAGAGAACGGTGACGTCCGCATCGCCCGGTGGCAGCCGCAGCGCGTCCATCGCCATCTCGATCCGGCTGTCGATGTCCCAGCCGTTGGCGTGCTCGATCGCCTCCTGCAGCACGCCCATCTCGTTGCCGAGCTCCTCGGTGTATTCCACTGCCATCTCGTCGCCGATCGCGTTGAACCGATCGACCATGGCCTTGATGTCGGCGACCGCCTCGTCGACGTTGCCGCGCACGTCCTTGGTCTCGTCGAGCGGCGGCTCCTGCAGCAGGATGCCGACGGTGTATCCGGGCGCAAGCGCGGCATCGCCGTTCGACGGCGTGTCCATGCCCGCCATGATCTTGAGCACGCTGGACTTGCCCGCGCCGTTGGGGCCGACCACCCCGATCTTGGCACCCGGCAAGAACGACAACGTGACGTTGTCGAGGATCACCTTGTCGCCATGGGCTTTGCGGACGTTGTGCATTGAGTAGATGTATTGGGCCACGGATCCAGGCTACGGATAGCCGTGCGGTGGCGCGCGCCGCCGGCGTACACAGGCTAGAAATAAGGCTGTCCATAAGGAAGTGAGGCCAACCCGATATGGAAGATCGCATCGAGTGCGGGCCCGATGGGTTCCACCGGCGGCTCTATCAGGTCGGCGCGCCGAGTTTGTCGAACGCCACTGGGCAGACACCAGGCATGCGCCGGGTCGAGGCGATCTCGGGCGCCTCGGTCGGCTCTTCGGCGCTGTGGATGGGCCAGACCCACGTCGCACCCGCGACCCGGTCGGCCAACCATCACCATGGCAAGTCCGAGACCGGGATCTACATCCTCAGCGGTCATCCCGAGTTCGTGTTCCTCGACGACGACGAAGAGACCCGGTTGGCCACCAGCCCGGGCGACTACATCTACGTCCCGCCTTGGGTGCCGCATCGCGAAGAGAACCCCGATCCTGTCGCCGAGGCGGTCGTCGTACTGGCACGGACCACGCAGGAGGCGATCGTGGTCAACCTCGACGACCTGCGCTGGGTCGGGCCGGTCGGCATCGGATCGGTCGACCTCTGTTAGTGATCCTGGCTGCGCATCCTCCACGCTCGCGTTACAGTCCCGCCATGATGCCGAGCCGCCACCTGGTTTCGCTGTCCGTGCTGGTCGTCGCCGCCGGCCTCGCTGCAATTGCGGCGCCCGGCGCCGCCTCGGCCGGCCCGGGTGCCACTCGCTATGCCAGCCCGTCAGGGAAGGGCACGGCGTGTTCATCGGCACACCCCTGCAGCATCGTCACCGCGATCAACCATGCCGGCCGGGGTCAAGAAGTGATCGTCGGGCCAGGAACGTATGGCTCACAGCAACACCAAATCCCCACCGCGCTCTCAGCCGAGGCACCGGGTCTGTCGATCCACGGCGCGGTCAACAAGGAGCGACCGATCATCCATCTCGCTGCGAAGATCGGGCTGGAGACCGCGAAGAGCGTGGCGCTGAGCAACGTCCAGATCGACTCCTCCGGCTCGACTTCCGGACTCTTCGCGTTGGGGACCGTCTCGCACGTCATCGTCCTGTCGAACGGCGACGGCGCCAGCGCCTGCGCGGTGTACGACTCGATCGTCGACTCGTTGTGTGTGGCCCGCGGCGAGGACAGCACCGCCCTTGCCATGACAAGGGGCAGTGAAGTGCCGCCGACCAAACACCTCAATGTCACGATCCGCGGTGTGACCGCAGTCGCTACCGATCCACACGGAATCGGCCTGCTCGCCGCCGCCGGCGAGTTCACCGCAATCACCGTCACCGCGACGAACGACATCTTCCAGGGCGGGTTGCAAGACGTGGAGTCCTCGACCAACGCGTCGACCGCCACCGCGACGGTCAACCTGAAACACAGCGACTACCACCACTCAACGGCGAGCGATGCCGGCGGCGGCGAGGCAGCGGTCAACGGCAATGCGACTGACGTCTCCAAACCCACCCGCTTCGCGGCTCCTGATCAGAGCAACTTCCGCGAGGCGCCCAGTTCGCCGACCATCGACAAGGGCGCCACGGACCCGGCACACGACACCGACCTGGTCGGTCGACCTCGGCGGGTGGGCAGCGCACCGGACATCGGCGCCTACGAGTTCCTGCAACGACCGGCGATCACCCACCTGAAGAAGCGCGGCGTTTCTGCGGACTCGGCGACCGTCAGCGCCGACGTGTACGCCGAAGGGCTGCGAGCGCAGGTGCGCGTCGTGGCGACCCACGGTCACACGGTTCGGGAGTCGCCCTGGGTGACGGCGCGCAACAAGCTGGTCGCTCGTCACGTCCGACTGACCGTCCATGGTCTGGCCGGCCACAAGAAGTACGCCGTACGGATGGTCGCGCGCAACCCTGGCGGCACCACGAGCTCAGCGCCGATCTCGGTCACCACTCGGTAAGCACACACCAGCCGCGCTCGGTCAGGCCGCGACCGGCACAGCCGGCGTGGCCGTCACGTCGGCCGACGGCTCGCAGGGCTGCTCAGCCGGCTGCGAATCCCCGTCGTTGGCGCGCGGCGCCCGGCGCAGATCCGCGGCGCAGCGCGACAGGTCGGGACCGAGCGCGATCGCGTCGAGCTCGTGAACCGTACGACGGTTGCCCTGCTTGTCGTCATAGCTGCGGAACAGCAACCGGCCGAGGACGACCACGCTGTCGCCCTTGCGCAGGCTCGCCAGCACGTGTCCGGCGAGCGAGCGCCAGCAGGACACGCTTATGTACATGGTGTCGCCGTCGCGAAACTCTCCGCTTGCCTTGTCGAACCGCCGGCCGCTCGAGGCGAGCCGCAGGCCCACCACCGTGGCGCCGCTCGCGGTCGATCGCTGGACCGGATCGGCCACCAGGTTGCCGTGCACTGTCACGAACGTGTCCATCGCCTCGCTCCTCACTGATCCTCGCGCGGCGCTCGCCGGCCCAGCCAGCCTCGCCGCCCACATCTGCCGGTGGGACCAGGTGAGGCCAAATGTGGACAACGGTGCCCGAGCGTCGGCCGGTGGATGGCGATATGGCAACGTGTCCGGCCATGAGCATGGATGACTTCACTGGCCGCAGCGCGATCGTCACCGGCGCGACCCGCGGCATCGGCTTCGGCATCGCCCGTGAGCTGGTAGCTCGCGGCGCCTCGGTCTGCATCACCGCGCGCAAGCCGGACGAGCTCGACAGCGCGATCGCCAAACTCGATCCCGACGGGTCCGGCCGGGCTGTCGCCGCCCGTGGCAGCGCGGACGACAGCGAGCATCAGCACGCTGCGGTCGAGGCGACCATGGCGGCGTTCGGCCGGATCGACTTCGTGGTCAACAATGCCGCCGTCAACCCGCACTTCGGTCCGCTCGTCGATGCCGACCTGGCCGCCGTACGCAAGATCTTCGAGGTCAACGTGGTGGCGGCGCTGGCGTGGACGCAGCTGGCATGGCGGACCTGGCAGCGCGACAACGGCGGCGCCATCCTCAACGTCGCGTCGGTCGGCGGTTTCGTGCCCGGGCCGTTCATCGGCGCCTACAACGCCAGCAAGGCGGCGCTGGTCCATCTGACCCGCCAGCTCGCTCAGGAGCTCGGCCCGATGGTCCGGGTCAACGGCATCGCGCCGGCCGTCGTCAAGACCGACTTCGCCAAAGCGCTGTATGAGAACGACGAGGCCGCCGTCGCCGAGCGTTATCCCCTCAAGCGGCTCGGCGTGCCGAACGACACCTCGAAGCTCGCGGCGTTCCTGCTCTCCGACGATGCGTCGTGGATCACCGGCCAGACCGTGATCATCGACGGCGGCATCACCTCGAGGGGCGGCGTCTGACCCGCGAGCGGGCTGACCCCCACCCCCTCGCTGTTGTGTCAGAACGTAACGGCGCCATGGCGCCCGGGAGATCTGACTGATCGCTCGGGTTAGCCGAGCTGGCCGGATAGGGCGGTATGGCCGACGTCGACCAGGGGCGCGATTCGGGCGGCCATCTCCACGAAGCCGTCGCCGATCATCGCGCCGGCCCGGCCGCGCGCCGCGACGCCGGACAGCACCACGGCGAGCTTGAAACAGGCGAATCCGACGTACCACGGCAGCGCGGTCAGATCCCGGCCGGTCCGCGCGGCGTAGCGGTCGAGCAGCTCGAGCCGGCTCGGGAAGCCCTCGAGCCGGGTGACCCATGGCAGCAGGCCGGCCGCGGACTGCGTCGCGCTGTCCGAGCGGTCCTGCCAGTAGATGTAGAACAACCCGACATCGGCAAGCGGATCGCCGAGCGTCGAAAGCTCCCAGTCGAGTACGGCGGCCATCTTGCCCGGCGTGACCGGATCGAGCAGGACGTTGTCCATCCGGTAGTCACCGTGAACGATCGGTCCGGTCGCCGAGGCCGGCATCGCGTCGGCGAGCCGCGTGGCGAGCCGGTCGAGCTCGGTGCCTCCCGGTTCGTCGGCGATCCGAGTGGCGTCCCACTGCATCGTCCAGCGCCGGATTTGGCGGTCGAGGTAGCCGGCCGGTTTGCCGTAGTCGGCCAGCCCCACACTCGACGGCACGACGGCATGCAGCTCCGCCAGGACGTCGATCAACCCGGTGCCTATCGCGTGACGATCAGCCGCGGACTCGGCGTAGCCGTCAGGCATCACGTCGCGCACGATGTGCCCGGCGACCCGGTCCATCACGTAGAACGGCGCCCCGATGACGTCCTCGTCAGTGCACATCGCCAGTGTCTTCGGCACCGGCACCGCGGTCTCGCCCAGCGCCGATATCACCCGGTGCTCGCGGCCCATGTCGTGCGCGGTCGGCAGCCGGTTGGACAGTGGCGGGCGCCGCAGCACCGCGTCACCGGCCGCCGAGGTCACGATGAAGGTCAAGTTGGACCGGCCACCGGCAACCAGCTCGAGCGAGCAGTCCCGCCAGCCGTCGTCACCAAGCCGCTCAGCGAGGTAGCCGCCGACGGCAGCGCTCGGCGCGGCCTGCTCACTCAAGGTCGTGACGTCGTCAGCGGTCATGGGCTCATCCTCGCGCGTCGTCCGGCGGTGCCCCGTCGGCGCCGTCGCCGGCCGGCTTGTCATAGCGCCCCGCACGACCCTCGGCCGGCAGGACCACCTGGGTGCAGCGACTGCTCGCCAACAGCTCGCCCTTGGCTTCACCGCGATGAAGCTCGGCCGCGCAGAACACCACCCGACGGGTACGCCGCACAACCCAGCCGTGCGCTGAGACCGTGCCGACCTGCGCCGAGCGGACGAACTCCACCCGAAGGTCCGCGGTCAGGAACGCCTGGTCTCGATCGAGCACGGTCCAGCAGGCGCCGCCCATCGCGGCATCGAGCAGGGCGGTCACCAGCCCACCCTGGACGATCGGTCCACCTGAGGTCGGGAAGCAGTAGTCCGGCGACGCGTCCCACGCGATCGACGTCGCGCCCGGCTCCCAGGACAGTCGCCGATAGCCCAGCGTGTGCCACAGGTGCGGCGCCTTGATCCGGTCCTTGTCCCACGCGTCGGTGTCCGCGAAGCGCTCCCCTGGCGGGATCGTCGGTCGATCGCTCATCTCGCCGTCAGTCTCCCTCACCAAGCCCGGGCACAACGACGGCCGGCCCGGTCCGGGCCGGCCGTCGCCGATTGATCAAGCGCCTCGATCAGTCGCTCGGGATCCCGTTGGAGGGAGCCGCCGGCTCAGCGGTGGTGTACGGCGTGATGGCACCCTTCGGAGTGTCGTCGGTCACCAGCGGCGTGCCGACCGGCACTCCGACCAGCCCCTGGATCTTCGCGATCTGCACGCCGGTGTAACCGGAGTGCGAGGAGCTCGAGAACGCGAACGGCACCAAGCCGGGCCCGCTGAAGCCGCCCTTTTCAACCGCAGCCACGATGCTGGCTCTGGTCGGGTTCTTCCCGGCCGCCTTGAGCGCCTGCGCGAAGGTGTACGCCGCGGCCATCCCGTACTCCACGTTGCCGTCGAACGGCAGCTTCGGGATGTACTTGTCGTGGATCTTCTTGAACAGCTGGATCCAGCTGTTGCTGGCATCCGAGGGCGGCGCCAGGTAGGTGTCGCTGATGATCCCCTGGATCAGCGCCTGGCCGGGAGCCTTGCCCTTGGAGAAGCTCGAGATGAGACCGGACAGCGTGATCGGGTCGGACCCGACGTTGCTGACCACGAGCTGCGGGTTGAACTTCAGCGCCACCGAGGTGAGCTTGAGCAGCGCGGTGAACGCCGGCACGCTGAACGACACGACGATCTCGGCGCCTGACTGCTGCAGCGCCTGGACCTGCGGGGTGATCTTGATGTTGGTCGGGTCGTAGCGCTGGGTCGAGACGACCGAGCTGGCCGGAATCTCGTCCTCGAGGCCCTTGATGCCGTTGGTCCCGAAGTCGTCGTTCTGCGCGAAGATTCCGACCTTCTTGCCGGGGAAGTTCTTCGCGATGTACTGCCCGAGGATCTTCCCCTCGACGGTGTAGTCGGGCTGCCAGCCGAAGGTCTCGGGATCGGTCGTCGTCTGGTTCCAGCACAGGCAGCCGGAGGCGACGAACAGGTCCGGCACCTTTTGCTGGTTGAGGTAGCTCACGACCGCCTGATGCGTCGGGGTGCCGAGGCCGTTGAAGATCGCGAAGACCTTGTCCTGCTCGACCAGCTTGTGAACGACCGTGACGGTGTTGGCGGGGTTGTACCCGTCATCGAGGTAGGTGTAGTTAATCGTCCGGCCGTTGATCCCGCCGTTAGCGTTGATGTACTTGAAGTACGCGTTCGAAGCGGGCGCAATCTCGCTATAGCCCGGAGCCGCCACACCGGTGAGCGGCTGGTGACTTCCGATCGTGACGGTCGTCGCCGTGACGCCGGGTGCGGACGCCTTGCTGCCGCCGCCGCCACAGGCGGCAACGGCAAGCGCCACCACTACACCGGTGGCAAGGAGCCGCAGGGGGGCCTTGGTCATAGTTCCTCCGGGTCGCTAGGAGAGATGCTGGCGGGAACCTATTCCGAATCTGGTTCGATTCCTAGTTACTGGCCAGTTTCGTTTTCCAGGCGTTATCGCGCGGCGACCTCGACGGGGCGGGTCCGGGTCCGCACCCGGTGCCAGCCGCGGCGCACCAACCCTTGCAATCCAAAGGGAAACAGCAGCATCGAGACGATGAGCACGAGACCGTAGAACGCCGGTGGCAGGTTCAGGTCGACCTTGCTCGGTAGCGACAGCGCATTGGAAAGGTCAGTCGACCAGCCGCCGAGGAAGGTGATGAGCACCGCGCCGTACGCCGCGCCGGCCATGCTGCCGAGCCCGCCGAAGACGGCTCCGGCGAGCAGGAACAACGAGATCTGTAGCGGGAAGGATTGTGGGCCGATCTGACCGTCGATGATCGCGAGCATCGCGCCGGCAAGGCCGGCCGATCCGGCGCTGACGACGAAGGCGAGGATCTGGATCCGCGGCACCGACATGCCGGCCAGCGATGCCGCAATCTCGTCGTCGCGAACCGCGGTGAACGACCGGCCGACCCGGCTGCTCCTAAGGTTGGCCAAGACGAAGAACGTGACCAGCGCGGCCAGGCAACAGATCCAGGCCTGCCATCTTTCGAGATCCAGCGTGCCGCCCGGCGGGCCCGGCGCGTTCACGATGAGCCCGGCATGTCCACCGAGCGGTCCTTCAAGATGCTGGTAGTCGGGAAGCACCGGCACCCCAAGGGCGAGCGCCAGTGTGACGCCGGCGAGATAGGGCCCACGCAGCCTCGCGGCGGCCGTGCCAACGAAGCCGCCGACGATCGCCGCGACGACGACCGCCGCGACCACGATCAGCACCAGCTCCGGATTGCTCGTGCTCGGATGGTGCTTGAGGAGCAGCGCGACGGTGTAGGCGCCGATGAACATGAACGCGCCGTTGCCGAGCGAGATCTGTCCGGAGAGCCCGGTCAGCACCGTCAGGCCGGCAATCGCGCAGAAGTTGATGCCGGCGTTGGCGAGCTGGGTGTTGCGATACTCCGAGAACACCTCGGTCAGCCCGAACAGCACGAGCCCGGCGACGACGGTGATCGCAAGGTTGCGCAGCGCGGTCGATCGCGTCAGCACGGCCGGCAGCTTCATACCCGTCTCACCGCCGTCCGGGCGAACAACCCGTTCGGCCGGATCATCAAGACGATGAGCAGCAGGGCGAAGACGAAGAAGCTGTCGATGTCGTTGCTGACGTGCACGTCGAGGATCTCCAGCGCGACGCCGAGCAGCACGCCGCCGACCACCGCGCCGACCGCGGAGTCCAGACCGCCGATGACCGCGGCGGTGAATCCGAAGATCAACAGACTGTCGAACCCGTTCGGATTGATGTAGTTCGGCTGCGTGCCGGCGATCAGCACACCGGCAAGCGCCCCGACCGCCGCCGCCAGTGCCCAGCCCAGGGTCAGCATCCGGCCGACCCGGACCCCGAGCAGCCGCGCCACCTCGGGGCTGAACGCCGACGCGCGCATCCGCAGGCCGAGCGGCGATCGCTGGAACAGTAGATAGAGCGCAAGTCCCACGGCGGCGACCGCGATCACGATGAACAGGAAGTACGGCGAGAACAGGATCACCTGATGGCCGACGTGGTAGTAGTTCACCGAGAACTCGGGTGGGAACGAGCTCAGGCCGTTGCCCCAGATCATCCCGGCGAAGCCCTCCAACATCAGCAGCAGACCGAGGGTCACGATGACCGGGTTGAGCGGCGGGCCGTTCTCGACCGGCCGCACCAGGACCCGCTCGACAAAACCGCCGAGGACAAGCCCGGCTGCCATCGCGACGACCAGGCCCAGCCAATAGCTCTGATGGTGCTTGACCACTAGCTCCCAGGCGATGAACGTGGTGAACATCAGCATGCCGCCCTGGGCGAAGTTCACGATCCGGGTCGAGCGCCAGATCAACACCAGCGCCAGCGCGACGGCGGCATAGATCAGGCCGTTGGCGATGCCGTAGATGACCAGGTTGATGAAGGACATCAGCGATCACGTCCAGCGATGTGCATCAGAACCCCAGGTAGGCGTGTCGGAGCTTGGTGTCGGCGGCGAGCTCAGCGGCGTCGCCGGCGGCCACCACTCGCCCGAGGTTGAGGACCACCGCGGTCGCGGCGACCGAGAGCGCACTTCGAGCGTTCTGCTCAACGAGCACGACGGTGAGTCCCTGCTCGTCGCTCAACCGCTTGAGCGTCGCCATGATCTGTGCCGTGACCCTCGGCGCCAGCCCGAGCGACGGCTCGTCGAGCAGCAGCAGGGTCGGGCGACTCATCAGCGCCCTTCCGATCGCGAGCATCTGGCGCTCGCCGCCGGACAGCGTGTCCGCCGGCTTGCCGCGACGCTCGTCCAGCGGCGGGAACATCGCATAAATCTCGCCGAGACCGGCGTTCGCGTCGGCTCGGTCACCTCGCCAGAGCGCGCCGAGCCGGAGGTTCTCCTCGACGGTGAGCTCGGTGATGACGCCACGACCCTCCGGCACGTGCGCGATCCCGAAGGTGACGACCTCCTCGACCTTGGCGCTGACCAGGTCGCGGTCGCGGTAGGTGATCGACCCGGACGCCGGACGGACCAACCCGTTGATGCTGCGAAGCAACGTGGTCTTGCCGGCGCCGTTGGCGCCGAGCACCGCGGTGATTCCGCCGTCGGGGACTTGCAGGCTGACGCCGTCGAGAGCACGCACCGCGCCGTACGTCGTGACGACCTCGTCAAGCGCGAGCATCGCCCACCCCTTGCGTGCTGTCGTCGATCTGCTCGCCGAGGTAGGCCTCCAACACGTTCGGGTCGTCCTTCACCTCGGCCGGAGTGCCGTCGGCGATGCACCGGCCGAAGTCGAGCACCACGATTCGATCGCAGACCCCCATGACGAGGTCCATGTGATGCTCCACGAGCAGCACCGCGGTCCGCTCTTTGAGCGAACGCAGCAGCTCGCTCAGCTCCGTCATCTCCTGAGCGGACAGTCCGGACGCCGGTTCGTCGAGCAGCAACAGGTCAGGTTCGGCAACCATGGCGCGGGCGAGCGCCACCCGCTTCTGCACGCCGTACGGCAACTGGCTCGGCAACAGCTCCGCCGCATCGGTGATGCCGAGCTCGTCGAGCGTCGCCATTGCCCGGGCTCGCAGCGCCCGCTCGTCGCTGTCGCTATAGGGCAGGCCGAACAGTCCGGAGCCGAACCAGGCCTTGGCATGGCGATCGGCGCCGATGACGACGTTGTCGAGCACCGACAGGTGCGGAAACAGTCCGAGCGCCTGAAGCGTGCGGGCGATCCCGAGCGAGGCGAGCTGATGAGGCTTGTGGCGTAGCAGCGGCTGACCACGCCATCGCATCTCGCCTTCGCTCGGCCGCACGAAGCCGCAGACGACGTTGAACAGCGTGGTCTTGCCGGCGCCGTTCGGACCGATCACCCCGACGATCTCGCCGCCGCGCACCGAGGCCGAGACGTCGGTCAGTGCGGTCAGCCCGCCGAACCGCACCGTGATGTGCTGGACATCGAGCAGGACAGCCCCGGCCTCGCTCACCTGAACCCGCCGCGTATCGATGCCATCCGGCGAACCATAGCGGCGAGGACGGCGGCTGGGGAACCCCCGGACCGAATCGGTTTCGGTTTTCTGGTCCTCGAGATGTCGATCAAGGCAGTTACCTACCTCACCAAACAAAATAGAGTCCGAGATCTCACCAGATGGGGGTGACCTGTGCGCGCAGGGCGCTTGAGTGTTCTCGCGCTGGCGGCTGGCCTGCTGGTCCTCGTCTCGCCGAGTGCCGCGTTCGCGGACTCCAACGTCGACCTCAACATCAGCCATTCACCCGACCCGTTCGTCGTCGGGCAGCAGGGCACGATCACGATCGATGCCCAATATCTGGCTGATGACGCGCGGGGCACGGTCACGATCACCGACACCTTGCCTGACTCATTGACCTACGTCAGCACCGTGGCGGCGGACTACACCTGCGCGGCCGCGGGTCAGACGCTGACCTGTGAGGACGACACCATCATCGCCGGCGACACCACCATTGCGATCACCGTCGATCCGAATGCGGTCGGCGACCCGTCCGACGAGACTGACTACTGCCACGTTGAGGAGCGGGTAGGCATCCAGGGGCAGTCCTCGGGTGCTCGCCGGGCGAAGCCGAACGCGCAGGTCTGCGACGACACCGCCGACGCGAGCGACACGATCCCGGTCGTCGCACCGAGCCCGTCGCCGACACCCACGCCGACCCGGACCGTCACGCACTCGGCCACCCCGACACCGACACCGACACCGACGCACCGCCACAGCACGACGCCGAAACCGTCGCCGTCGGTGAGCGCCAGCTCGGCGGCCGCGGCGCCGGCGCTGCCGATGACCGGCGGCAGCGACCTCACACAACTGGCCGTGGTCGCGGTCGCGATACTGCTGATCGGTGCCCGGTTGGTCGTCGCCGCCCGCCCGAAACCGGCTCGAGCCAAGCGCCACCACCGCCAGCATTGAGCGTTGGCTGGCCGAAAAGCTAAAGCCAGCTGTTAACCTGGCGCGCCTCGCAGGACCGGTTTGTTCTCGATGTCCGGTTTGGTCGCCGACTCGACCGGGTTGTGAACTCCGGCCGGCCGCCGGCGGTTTAGTGGTGGTTCACAATCTCGCGCTGGTGACGCGGGTGATCTGACGGGCCTGGATCTGCTCGCCGCAATGCGCGCAGTCCAACCGCGGCTCCAGCCGATGCCCACAGGCGTGGTCGAGCACCATCGGCGGACCACCGTCGACCGGTCGATGGCGGTCACCCCACTGCATCAGGCCGAGAATCACCGGATATAAATCGCGGCCGGCGGCGCTCAGAACGTACTCGTCCCGCGGCGGGTGGTCGCTGTATTGCCGGCGCTCGAGGATGCCGTGCTCGACCAGGGTCCTCAGCCGGGCGGCCAGCGTGTCGCGTGGCGCGCCGATGTTGGTCAGCATCTCCTCGAACCGGCGTACGCCGAGAAAGACCTCGCGGATCGCCAACAGCGCCCATTTCTCCCCCACAACCTCGAGGGTCCGGGCGACCGAGCAGGTGCGCGGTGCTGGTTTCGCGGTGGCCATGACAGCAGCATACGCCAGTCAGTCGATTTTTCGGACTAACTCCGGTAGCGTCCATCCAGAATCCGGACTGACCCGCCATGGAGGCCGCACATGACGCTCGCCGACCCCGCTATGACCCATCGAAGGCTCTCGCCGGCGGCCATCGCCGTCGCGGTGCTCTCACTCGGCGTTTTCATGTCCAGCCTCGACCTGTTCATCGTCAATCTCGCGTTCCCCTACATCGGGCACGACTTCGGGGGCACCAGCCTCGGCGCGCTGTCCTGGGTGCTCAACGGCTACACGATCGCGTTCGCGGCGGTGCTCGTGCCCGCCGGCCGTTGGGCCGACCGCATCGGGCGTCGCCGGGTGTTCAGCACCGGGCTGCTCGCGTTCACGATCGGATCCGCCATCTGCGGCGTCGCACCGGACGTCATCGCGCTCGTCGCGGCACGCGTGCTGCAGGCGGTCGGCGCGGGCATGATGGTGCCGACCTCACTGTCGCTGCTGCTCGCGGTAGTGCCGCCGGCTGGTCGCGCCCGGGCCATCGGCACCTGGTCGGCAGTCGGGGCGCTCGGCGCCGGCCTCGGGCCGGTCGTCGGCGGCCTGCTTGTCCAGGAGAGCTGGCGGCTGGTCTTCTGGGTCAACGTCCCGGTCGGCCTGGTCGCACTCGCGCTGGCGCACCGCGCCATCCCGGAAAGCCGAGACCCGAATGCCCACCCGCGACCAGACATCATCGGCGCGCTCCTGGTTGCCGCCTCGGTCGGGCTGCTCGCGCTGGCGATGGTCAAGGCGCCGGAGTGGGGCTGGCTCTCGTTCAACGTGCTGGGGATTGCGGTGCTCGCCGTCGCCGGGATCGCGGCCGTCCTCGCCCACTCGGCCCGCCATCCGGCGCCGATTATCGAGCTTCCGCTGCTGCGATTGCGCTCATTCAGCGGGGCCTTCGCGGTCTCCATCCTCTATTACGCCGGTTTCGGGGCTTTCGTCCTCAACTCGGTCGAGTTCCTGACCGGCGAATGGCACTACTCGGCGGTCCGCGCCGGACTTGCGATCGCGCCGGGTCCGCTCTGCGTCTTGCCGTTCGCCCGGATCGTCGCACCAAGGCTGGCGGTCCGAATCGGTGGCGCCGGGCGGGTTGCCGTGCTCGGCGCGCTGGTCAATGCCGGATCGCAAGGGCTGTGGCTGCACGGCCTGCAGGCTTCGCATGCCTACGCCAGCCACCTGCTCCCGGCGCAGCTGATCGGCGGCATGGGCGTCGGCCTGACGATTCCCTCGTTGCTCGGAGTGGGCACCGCAGCGCTGCCGCCGGCATGGTTCGGCACCGGAAGCGGTGTGCTCAACATGGCCCGTCAGGTCGGATCGGTTCTCGGCGTCGCCGCCCTGATCGGCGTACTCGCCGCGGGCCATGCTCCCGGCTCGCTGACGCCCTACCGTCACGCCCTCGAGATGATCATCACGTTCTTCGTGGCCGCGGCTGCGGTCGCGGCCGCCCTGTTGACCCGGGCACCGGCGGCGGTTTTGGCCACTGTCACACCGGTTGCACCATCTCGCAACTTTGTGTCACAACCGGCGGACATAAAGTCGCCGCTGGCGGGGTAGGCCGGTTCTCGACCGCCCAGCCGACAACGGACCCCGGAGGTCCCCGTGTTGCTCATCGTTGCAATTCTCTTGCTGCTGGTATTCGCCGGACTCGGCGCCTTCGTCGCGCACATCCTCTGGCTCGGACTGATCATCGCCCTGATCGTCTTCGTCATTCACGCGCTCTCGGGCCGGCGCGTATAGCCGCGGCCGGCTGGACCGGCCACTGCGTCAATTCAAGGCCGGGGTGACCCGGCCGCTATGTCAATCCTGATTGACAGACTGCTGCTCACTCCCGAGCAGCCAGTCGCCAGCCGGCCGGCAGATTGCGCCGAGTGACCAACCGGCGAGCGAGGCCGAGCCTGCGCCACACCCAGGCCGGTCCCCTGGTTGGCGCGCTATCGAGCGCCGGCAGCAGCCGGCGGCGGCGCGGCATCGAAACCGCCAGCAGCAGCCCGCCGAGCGCGAGCGCGAGGACACCGTCCTTGGTGAGTGCGATCGTCGCACCGAATCCGGTGAACGGCAGCGGGGGCACGATGACGGCCCCCGGGGTCGGGCGGACCACCGCAGCTGCCCGCGCGGCCGCCGAAGTGATCTGAACCGTGCCCATCACGGTGCCGGTCGCGGTCGCGACGTTGCGGACGTGGCCGGCGAGGACATCGGCGGCGGTGACGGTGTGCGGCGCCACGCTGCAGCTCATCGAGGCGCCTGGCGCGAGCGTGGTACGCGGGCAGTTGACGGTGCCGGCCGAGGGATCGACGACGGTGAGATCGGTGATCGTCGTCCCGCCGCGGTTGGAGGCCACCAGCGACCAGTCGATGCGGTCACCCTTGTCGATCACGCCGTCATGGTCGACGTCGACGGCGTGCGCCGACTTGACCAGGCCGAGCTTGCTGATCGCGGTTGAGCGCAGCTTGGCCGTCGACGGCGGTGAGGTGAGCGGATTGCCGGCCGGGTCGAGCGCCGACGCGGTCGCCGTGTTCGACAGTGAACCGGCGTCGATGTCGGCCTGCGTGACAACATAGCTTGCCGTGCAGGTCACGCTCGCCCCGGGCGCGAGTGCGCCAGCGGCCGCCGGGCAGCGGACCGCCGACAGCGTGCCGCTGCCGCTGAAGGCGCCCTCGTCGACGCGGACGCCGCGCAATGTGACGTTGCCGGTGTTGGTGACCCGGAACGAGTAGGTGATGGTCTGCCCGCGGCGGGAGATCGTCATCGGGCTCGCGGTCTTCACGATCCTGATCGCCGGCGGCGCGGTTGCGGTGAAGACCGCGGTCGAGGGCGGCGAGACCACCGAATGACGCGTCCCGCCCGGCGGGACCGCCGCCGCCGTCGCGATGTTGCTCACCTGGCCGGCGTTGATGTCGGCCTGGGTGGCCTGGTAAGTCGCGGTACAGGTCACTTGCGCCTGCGGCGCCATCGAGCTCGCGCCGGCCGGACAGTCGACCGGGGAGATCGAGCCGGTGCCGGTGAAGGTCGACTCGTCGATCGTCGCGGCGGTGAGCGTGACGTTCCCGCCGTTGGTCATGACGAACGAGTACGTGACCTGCTGCCCGGCGTGATGCACGATGGTCGGTGACACCGACTGGTCCAGCGTCAGCGCAGGCAAGGCGGGCTGCGGCATGGTGACCGTCGACGGCGGCGAGACGACCGGGCCCGGCGCCCAGCTCGGCGGCGTGCCGGTCGCCGTCGCGGTGTTGACCACGGTGCCGTGGTCGACGTCGGACTGGGTCACCGGGTAGGTCGCCGTACACGTCACGCTTGCGCCAGGAGCCAGTGTCGCGGCGGCCGGCGGGCAGCTGACCGCCGAGAGCAGACCGCTGCCGTTGAACGCACCCTCGTCGATGCCGACATCGGTGATGGTCAGGTTGCCGGTGTTGGTCACCAGGAACGAGTAGGTGATGACCTCGCCGGGAGTCAGCGTCGCCGGTCCGATCGGCCCCGCGGACTTGACCAGGCTCAGCCCCGGCTCAGCGGTGACGCTGACGGTTGCCGTCGAGGGCGCCGAAGCCAGCGTCGTGCCGGTCGGGTCGGTCGCCGAGGCGGTCGCGGTGTTGGTCACCGATCCGGCATCGAGGTCGGCCTGCGTGACGTCGTACGTCGCGGTGCAGGTCACGCTCGCGCTCGGCGCCAGCGAGCCGGCCGGGCAGCTCGCTGTCGACAGCGTGCCCGAGCCGCTGAAGGCGCCCTCGTTCACGGTCACCGCATGCATCGTGACGTTGCCGGAGTTGGTCACCAGGAAGGAATACGTCACGGTTTGTCCGACCGAGTCCACTGCGGTCGGCGACGCGGTCTTCTGGATCCTCAGCGCCGGAGCCGCCGGTGCGCTCAGCGTTGCGGTCGACGGTGACGAGGTCTCGGGAGCTCCGGTCGGGTCGAGTCCGGTGACGGTGGCGGTGTTCGAGACCGATCCAGCGTCGAGATCGGCCTGGGTGACGATGTAGGTCGCGGTGCAGGTCACGCTCGCGCTCGGCGCCAGTGAGCCGGGCGGGCAGGTCGCGCTCGACAGCGTCCCGGTGCCACTGAACGGGCCCTCGTTGACCGAGATCCCGTGCATCGTCACGTTGCCGGTGTTGGTGACGAGGAACGAGTAGGTCACGCCTTGACCGGCGGCGCTGACCGAGGTCGGCGACACTGACTTCACGACCGTCAGCGCCGGGTTCGCGTCGACGCTCACCGCGGAAGTCGACGGCGGTGAGACGATCGGCCCGACCAGGTCGGAGGGCGGCGTGGCGACCGCGGTGGCGGTGTTGGCGATCGACCCGGCGTCAATGTCGGCCTGGCTGACCGTATAGGTCGCGGTGCAGGTCACAGTTGCGTTCGGTGCCATCGACGCGGACCCGGCCGGGCAGCTCACCGCGGACAGCAGCCCGCTGCCGGTGAAATTGCCCTCGTCGATCGTCGCGCCGGTCAACGTCGCGTTGCCGGTGTTGGTGATCAGGAACGAGTACGTGATCGTCTGACCGGCGGTTGAGACGGAGGTAGGCGAGGCGGTCTTGTCGAGCGTGAGCGCCGGTCCCTCGAGCGTGGTCACGACCGCGGTCGAGGGCACCGAGGTACTGGTCGCGTTCGCCGGGTCCTTCGCCGACACCGTCGCGGTGTTGGAGATCGAGCCGGCGTCGATATCGGCCTGCGTGACGGTGTACGTCGCGGTGCAGGTCGCGCTCGCGCTCGGTGCCAGCGACCCGCCGGGACAGGTCGCCGCCGACAGCGTGCCGGTGCCGCTGAACGCGCCCTCATTGACCGTGATCGCGTGCAGCGTGACGTTGCCGGTGTTGGTGACAAGGAAGGAATAGCTGACCAGCTGGCCGGCGCCCACGACGGTCGTGGGCGAGGCGGTCTTGCTGACCGTCAGCGACGGGCTCGCCGCCGCGGTCACGGTCGCCGTCGACGGTGCCGACGTCGCGACCACGCTTGCCGGATCGGTACCCGAGACGGTCGCGGTGTTGGTGAGCGTGCCGGCGTCGATATCGGCCTGCGTGACGGTGTAGGTCGCGGTACAGGTCGCGCTCGCGCCCGGTGCCAGCTGCCCGCCCGGGCAGGTCGCCGCCGACAGTGTGCCGGTGCCGCTGAACACGCCCTCGTTGACCGTGATCGCGTGCAGCGTGACGTTGCCGGTGTTCCTCACCGCGAACGAGTACGTCACGCCTTGACCGACCGCCGAGACGGCGTTCGGCAGGACCGACTTGGTGACCGTGAGCGCCGGCGCGGCCGGTGCCGCAAGCGTCACGGTCGACGGCGCCGAGGTGAGCGTCGTGCCGCTCGGGTCGGTGCCGGACGCGGTCGCGGTGTTGGACACCGAGCCGGCGTCGATGTCCGCCTGGGTCACGGTGTAGGTCGCCGTACACGTCACGGTCGCGTTCGGCGCCAGCGAGGCGGCGCCCGCCGGGCAGCTGACGGCTGACGGCGTGCCGGTGCCGCTGAACGCGCCCTCGTTCACCGTCACCGAGTGCAGCGTGACGTTGCCGGTGTTCCTCACCGCGAACGAGTACGTCACGCCCTGGCCGGACGCTGACACCGATGTCGGCAGAACCGATTTGGAGACCGTGAGCGCCGGCGCGGCGCCGACCGCAAACATCGCGCTCGAGGGCGTTGAGGTCACGCTGACGTTGGCTGGGTTCTTACCGCTCACCGTGGCGGTGTTGGTGACCAAGCCGGCGTCGATATCGGCCTGCGTGACGGTGTACGTCGCGGTGCAGGTCACCGTCGCTGCGGGCGCCATCGACGCCGCGCCGGCCGGGCAGGTCGCCGCCGACAGCGACCCGGTGCCGCTGAACGCGCCCTCGTTGACCGTCACCGAGTGGATCGTCTGGTTGCCGGTGTTGTGCACCAGGAACGAGTAGGTCACGCCCTGGCCGGCCGCTGACACCGAGGTCGGTGCGACCGACTTGCTGACCGTCAGCGCCGGCCCCGCGGTCGCGGTGACTGTCGTCGAGGACGGTGCCGACACGATCGGACCCACGAAGCCGGCCGGCGGCGCCGCGTCGACGGTGGCGGAGTTGGTCACCGACCCGGCATCCAGATCGGCCTGGGTGATCGAGTACGTCGCGGTGCACGTCACGGTCGCGTTCGGCGCCATCGACGCCGCACCCGCCGGGCAGCTGACCGCGGACAGCAGCCCGCTCCCGCTGAACGCGCCCTCGTCGACGGTCGCCCCGGTGAGCGTGAGGTTGCCGGTGTTGGTGATCAGGAACGAGTAGGTCACGACCTGACCGACCGTGTCGACGGTCGACGGCGACGCGGTCTTGTTGATCGTCAGCGCGGCACCCGGCGTGGTCGTGACGGTCGCGGACGATGGCGGCGAGGTGTGGTTGGACCCGGTCGGGTCCTTGGCCGACACGGTGGCGGTGTTGGTGAGCGTGCCGGCGTCGAGGTCAGCCTGGGTGACGACGTAGGTCGCGGTGCAGGTGACGGTCGCGGTCGGCGCGATCGAGGCCGCACCCGCCGGGCAGCTGATTGCCGACAGCGACCCGCTGCCGCTGAACGCGCCTTCGTTGACGGTCGCGGCGGTCATCGTCTGGTTGCCGGTGTTCCTCAGCAGGAACGAGTAGGTCACGGTCTGGCCGACCGCGGAGATAGCGGAGGGCGACGCCGACTTGGCAACCGTCAGCCTCGGGTTCGCCGTGACAGCGAGGGTCGCCGTCGACGGCGCGGAGGTGTGGGAGGTGCCGGCCGGGTCGAGCGCCGACGCGGTCGCGGTGTTGGTCACCGATCCGGCGTCCAGGTCTGCCTGGGTGACGGTATAGGTCGCAGTGCAGGTCGCCGTCGCGTTCGGTGCCAACGATCCGGGCGGGCAGGTCGCCGCCGAGAGCGTGCCGGTGCCGCTGAACGCTCCCTCGGTGACCGATATCGCATGCAATGTCTGGTTGCCGGTGTTCTTCACCGCGAACGAGTAGGTCACCGACTGGCCGGCCGCGGACACCGCGGTCGGCAGGACCGACTTCGTGACTGTGAGGGCCGGGGTCGCGGTCACTGCCAAGGTGGCCGAGGAGTTGGGCGAGGTGATCGTCGCGCCGGCTGGGCTCGTGCCGGTCGCGTGCGCGGTGTTCGTCACCGTGCCGGCGTCGATATCGGCCTGGGTGACGGTGTAGGGCGCCGTACACGTCACCTGGGCGGCGGGCGCCATCGACATCGCGCCCGGGCAACCGAGCGTTCCCAGGGTGCCGGTGCCGCTGAAGGCCACCTCGGCGACCGAGACACCGTGCATCGTCACGTTGCCGGTGTTGGTGATCAGGAAGGAGTACGTCACTCCCTGCCCGGCCGCCGAGACCGAGGTCGGTGCCACCGACTTCGCCACGGTGAGCGCTGGGCTCGCGGTCGCGGCCACGGTCACGCTTGAGGGCGCCGAGGTGATCGCCGGGCCGGACGGCGGGCTCGCCGTCACCGTTGCGGTGTTGGTGAGCGTGCCGGCGTCCATGTCGTCCTGGGTGACGACGTACGTCGCGGTGCACGTGACGGCGGCGTTCGGCGCGATCGAGGCCGCGGCCGGCGGGCAGCTCAGCGCCGACAGCGTGCCGGTGCCGCTGAAGCCGGTCTCGTTGACGGTCGGCTCACCGAGCGTCACGTTGCCGGTGTTGCGGATCAGATAGGAGTAGGTAACGGTCTGCGTCGCCGCGGTCACCGTCGTCGGAGAGGCGGTCTTGGTGAGCGTCAGCGACGGCGACGCGGTGGCCGTCAAGGTCGCGGTCGAGGTCGGCGCCGTGACGGTCGCGCCGAGCGGATCGGTTCCGCTGGCGGTCGCAGAGTTCGAGATGGATCCAGCGTCGACGTCAGGTTGAGTCACCGCATAGGTCGCCGTACAGGTCACCTCGGCGCCGGGTGCCATCGACGAGATCCCGGCCGGGCAGTTGATTGCCGACAGCGTCCCGCTGCCACCGAATGCGCCTTCGTTGATCGTGGCCCCGGCGACCGTCACGTTGCCGGTGTTGATCAGCAGGAACGAGTACGTCACCGTCTGGCCCGCGGCCGTCACCGACGAGGGCGACACCGACTTGTGGAGCGTCAGCGACGGCTCGTCGGTCGCCGGCATGGTGACCGTCGACGGCGCGGAGATGGTCGGCCCGGTCACGCCCGCCGGCGGGCTGGCGACCGCGGTCGCGGTGTTGGCGATCGTCCCGGCGTCGACATCGGCCTGGGTCACGGTGTACGTCGCGGTGCAGGTGAAGCTTGCGGTCGGGGCGATCGAGGTCATCCCAGCCGGGCAGCTCACGGCCGAGAGCGTGCCGTGGCCGGTGAACTCCCCCTCGTCGATTGCCCCGTTGGACAGCGTCACGTTGCCGGCGTTGGTCACCAGATAGGAGTAGGTGATGACCTCGCCGACGCTGAGGTTGGTCGGTCCGATCGGCGCGGCCGACTTGACCAGATCGAGCACCGGGTGAGCGGTGACCGACAACGTCGCGGTCGACCCGGACGAGGTCGTCGTGGCGCCGGCCGGGTCCTTGCCGTGCGCGGTCGCGGTGTTGGTCACCGATCCGGCGTCCATGTCGGCCTGGGTGACGGCGTACGTCGCGGTGCAGGTCACGCTCGCGTTCGGGGCGAGCGACGCGGCTCCGGCCGGGCAACTGAGCGCGGACATCGTGCCGGTGCCGCTGAAGGCGCCCTCGGTGATCCCGATCGCGGTCATCGTGACGTTGCCGGTGTTCCTGACCAGGAAGGAGTATGTGACGGTTTGCCCGGCTGCGCTCACCGAGGTCGGCAGCACCGACTTGGTGACCGTGAGCGCCGGGAGTGCGGTCGTGGTGAGCGAGACGGTCGACGGCGCCGAGGTCGTGGTCGCGCCGGCTGGGTTCAAGCCGGACGCCGTGGCGGTGTTGGAGACCGAGCCGGCATCGAGGTCGGCCTGGGTGATCGCGTAAGTGGCGGTGCATGTGACGGTCGCGGCCGGAGCGAGTGAGGCAGCGCCGGCCGGGCAGCTCACCGCCGAGAGCGTCCCGGTGCCGGTGAACGCCCCCTCGTTGATCGTGATCCCGTGCATCGTGACGTTGCCGGTGTTCTTCACCAGGAACGAGAAGGTCGCGGACTGGCCGAGCGTGGAAACCGAGGTCGGAAGCACCGACTTGGTGACCGTGAGTGCCGGCGCATTGGTCGCCGTGAAACTGACCGTCGAGGGCGCCGAGGTCGTCGTGGCTCCGGCCGGGCTCTTCGCCGAGGCGGTCGCGGTGTTGGACACCGAACCGGTGTCCATGTCCGCCTGGGTGACGACGTACGTCGCGGTGCACGTCGTGGTCGCGTTCGGGGCGATGTTGCCGGCCGGGCAGCTCACCGCGGAGACCGTGCCCGAACCGGTGAAGGCGCCCTCGTTGATCGAGACCGCGTGCATCGTCAGGTTGCCGGTGTTCTTGACCAGGAAGGAGTAGGTCACGGTCTGCCCAGCTGCCGACACCAAGGTCGGCAGCACGGACTTGGTGACGGTGAGCGCGGGCGCGTTGGTGACCGTCACCGTGGCATTCGAGGTCGCCGAGGTAATCGTGGCGGCCGACGGTGACTTGCCGGTGGCAGCCGCGGTGTTCGACACCGAGCCGGCGTCGACGTCAGCCTGGGTCACCACATAGGTCGCCGTACACGTCACCTGGGCAACCGGGGCGAGCGACGCGGCGCCGGCCGGGCAGCTGAGTGCCGACATCGTGCCGGTGCCGCTGAACAGCGTCTCGACCGCGGTCACGCCGTGCAGTGTCTGGTTGCCGGTGTTGGTGATGAGGAACGAGTAGGTGATGGTCTGGCCGGCCGCCGAGACCGAGGTCGGTGACGCGGTCTTGTCGACTGCGAGCGCGGGGTTGGCCACCACTGTGGCAAGCGCCGTTGACCCCGGTGAGGTGACCGTGCCGCCGGAAGGGCTCCTTCCGGTCGCGTCCGCGGTGTTGGAGACCGAGCCCGCATCCATGTCGGCCTGGGTGACGACGTAGGTGCCGGTGCAGGTGACCTGGGCGCCCGGTGCCAGCGAGGCGGCACCCGCCGGGCAGGTCACCGCCGAGGGTGTGCCGCTGCCGGTGAATGCCGTCTCGGCAACCGCGACGGTGTGGATCGTCACGTTGCCGGTGTTGGTGATCAGGAAGCTGTAGCTCAGCGTTTGGCCGGCTGTGGTGACCGTGGTCGGTGTGACGGTCTTCTTGATCGTCATGGCCGGGTTGGCCGGCTCCGGCATGGTGACCGAGGACGGCGGCGACACGGTGGGCCCGGTGACGCCAGCCGGCGGGGTTGCGGTCGCGGTCGCGGTGTTGGTGATCGTGGCGGCATCGATGTCGGCCTGGGTCACGGTGTAGGTCGCTGTGCAGGTGATCTGGGCGCCTGGCGCCATTGCGGCTGCGCCGGCCGGGCAGGTCGCTGCCGACAGCGTGCCGGAGCCGGTGAATGTCCCCTCGTTGACCGCCGCGCTGGTCAGCGTCAGGTTGCCGGTGTTGGTGATGACGAAGGAGTAGGTGAGGACCTGACCGGCGGTCATCGCCGAGGTCGGCGACACCGACTTGTTGAGCGTGAGCGCAGGGTTCTGGGTGACGGTGATCTTGGCGGTCGAGCTCGCCGAGGTGATCGTCGCACCCGCCGGGCTCTTGCCGGCCGCGCTCGCGGTGTTGGACACCGAGCCGGCGTTGAGGTCGGCCTGGGACACCGGGTAGGTCGCGGTGCAGGTCACGCTGGCATTCGGCGCCATCGACGCCGCGCCGGCCGGGCAGGTGATCGCGGAAAGCGTGCCGCTGCCGGTGAAGGCGGACTCGGTCACGCCGGCGTTGGTGATCGTGACGTTGCCGGTGTTTTTGATCACGAACGAATAAGTAGCGATTTGTCCGGCTGTCGTCACCGTCGCCGGCGAGACCGACTTGGTCAGCTTGAGCGAGGG
Source organism: Mycobacteriales bacterium (assembly GCA_036268295.1). Taxonomy (GTDB): domain Bacteria; phylum Actinomycetota; class Actinomycetes; order JAFAQI01; family JAFAQI01; genus DATAUK01. The sequence goes on along the minus strand of DATAUK010000015.1, from coordinate 23,084 downwards.
TGCCGGCGCGGTGGTCGGGGTGGTCGTGCTCGACGGCGGCGACGTCGTGATGGCCGTCGTGCCTGACACCGACGCCGTCGCAGTAGCGGTGTTGGTGACGGCGCCGGCGGTCACGTCGGCCGCGGTGACGGTGTAGGGGGCGTTCGCCGTACACGTCTGCGAGGCGCCGACCGCGAGGCTGTTGAGCGGGCAGGTGACGGCGCCGACCTTGGCGTCGGTCACTGAGATGTTGGTGATCGCGATCGCGCCGTTGTTGGTGACGGTGAATGTGTACGGGATCGTGTCGCCGGTGTCGACCAGCCCGTCGTGGTTGACGTCGACCGGCGTGCCGGCATGTTTGACCAGCCCGAGCGTGGTGCTCAGCGCGGTGTTGGTGATCGTGCAGATGACCGAGTCGCCGATGTTGAGCGTGACCTTCGCCGTCGTACCCGCCGCCCCGGTGGGCAACGTGGCATCAGCGCCCCCATTTCGGGTGCAACTCCACGACTGCGTGTAGTTCGCAAGCGTGCCGACCGTGGCGGACTCGGACAGCGTGTATTTCTCGCCGTCGGTGCCGGCGAGGACCGGGATGACGCCGGTCGAGGCACTCGCCGTGCCGTTCGTGTTGGCGGTGTCGAGCACGGTGCCGGAGCCGTCCGCGACCGAGATCTTGAACGCGTCGCTGCCGAGGCCGTTAACGACGGTCTTGTTGAACTCGAGCTGGGAGATCAGGACACCGAAGCCGATCCCCTGCAGGCCGCCGCCGACCATCGTCTGGCTGAACGTGGAGGGGGCCTCGGAGGCGAGGATCGCGTCGCCCGTCTTGTTGCCAACACTCTTGCCGGTGCAGGTCACCGTCGTCGAGCCGGCGCCGGTGAATCCGCCGCCGCAGGCGTTGCCGAGCGTCTCCAGCGAGGCCAGCGCAGTGGTGGAGGTCCAGGTGATCGACTCGCCGCTGTCCGAGGACTCGGCATCGGCGCCCACGAGGGAGTAGCCGGTGAGCGTGGTTCCCGCGGAGCTGGTCAGGCTGATCCCGCTCAGCGTGGCCGTCGTGGTGGTGGCGTTCGCCGTCTGGTAGAGCGCCGGCTCGCCCGCGACCCCGGTGTAGCCGCTGTTGCCGAGGAATGCCTGGGTGTACGTCGGCAGCGCCGCCGCCTTGACCGCGCCGCCGGTCACCTTGAGCGTGAAGCTGATCGAATAGCCGCCGGGGATCGTCATCGTCATCTGCTGGCCGCCCGCCCCGGTGGCCAGCGCGGCGTTATAGCTCGACAGGTCAAACCAGCACAGCGTGCTCGCGTAGGTGCCGGTGCCCGCAGTAGCGAAGTTGCAGGTCGGCGTCGCCGCGCTGGCGCTCGGTGCGAGCGCGACGAATCCGGTCAAAGTCGAGGCAACGATCGCGACGAGTGAGACCGCGTGCCCCAACAGGCGACGCGGCCCGCGCCGGCTCATTGCCGGCCGCTTCACGCCACTTTCGCCCTCGGGCAGCGAGCCCATCGGGGCATGGCGGGGCTAATGGTTCGCATTGGCAACGAACCCCCACCAGGTAGGAGCTGGGACACGGCTCACCATCGCCAGATGACGGCGCGGGCTTGAACATTCGAACGGTAGCGATCTGACTGACCTCCTCTTCGACGACGCGCGCGGGACACTGGAGGAATTTCGACGATCCGTCGAACATTTGCGCTGATTCTCTGACAAACCTGGCTGGCGATATCGTTGTCAAGAAAGGTTGTCGCAGCATCTCTGGCCATCGTGACGGCGCCGACCGCCATCCGTGCCCGATTTTGCCGAGCCTGTCCGTCAGCGACTGGCGATGCGACGAACGCGGCGCAGAAGTGGCGCCGGCTCGTTGCCGGTCAGGTCCGATTCAGCGAGCAGGGCGATCGCGCCCCGGCCAGGCACTTGCAGAATCGATGCGATCACCAGCTTGATGCTCCTGGTCCCAGTCGACACCACGAGCCGAAGCCGCCAGCGCCCGAGCGAGACACCACGAGTAAGGACTCGGGTGCGTCTGGGCAGCGCCACCGTGATGGTCCCGTTGGGGTCGAGCCTGCCCGGCACGGTGACCAGGAGCGGGGTCGTGCCGATCCGGCGCAGCTCGAGGGTGACCGTCGGCAAGACAGATCGCGCCGCTACGGCCAGCAGCGGCGGCGGCAGGACCTCGAGAACGGTCGCGCGGTCGCGTGTGGTCAACTTCGCCTTCACCTCCACCTCAGCGGGAGACTTGGCGACGCGGAGCGCGACGTTCTCATCGTCAGGCGCGGTGACGGAGACCCGGGTCCTCGCACCTACCAGGTAGAGCTCGTCAAGGGCGTTGGGCACCTCGTCGGCGCGGCTGACCCCGATCCGCACGGTCCGATTCCAGCCGGCGATCGTCAGCCGCACGAGCATCCGCCAGGAGCCGGTCCGCAGCGGGTCCCCGAACAACACCGTGGCAGGGTCGAGGGTGACAGTGCCGGTCACACGCACCGTCACCAGCCGGTCGCCGATCTCTTCGACGCAGGCGACCCAGTCACCGGGGACGTAATACTCCGCGTAGGTCGACGCCTCCCGGAGCACCATTTCAGCGGTCGCGGCCTCGACGCCATCTGTGGCCTCGCGCACAGCGAGCGGAATCGGCATGCCAAGCTGGCGGTCGGTCAGGTAGTAGCGGCCGTCGATGACCTCGAAGGCGAGCGGGTCGCCGGTGCCCGCCTCATCGCGCATCAAGGCTGACAGCTTGAGTTCCAGCGCGCCGTCGCGCCACCGCATGCTCTCGAGCGTGACGTCCGGGCGGACCTTGTCGTAGGCGCGCCAGTGCTCGCCGATCTGCTGGTCGTCGCCGGTTTGCATCAGGTGGGCGCGCACCCGTAGCGCCGGCGTGAGCAGGGCGATGATCTCGTCGTCAAACCGCTCTTCGACCAGCCGGCGAACCTCTTTGAAATGCTCTTCGCGGTACCCGCCGCGCGTTTCGTCGACGTATAACGGGCCGCGAAGTCTCCCGATCAGCTCGGACTTCATCCAGCGCGACATCAGGACGTTGCGGAACTCCCCGGGCTCGGTGTGCTCCTCGACAATGTCGAGAACCTCTCGCAGGTAGCGGTAATAGTCGCGCGGTTCGTAGATCCCGGCGGCGGAATTTTGGCCATCCTCCCGCTTCTGGTACAGGTAGCAGACATAGCTCGACAGCACGCCGATCGAGGTCGCCGCGAAGTACGCCGCGGTGACGAACGGCTGGTCTTCGAGCCGGCGAGGGCCCTCGGGGAAGCGGATCCCATGCTCGCGCAACAGTTCGACCCGGAACATCTTGTGGGGGGTCAGCGAGCGGATCAGCAGTGGGAAGTCGCGCAGCGTGCGCCCGCGCTGATCGGAACGGAACAACTCATGCAGAACCGGGCGAAAGTCACTCGCAACCTTGCCGACGACGATGTCCGCGTCGCTGACCGTGGCGAACGCGTAGAGGCGCTCCAAGGCCTCGCTCCCCAGCGCGTCGTCCTGGTCCATGAACTGCACGTAGTGCCCGCGGGCGTTGTCGATACCGATATTGCGGGGGCGACCCGGCCAGCCGGAATTCGGGATGTGGTGCACCGAGATGTGCGGATGCTCCGCTGCTAGCTCGTCGAGCCGCGCACCGCTGCCGTCAGTGGACCCGTCGTCGACGTAGATGACCTCGAAGTCCGCCGTCGACATGGTCTGGCCCAGCAGGGCGCTCACTCCGGACTCGAGTGAAAGCCCCGCGTTGTAAACCGGGACGACAACGGTGACGAGCGGCGTCATTGTAGGACACCGGTCATGTCACATCGCACTGCGGACCTGAGCCCTCGCCGCACGTTGCCACTCATCACCGACGGTCGCCATTTCGTTGTGTATGCGCTGACAACTGATCTTCAGCAACACCGAGTGCGGGTGCAGTCAACCACTCGATCGCCGATATCTACCCTCACAGCGTATCCACAGGATAGGTAGCCGCGAACGGCTGTGAGCCGCTCGCCTCCGTGGTGACCTCGATGCGCGCGCCCGGCAGGAATCGAACCTGCGGCCAAGTGCTTAGAAGGCACCTGCTCTATCCCCTGAGCTACGGGCGCTTGTCCATGATCAGCGTAAGGCGTGGGACAGTGTCGCGGTGCTTGCCTACACCCACGACGCTGCGAGTCTTCCCCGATTCTGGGCACGGCCATGACCGATGCCCTGGTCTGGATCGACTGCGAGATGACCGGCCTTGATCCGCAGAACGACGTACTCGTCGAGATCGCGGTGATCGTGACCGACGCCGAGCTCAACCCGCTCGACGAGGGCCTCGACATCGTCATCGCCGCCGATTCGGACAAGCTGGCCGGCATGGACGACGTCGTTCGCACCATGCACACCTCCTCAGGCCTGCTCGAGGCGATCGCGGCCGCGACGACGACGGTGGCCGAGGCCGAGGAACAGGTGCTCGACTACGTCAAGCGGTTCGTACCGGAACGCCGCAAAGCGCCGCTTTGTGGAAATACGATCGCAACCGACCGGTCGTTCATCGTGAGTTACATGCCGAGCCTCGATGACCACCTGCACTACCGGATGATCGACGTCTCCACGATCAAGGAGCTGGCGCGGCGCTGGTATCCGCGGGCCTACTACAACGCGCCGGCCAAAAACGGTGGCCACCGCGCGCTCGCGGACATCCTCGACAGCATCAACGAGCTGCGCTACTACCGGGCCACCGTGCTGGTAGCGGCGCCCGGGCCGGACAGCACCGCCGCCAAGGCCGCCGCCGCGGCGTTGAGCGGGTCTGCGGACGACGCTGGTACGCCGAGCTGAGCCGTGGCTAGACTGCACGACGCAGCCGGGCCTTAACGCCGGTCGCGATGGTGGGTGTAGCTCAGCTGGTAGAGCGCCGGGTTGTGGTCCCGGATGTCGCGGGTTCAAGTCCCGTCACTCACCCCACCCAGGACCCGTAGCCGACCCGGCCACGGGTCCTGCCAGTCTTCCACCGGTTTGCATCGCGAATGTGCACCGGATAGGCAACACATCCATCACACCTTGAGACCTCGGTGAATGATCTGTCTTAACGCAGCGTGAGATAGAAGTCCTGGGCGCCTGACCCCGCGACCGCATCCCGGCTGGCGCGCGGCGCGACGACCGCTCGCAGGTCGATCACCACTGTCCCGGCGGCGAGGTCGTGAAGCCCTCGGCGGCGCGGATCTCGCAGCGCCGGCAGATAGCCGAGCAGGCCGGTCATCGGCAGCGGGATCAAGCTCGACACCTGCGGCACCGCCCAGCGCTTCCAGGCCTTGGCCCAGCCGGGCACCTGCGACACCCGGCCGTCGGTGACTCGCTGCTCCGGCTCGCCGCGATCGACCACGACCTGCAGCCCGAGGATGGTCTTGCCGAACCCGGCCCCCCACTTGGCGTTGGTCACCACGCGGTAGGCGACGGCGGCGACAAACAGCCCGGTCACGATCCCCAGCAGGCCGGCGACCGGGCGGATCGCCGCGAGGCCGGCGGCGCCAGGGTTCGTGGCGGCCGAGAGCTGCTGGCCGACCTGGCCGTTGACCGACTTGAACACCACCAGATCCCAGACCGCCCCCAGATCACGCTCACCACCGGCGACCTTGATGACGGTGACAGCGACCAGACCGCCGAGTGTCATGTCGATCAGCCAGGCCAGGCCTCGGCGACCGAGCGGCGCCAGCTCATACCGGGTGTTGCCGGACACCTGTTCACCATCGGCGCCCCGCGCCCACAACGTAAGCACCTGGCAGGCTGTGACCATGGCAACCCCTGACGGCATTGCGCTGCTGCCCGACACCCAACCCGAGCTCGATCGCTACTACGGCGACGCGCCCCACGGCGTCCGCGCCAACATGGTGATGACGCTCGATGGCGCCGGCGCGTTCGACGGTCGCACCAAGGCGGTGACCGACCCCGCGGACCAGGCGCTGCTCCTCGCGATGCGCGGCCACGCTGACGCGATCATGGTGGGTGCGGCGACCGTACAGGCCGAGCGCTACGGCCCGGTCACGCTCAGCGACGAGGTTCGCGGCGACCGAGTCGCCAGCGGGTACGCCGCCGCACCCCCGCTGGTCGTCGTCACCGGTCGCAGCATGTTGTCACCGAGGCTGCGGATCTTCGCACCCGAGGGTCCGCGCACCATCATCGCGACACTCGAGCGCAGCGCCGAGCAGGCCGCCGCGCTGCGCGACGTCGCCGACGTGGTGTTCGTCGGGGACGAGACGATCGACCTCGCCCGACTGCTCGCCGAGCTCGGCGGGCGTGGCCTTGACCGAATCCTGTGCGAAGGCGGCCCGTTCCTGCTGAGCCAGCTTGTCGAGGCAGACCTGGTCGACGACATGTGCCTCACCGTCTCGCCGTACCTCGCCGGCTCGCAGCCCACTACCGACCAGCCGGCGTCGGCGCGCGAGAAACCGACCCACCTGCGGTTACGTCATGTGCTGACCCGTGACGACCTGCTCTACCTGCGTTACTCCCGCCCGGTGTCCAGCTCGGCCTAATCAACTACAGTCAGTCGTAGTGAGAACCCGCGGAGAACTGATGGCTGGACAATCCCGACGCGCACCCGGTGAGCTCGAGGCCGACGTTCTGGCCGCGCTGTGGCGGGCCGGGACGCCGATGTCGCCGGGCCAGGTCCGAGCCGAGCTCGGCACCGAGCTCGCGTACACCACCGTCATGACCATATTGAGCCGACTCCATGACAAAGGCTCGGTGACCCGGACCCGTGTCGGGCGGGCCTATCTATATAGGCCTGCCTACGAGCAGTCCGAGCTTGCGGCGTCGCAGATGCGTTCGCTGCTCGACAGCGGACTCGATCGCGAGGCGGTGCTCGCCCGTTTCGTCGGCTCGCTCAGCCCAGATGACGAACGTACGCTCGCCGCCCTGCTCCGCCGCGCCGCCAGCCGGCGCTGATCCGGGCCGGCAATGCATTACTCGGTGTACGCCGGTCTCGGTTTCGCCGGCCTGTTCGGCCTGATCGCGCCACTCATCGCGCGGCGGGTGTCGCCGGCGGCCGCCACCTGGCTGTTGACGACCGGGGGCCTGATCTCGGCGGCCAGCGGGATGGGCGCACTCGGGCTGCTCGCCATGACCCTGATCGGTCAGGACGGCGCCGTCGCCTCGGAGGGTCACTGGTCGATCCGGGCGCTGCGTCATGCTGATCCGGTGCGGGTGCCGGTCGCCCTAGCGGCGCTCGCGCTGGTCAGCATCGGAGTCGCGCGTTTGAGCTGGGCAGCGCTCCACCGAAGCCGGGCGATGGCCGCGGCGTACCGCCTCAACCGCGAGGTGCGGGACACCGGCAGCGATCTTGTCGTCCTTCCCGACGCCGACCCCGACGCGTACGCCGTGCCGGGCCGGCCCGGCCGGATCTACGTGACGCGCGGCATGCTTTCGCTGCTCAGCCGCGCGGAGTGCGACGTGATGTTCGCGCACGAGCGCTCGCATCTGCGCCATCATCACCACTGGCACCGCAGCGCGGCGCTCATGGCGAGCGCGCTGAACCCGTTGCTCGGCTCGCTGCCGCGGACCCAAGTCTGGCTCACTGAGCGGTGGGCCGATGAGGACGCGGCGCGCGGCAACGACCGCGTGCTGGTCGCCAGCGCGCTGCGCAACGCTGCCGCCGCGCGCAGCGGAATCCGGCCGGCCGGCGCGCTCGGGTTCACCTCCAACACGGTGGAAGGACGGGTAGCGGCCCTGCTCGAGGACCCACCGCGGCGCCACCCGGTGATGCTCGCGCTCGCCGCCGGAGTGCTGCTGTTGTCGGTGATGGGGACCTTTGATGGCGTCACGGACGAAGCGGCACTTTTCCACTCGGCGGTGGCCGTGCACGAGCCGGCCCATCTGCGTCGTTTCCTCGGCCACGGTGCGACCGCGTCGGTTCCGACCGTCCGCCACCGGTAGCCCCCGCCACCGTTAGACCCGCGACTCGTCGATGACTCCCGGCGCGCTGACAGTTCCTGCCGTGCTAAACTCTAGTAAACTGGTGGTCTTAGTTAAATCGGCCGTCATACCCATCACACAGCAGAGGAGCATCGTCTTGTTCAGCACGAAGCGAGCCATCGCCGGCGTCGGCGCACTGGCCATTCTGGCCGTCACGTCGGGCTGTGGGTCTTCCTCAGGCGGATCGAGCAGCAAGACCATCAACCTGGTCGCCTACAGCACCCCGGAAACGGCATACGAAGCGCTCTTCCCGGCGTTTGCCAAAACTGTCGCGGGCAGCGGCACCCGGCTCGCGCCGGCATACGGTCCGTCGGGAACCCAGGAGAAGAACGTCGTAGCCGGCCAGAAGGCCGACGTGGTGGAGTTCTCCCGCGCCTCGGACATGGAAAAGCTGGTGACCGCCAAGCTGGTGGCGGCAAGCTGGGATGCCAACCCCTACCAGGGGATGATCACCGACTCGGTCGCCGTGCTGATCACCCGGAAGGGCAACCCGCTCGGCATCAAGAACTGGGACGACCTGATCAAGCCGGGCGTCAAGGTCGTCACGCCTAACCCGCTGAGCTCGGGCAGCGCCTGCTGGAACCTGATGGCGGCGTACGGCGCCGAGCTCAAGGAAGGCAAGACGCCGGCCCAGGCGCTTGCGTTCATCAAGGCGCTGCTCCAGCACACCGTCTCCCAGCCCGACAGCGGCTCGGATGCGACCGCCGCGTTCGTCGGCGGCACCGGCGACGTCCTGATCGGCTATGAGAACGAGGCGATCGAGGCGCAGCAGGCCGGCGACGCCATCTCCTACCTCACTCCCCCGGACACGATCCTGATCGAGAACCCGATCGCGGTCACCAGCAACGCGCAGAACCCGACCCTGGCCAACAACTTCGTGAAGTTCCTCTACAGCGATGACGGCCAGAAGATCTTCGCGAGCCAGGGTTACCGGCCGGTCGTGAAGGCGGATTTGGACACCAGCAAGTTCCCTACCCCACCTGGCCTGTTCACGATCGCCTCGCTCGGTGGCTGGGAGGCGGTGAACAAGCAGTTCTTCAACACGACGGCCGGCTCACCTACCGGCTCGATCGCCGCGATCGAAGAGTCGCTCGGCCGCGGGTCAAGTGACCAATGAGCGCTGGCAGCATGGCCGTGGCGCCGCCCCGCCCTCGGGTCGTGCCACGGCCGGTCCTGGTCGGGCTCGGTCCCGGCGTCTCGATGCTCTACCTGTCGCTGCTGGTCGGCCTTCCGGTCGCGGCGATGGTTGGCCAGTCCGCGCATGTCAGTGCCTGGTCAGCGCTGTTACACGACCCGCAGGCCCGATCGGTGCTGGCGTTCACGCTCCTCGTGGCGCTCGGCGTCGCGGTCATCAACACGATCACCGGCGTCGCGCTTGCCTGGGTGCTAGTCCGCGACGACTTCCCGGGCAAGTCGGTCGTCAATTCCCTGATCGATCTCCCGTTCGCGCTTCCGACGATCGTCGCCAGTCTGGTGCTGCTCGCCTTATACGGCCCGAACAGCCCGATCGGCGTCGACATCGCCGGCACCCGGGTCGCCGTACTGGTGGCCCTGCTGTTCGTGACGCTGCCGTTCGTGACCCGCGCGGTGCAGCCGGTGCTGCTGACACTTGAGCGCGACGTCGAGGACGCCGCCGCCTGCCTCGGGGCGAGACCGTGGACCATCTTCCGGCGCATCATCCTGCCGGCGATCCGCGCCGCTGCGCTCACCGGCGCCTCGCTCGCGTTTGCCCGGGCACTGGGTGAGTTCGGCTCGGTCGTTCTGATCGGCGGCAACCTGCCGCACACCGAGATCGCCTCACAACTGATCTTCAACGACGTCCAGAACGACGCGCCGCAGACCGCTGCCGCAGTCGGCGTCACTCTGATCGCGATCGCGCTGGTCCTCTTCATCGCGCTGACGCTGGTGACCCGGCGGTGGATGCGCAATGGGTAAACACGCATTGCGCTACGGGATCCTGGCTTACCTCGCGCTACTGCTCGTCGTGCCGGTGGCGATCGTCGCGTTCCGCACCTTCCAGCACGGCGTCTCCCCGGTGTGGGACGCGCTTTCGACCTCGAATGCGGTCAGTGCGATCGAGCTGTCGCTGTTGATCACGGTGATCGCCGTCCCGATCAACGTCGGCTTCGGGATCGGCACCGGCTGGCTGATTGCCCGTCGAAAGATGCCGTTGCCGTGGCTGGTCAACGCTGTGATCAACATCCCGTTCGCGATGTCGCCGGTCGTGATCGGCCTTGCCGTCTTCGTCCTCTACGGCCGCGGCGGCTGGATCGGCACGTTCCTGTTCGCGCACAACATCCCGGTGTTGTTCACCTGGAAGGCGATGGTGGTCGCGACCGTCTTCGTCAGCCTGCCGTTCGTGGTCCGCGAGATCGTGCCGGTGCTTGAAGAACTCGGCACCGAACCGGAGCAGGCGGCTGAGGTGCTCGGCGCCTCGGCGTTCCAGGGATTCTGGCGAGTGACGTTACCGGCGATCCGCTGGGCCGTGGTCTACGGCACTATCCTCACCGTCGCCCGCGCGCTCGGCGAGTACGGCGCAGTGAACCTGGTGTCGAGCAACATCGTCGGGTCCGGACTGACGCTGCCGCTGTATGTCGGCAACCGCGTGAACCAGTTCGATCCGACGGCGGCGTACAGCGCAGGCTTACTGCTCGCGGTCATCTCCCTGCTCATCCTGGTCGGCATGACGTCGTTCAGCAGCCGCCGGCGTGCCACGAAGGAGGCGTAAATTGAGCATCGAGGTGCGCAACGTCAGCAAGTCGTTTGGCGAGTTCCATGCGCTGCGAGACGTCAGCGTCGACATCCTGCCGGGGCAGTTGACCGCCGTGCTCGGACCGAGCGGCGGCGGCAAGTCGACGCTGCTTCGGATCATCGCCGGGCTCGAGACTGCTGACTCCGGGACGGTGTTCATCGAGGGCAGCGACGTGACCAACGTCGCGGCTCGTGACCGGGGCATCGGCTTCGTCTTCCAGCACTATGCGGCCTTCACCCATATGACGGTGTGGGACAACGTCTCCTTCGGGCTCAAGGTGGCCAAGACCCCGAAGGAGAAGATCCGCGGCCGGGTCAACGACCTGCTCAAGCTGGTGCATCTGGACGGTCTTGCCGATCGCTACCCCTCCGAGCTCTCCGGCGGGCAGCGGCAGCGGATGGCGCTGGCGCGGGCACTCGCGGTCGAGCCCGGACTGCTGCTGCTCGACGAGCCGTTCGGAGCGCTCGATGTCAAGGTCCGCCAGGAGTTGCGGGAGTGGCTTCGCCGGCTGCACGACGAGGTGCACACCACCACGATCTTCGTCACGCACGACCAGGAAGAGGCGATGGAGATCTCCGACCAGATCATCGTCATCAACGACGGCCGGGTCGAGCAGGCGGGTACGCCGGACGGGCTCTACGACCATCCGGTCAACGACTTCGTGATGGGGTTCCTCGGACCGGTGACGACGCTCGGCGGCACGCTGGTTCGCCCGCACGACATCCGCGTCTCACAGCGCGAGAGCGCGGGGACCCACGCCGCGGTCGTCGAGCGGCTGGTGTCACTCGGGTTCGAGACCCGGCTGGTCGCGCGTCCGGTAGGCGGCGGCGAGCCCGTAACGGTGCAGCTCACCCGCAACCAGATCCACGAGCTGGATCTGCACGTCGGTGACACAGTTCATCTCCACGCGTCGCCTGGCGCCGAGCGGATCGCAGTCGTTGCGGCCGCACCACAGCCGGTCGACAAAGCCGGCTGACCCGCGGACCCAAAGTGCCCGCCCGGTCGGCTCGATGACAGCGCACGCCATCGGCCCGCGGGCGTGCGCTGAACCCCGGGGTGTCAGGACGTCAGGACCGCGATGGTGAACAGGACCGCGTCGTACATGAAATGGAGCAGGATCGGGCGGCCGAGCCGCCCACGTTTCTGGAACGAGCGGGTCGCGAGATATCCCAGTGGAATCGTCGCGATCAGACCGATGCCGTAGTAGGCGTGGTAGGAGGTGCGCACTGCGAGGCTCAACGCGAACGCGCGCCATGGCGACCAGCCGCGCTGGGAGAGCCGGGTCATGAAATAGCCGTTGACGACGACCTCTTCGTTGATCGCCGTCACCGCCGAGACGAACAGCCCGTAGAGGACGTAGTAGACCGGGACGTGGCTGTTGGTTGCGGTGTTGGTCAGGTGCTTGTTGTTGAGTAACGGCGAGAGCGGCAGCAACAGCACGATGTTGAGCACCCACACCGCCGCGAGCAGACCGACTGCGCTGCTGGTGTCGCGCCGGAGGCCGCGCCGGTGCAAACCGAGTGAGGTCGGCGGCTGTCCGGTGCGGGCAAGCAGCAGCAGGGCAATCGGCACGATCAGCGCGCTGGTGAGATAGCCGAGCAGCAGGATGAACAGGCTCGCTGCGGGGTGGTGCGGCAGCGGCAGCTCGAACTCGTTGAGATCGCTGACGCCGTCGACATGTTGGGCGAGGATCTCGACGGCCGCGGCAAGCCCCGGCAGCGCGAATGCAATGACCACAAAGGTCGTCTCCCAGCCGAGCCAGCGAGTAGATCCATCGGCTGGCTCGACCGGGGACACGGTCGCCGGTGACAGCTCGGGCTCAGCGGTGACGATCGGCAACATGGCGGTGCCAGCCAGCCGCTCAGTCCGGGTCAGTGTCTCGGTCACAGCCAGCTGCGTCGGCCCGAAGCCGCCCGCCGCGGTGGCGGCTCGCTGCTCCCACCACGCGTCGGTGGCGCGACCTACCGTCCAGACCGCCGGGATGATCCGGCCATCGGCGCAGACCACGACGATCCGGCGAAGCCGGCCGCGAGCGATCGGTTGAACGGCAAGACCGAGCACCTCGGCCCGGGCCAGTCGATCCGTCGTGGTGAGGCCACGAACCGTCGTCGTCATCGCCTCGAGCCGCAGGCCCGTCACGGCAGTTCGGACCCCGAGGATCAGCACCGCCAGCCCGATCACGCCGTCCACGGCGCGATGCCCGGCACTTTGACCGCTGCCCGCGATCGCGAGGAAGCCACCCAGCGCGAAGAAGCCGCTGATCACGCAGATCGTGACGATGAGACCCTTCGCCCGCACGACCACGCGGTCAGCCTGTCAGGTCAGCCGCGCCCAGACCATGCCGACACGAGGGCGAGGAACTGGTCGTTCTCCTCGGGCAGTCCGATCGTGACCCGTACACCGTCGCCGGCGAACGGCCTGACGATCACTCCCCCGGACTCGCAGTGCGCACCGAACGCCGCTGCGTCCTCGCCGAGCGGCAGCCAGACGAAGTTGGCCTGTGACGGCGGGACGTCGTGGCCGGCGGCGGCGAGCTCTTTGGTGACGCGGTCCCGCTCGGCGACCGTGAGGGCCGCACGGCGCTCGACTTCGACGGTCTCTGCCAGCGCGGCGATGGCGCACTCCTGCGCGAGTCCGCTGACGCTGAACGGCACCTGCGTCTTGCGGACCGCAGCGATGACCTCAGGCGCACCGACGCAGTAGCCGACCCGCAGCCCCGCGAGTGCGTAGGCCTTGGAGAACGTCCGGGTCACGACGACGTTGGGACGGTCGACGAAGCTGGCAAGCGCATCCGGCACGACGGCCGGATCGGCGTAGTGGTGGTAAGCCTCGTCGATCACGACGAGCACGTCGTCAGGGATCCGGTCGAGGAAGCCGCTGATCGCCTCGGCACTCGCTGCGGTGCCGGTCGGGTTGTTGGCGTTGCAGACCAGGACGAGTCGGGTCCGGTCGGTGACGGCAGCGGCCATCGCGTCGAGGTCGTGGACGTGATCGACCAACGGGACCTTGACTGCGGTGCCGCCGACCACGGCGGTGATGATCGGGTAGGCCTCGAACGCGCGCCAGCCGAAGACGACCTCGTCGCCGGCATCAACAACCGCGGCCGCGATCTGGCCCACGACCTCGACACTGCCGGCACCGACCGCGACCCGGTCCCGCGTCACCCCGTGATGCACCGCGATCGCCTCGACCAGCCCAGTCGACGCCATATCCGGGTATCGGCTCACGCCCGCGGTCAGATCACCGATTTTCGTTGCTACAGCAGGCAATAGGCCGTACGGCGACTCGTTACTCGCGAGCACCACGGCCCCGGCCGCCTTGCGGCCGGCGACGTACGCCGGTAGTGCGGTCATCGCGGACCGGAGCTGAACTGTCACCCCTGGCAGCCTATAGATTGCCGCGCCTGGCCTGCTCGCGCTCGATCGCCTCGAACAAGGCCTTGAAGTTGCCCTTGCCGAAACCGGCCGAGCCATGGCGTTCGATCAGCTCGAAGAACACCGTCGGGCGGTCCTGCACCGGCTTGGTGAAGATCTGCAGCAGGTAGCCATCCTCGTCCCGGTCGGCCAGGATCCGGTTGGCCCGCAACGAATCCAGTGGCACCCTGGTCTCACCGACCCAGCTTCCGAGCTCGTCGTAGTAGGAGTCCGGCGTCGCGAGGAACTCCACGCCTGCCGCCGTCATCTGCTCGACGCTGCGCACGATGTCGTCGGTGACCAGCGCGATGTGCTGCACTCCCGGCGAACCGTAGAACTCGAGATATTCGTCGATCTGGCTCTTCTTCTTGCCCACCGCCGGCTCGTTGAGCGGGAACTTCACGTTGCGGCTGCCATCGGCGACCACCTTGCTCATCAACGCGGAGTATTCGGTGGCGATGTCGTCTCCGACAAACTCCTTCATGTTGGTGAAGCCCAGGATCCGGTTGTAGAAGCCGACCCAGGTGTCCATCTCGCCGAGCTCGACGTTGCCGACGACGTGGTCGATCGCTTCGAAGCTGGCGTGTTCTGGCACTGCGACGATCGGATCGCGAGTCACGAAGCCGGGCAGGAACTCGCCGCTGTAGTCGCTGCGCTGTACGAAGGTGTGGCGGGTCGCGCCGTACGTCGCGATCGCGGCGATCACGACCTTGCCGTGCTCGTCCTCCTGAACCTCGGGTTCGAGCCGGCCGGTGGCACCGCGGGCGACGGCAAGTTGATAGGCGTGCGCTGCGTCGGGCACCCGGATCGCGATGTCGATGACGCCGTCACCGTGCTCGGCCACATGGCGACCGAGGTCGGTGCCGGCGCGGACCTCGCCGGTGAGCAGGAACCGCGCGCTGCCCGAGGTGAGGACGTACTCCGCGTGGTCGCGGTGCCCGGTTTCCGGGCCGCGGTAGGCGGTGACGGTCATCCCGAACGCGGTCGAGTAGTAGTGCGCCGCCTGCTTGGCGTTGCCAACCGCGAAGTGGACGTAGTCGATGCCCTCCACCGGGAAGTCATCATGATCGGTGCTCAGCTCTCGGGTCATCTGCCGAGACTGTCGCGATTGGGCTCGTCGTACAACTGGAGTGCGACATACTGTGCAACATGTACAGTGTTGACGCCCTCGATAGCCGAATCGTGTTGCTATTTGCTAGCGAGCCGCGAATCGGCGTGCTCGAAGCATCGCGCCGGATCGGCGTCGCGCGGGGAACCGTGCAGGCCCGCCTCGACCGACTCGAGGCGGCCGGCGTGATCACCGGCTGGGCGCCCGCGGTCGATCCGGTCGCCTTGGGCTTCCCGGTGTCGGCGTTCGCGACCCTCGAGATTGCGCAGAGCGCGGCAGCCGATGACGCCGCGGCTTATCGCGGCGGCCACGATCCGGTGGCCTCGCACCTTCGAACCATCCCGGAGGTGCTCGAAGCGCACACCATCACCGGCGGCGCCGACATGATGGTGCGGCTCGTGGCGCGGTCGAACGCCGACCTGCAGCGGGTGATCGACCTCGTCGTCGCGTCGCCGAACGTGTCGCGAGCCTCGACCGTCATCGTCCTCGCCACCGAGATCGCGCCGCGCGTGCTGCCGCTGGTTGCCGCCGCCGCGCCATCCGGCTGAAACCCACGCTCACCCCGCGGCGTGGCGGCGTCCGCTCTGGTATTCTGCCGCGACGGTTTTTACCTACGGTTCCGGGGACGTGGCGATGCTCAACCTCCATACCCGACGAGCGGCTGCGGTGGTTGCTCTCACGCTCGGTGCGGCAGCCGGCGGTGTCTTCATCGCGCAGGCGCCGGCCATGGCTGCCGGACAAACCCGGTACGTCGCGACGACAGGCGACGACGCCGACAACGACTGCACCGACGCGGCCGATCCGTGTCTGCACATCCAATACGCCGTGGACCAGGCGGACCCGGGCGACACCGTTTCGATCGCCGCCGGCAAGTACGACGAGAGTGTCGAAATCCGCCAGTCGTTGACCCTCATCGGCGCCGGCGCCACCGGGTCGGGCCGCACCACGATCGACGGCGACGGCGAGGACGGCCCGAGTATCTGGGTCGACGGCTTCGACACGGACACCCCACCACAGGTCACGGTCAAGGACATTGACGTCACGGGAAACTCGGACGACGACGGCATCCTGGTGACCGGTGATCCGGGGGCGGGCGACCCGGTCGGGATCACCATCGTCGACTGCGTGGTCGACGGCAACGACGACAACGGCATCGAGCTGGACGGGAGTGTCACGGGTTCGGTCAATGACACGACCATCAGTGGTAATGACGACGAAGGCCTCACCACCGACGAGATCAACGACGACCCGCCGGTGATCACGATGTCCGGCGACGTGGTGTCCAGCAACGGCGACGGCGGTGTAGTCAACGAAAGCGGTTCGATCGCGATCGACTCCACGACGATCGACGACAACACCGGCGCCGGAGTGGTAGTGGATGGTGGCGGCAACACCGTGAATCTCCGGACGACGACGGTGTCCGGCACGGTGTCGTTCACAGAATCGGAGGGACCCGCCTTCGGCGGCGGCGTGCTCGTCTTCCCGGGCGGCGTCTCCGACATCCAGTCCTCGACGATCTTCGGCAACACCGGGCAGGGCGTGCTTTCAATCGGTGGCGACGTGTCGGTCAAGAACACCACGATCTCCGGCACGATCGCATCGACGAGTCCGGACCCGGAGATTTCTGACGGTGGAGTCGTCACCAACGCTGAGCTGCCGGCAGTGGCCAAGACGGGCATGGCGCAGTTTGCTCACCACGATCGCCAGGCCAACAAGCGCCACCTTGCCGCACCGAAAGCCTCAGCCATCGAGACGTCATCCGCGACGCTGACGGCCACCATCACCGCCGACAACACGACGCTGCCGGACTGCGCCGGAGATGTCGTTGACGGCGGTTACAACCTCGACAGCGATGACAGCTGCGGCTTCAATGCGAAGGGCAGTGTCAACAACGGCACCGCAAAGCTAGGACCCCTCGCGAACAACGGCGGGCCTACCAAGACGCTGCTGCCGGCCAAGGGCAGCGACGCCATCGACGCGATCCCAGCCGCAAACGCCTCATGCACGACCCCGGCTAACGACCAGCGCGGCGAGTCGCGCCCGCAGGGGCCGGCCTGCGACATCGGCGCCGTCGAGGCAGCCCAGCCGCCGATCGTGATCACTCCCAAGTCGCTTCCGAGCGGCAAGGTGGGCAACCACTACAGCGTCAGCCTCACCGCGACCGGCGGGCTGGGAGCGCCGTACGAGTGGTCGTTGTCGTCGAGCTCGGGTCCGCTGCCACCAGGCCTGCACTTGAGCAGCCATGGCGTGATCAGCGGGACGCCGACCACGGCCGGCAGTTACCCAATCATCGCCAGCGTGGACGATCCGACGCTGAAGCACTACACGATCGTCATCACGGCAGCGCGCAGGCCGTCGTCCGGACCCAGCGGGTCGTCGTCGCCACCGCAGGGCACCACGCTCCCGAACACCGGAGCGGACGTCGGTCTGCTCGTCACATTCGGTGGGTTGGCGGTCGCGATCGGCATCGTGCTGATGGGTGCGACCGGCCTCCTCGGCCGCCGTCGTGCCTACCGCCGGCTCCACTGAGATCGGGTATTACACGGCATTGCACTAGATGCGGCTGAGCGTTACATTTGATGGTATGAGTTCGGAGGCGATGTTCGAGGCCCGGGTGGCGGCCGAGGACAAGGTCGAGCCCAAGGACTGGATGCCGGAGGCGTACCGCAAGCCGCTGGTCCGCCAGATCTCCCAGCACGCCCATTCCGAGATCATCGGGATGCAGCCGGAGGGCAACTGGCTGGCCCGGGCACCTAGCCTTCGCCGCAAGGCGATCCTGCTTGCGAAGGTTCAGGACGAGGCCGGCCACGGGCTCTACCTCTATGCCGCCGCCGAGACGCTCGGCACCAGCCGCGAGGAAATGGTCGACCAGCTGCTCGCCGGCACCGCGAAGTACTCCTCGATCTTCAACTACCCGACTCCGACCTGGGCCGACATCGGCGCGATCGGATGGCTGGTAGACGGCGCCGCGATCATGAACCAGGTGCCACTGTGCC
Source organism: Mycobacteriales bacterium (assembly GCA_036268295.1). Lineage (GTDB taxonomy): Bacteria > Actinomycetota > Actinomycetes > JAFAQI01 > JAFAQI01 > DATAUK01. The sequence continues at coordinate 4,925 of DATAUK010000015.1, read as the reverse complement.
GCTGCTCCTACGGGCCGTATGCCCGGGCCATGAAGCGGATCTGCCGCGAGGAGTCCTTCCACCAGCGGCAGGGCTTCGACATCCTGGTCACGCTGTGCAACGGCAGCGACGCGCAGCGTGCGATGGCGCAGGACGCACTCGACCGCTGGTGGTGGCCGTCGCTGATGATGTTCGGCCCGAACGACGATGCCTCGCCGAACTCCGAGCGCTCGATGCGCTGGCGGATCAAGCGGTTCAGCAACGACGAGCTGAGGCAGCGCTTCGTCGACGCAACGGTGCCGCAGGCACAGTTCCTCGGGCTTCGGGTTCCTGACGAGGAGTTGGCGTACGACCAGACCACCGGGCATTGGCGCTTCGGCGAGCCCGACTGGGACGAGTTCCGACGGGTGCTTAGCGGAGACGGCCCGATGAATGCGCAACGGTTGGAACACCGCAAGCGCGCGTACGACGACGGCGGCTGGGTGCTCGACGCGGCCGAAGCCCACGCGGCTAAACATGCGACAACCACGGCGGCCTGACGGATGCAGCTCTGGGAAGTGTTCCTTCGGGCCCGCAGCGGCCTGCACCATCAGCATGTCGGCAGCCTTCACGCGGTGGACGCCGAGATGGCGCTGGAGAGCGCACGCGACGTTTTCACCCGGCGCGGCGAGGCCGCGGGCATCTGGGTCGTCCCGTCGGCAGCGATCGTCGCGAGCGATCCCGCCGACAAGGACTCGTTGTTCGAGCCGGCCGACGACAAGATCTACCGGCATCCGACTTTCTTCGATGTGCCTGATGGTGTTGCCAACCTCTGATCAGGCACCACTCCGCGACGTCGCGACCGTCGCGGATTGCTGCCTGATCGCCTCCCACCGATTGGCCGAGTGGGTCAGTAATGCACCGAGCATGGAAGAGGACGTCGCGATCGGCAACATCGCGCTCGACCTGCTCGGCCAGGCCCGCGGTCTGCTCTCCCATCTCGGCGATGAGGATCAGCTCGCCTACTTCCGCGACGCGGTTTCGTTCCGCAACCCAGTCATCTGTGAGCTGCCCAACGGTGACTTCGCACACACCATGCTGCGCCAGCTGTTTCTCGACGTCTGGCTCGAGCAGGTCTGGCGAGCATTCGCGGCAAGTGACGATGAGGTCGTCCGCGGCGTGGCAGAGAAGGCCATCAAGGAGAACGCCTACCACCGCCGGCACTCGTCGTCGTGGGTCGTACGACTCGGCGACGGCACTGATGAGTCGCATCGTCGAATGCTCGCCGCCCTCGACGAGCTTTGGCCCTATTGCTGGGAGATCGCGGTAGACGGGTGGTACGACGAAGTGGTCTTCGTGCTCAACACCGCCACGCTGCCGACCCCCGCACCCCCGCACGCCGATCCGCAACAGGCCCCGCGAGTTGACCACACTGTGCACCTCACCGAGTTGCTCGCCGAGATGCAGTCACTGGCGCGGGCACATCCAGGAGCGTCATGGTGAGCGCCGCAGTCGCCACGACCGCGAACGCCTGGCAGATCCTCGCCGGCGTTGCCGATCCGGAGATCCCCGTCGTGTCGGTGGTCGACCTTGGCATCGTCAGAGCGGTGAAGGTATCCGATGATCAGCGCCGCGTCGTTGTGACGCTGACCCCTACCTACTCCGGCTGCCCGGCTACCGAGGTCATCGCCCACGACGTGCGTGAGGCCCTGACCACGGCGTACGACGAGGTTGTCATAGACGTGCAGCTATCACCGGCCTGGACCACCGAGTGGCTGAGTGCCGGCGGCCGCGAGAAACTGCGTGGGTTCGGCATCGCGCCGCCGAACGGTCGAGGGGTCACTGCCGACGGTCGGAAGTCGTTGCCAATCCTGGAGATCGGGCGTCCCGAGCGTTGCCCGAGCTGCGGGTCGACACAGCTCGACGAGCTCTCGCGGTTCGGCTCGACGCCGTGCAAGTCGCTCTGGCGTTGCGAGGATTGCCGAGAGCCGTTCGACTACTTCAAAGTGCACTGATGCCCCGGACCTTCTATCCACTACGCGTCGCCGACATCCGGCGCGAGACCGATGACACCGTGTCGGTTGCGCTAGCGGTGCCGGACGATCTGGCCGAGGAGTTCGCGTTTGCGCCAGGACAGTTTCTGAGCTTCCGGATCGACGGCCCGGACGGCGAGCCGGTCGACCGGTCGTACTCGATCTGTAGCGGGCTCGACGACGGCGAGCTGCGCATCGTCGTGAAGCGACTGGCCGGCGGCGTCTTCGGTGAGCACGCCCACACCATGATGAAGGTCGGCGACGTGCTCGACACCTTGCCGCCGCTCGGTCGATTCACGACCGCGCTAGATCCGTTGCACCACAAGGCTTATCTCGCCGTCGCGTCGGGTAGCGGGATCGCACCGGTCATGTCACTCGCCCGCTCGATCTTGGCGCGAGAGCCGAATAGCCGGATGACGATCCTTTACGGCAATCGCGGTTCCAGCTCGGTGATCTTCCGCGAGGCGCTCAGCGACCTCAAGGACCTGCATCTTGACCGGCTCCAACTGATCTACGTGTTCAGTCGCGAGCAGCAGGCGACGCCGCTGCTGAACGGCCGGCTCGACGCCGACAAGCTGCGGGGGTTGAGCAAAGAGCTGATCGACGTCACTTCGTACGACGATGCCTTCGCCTGCGGACCTGAGCCGATGACGCTCGAAGCCCGCGAAACCCTCATCGTGCTTGGCATCCCGGCCGATCATGTCCATCTCGAGCTCTACGGGTCACATGCACCGAAGCCGGCGCGTACGGCCGACCCCCGCGACAGCGAAGTCGTGAAGCTCGACATCGTGTTCGGTGGCATCCGCCGGACTGTCGACGGCCATCGGGCGGAAACGGTGCTCGACACGGCGAGCGCTGCCGGGCTGGACGTGCCGTTCTCCTGCACCGGTGGGGTCTGCGCGACGTGCCGCGCCCGAGTCGTCGACGGCAACGTCGAGATGGCGGTCAACTACGCGCTTCAGCCGTGGGAGCTCGACGCCGGGTTCGTGTTGACCTGCCAGGCGCGCCCGACGACTCCCGAGGTCACCGTCGACTACGACGCGGTCTGACTCGCTTCGGCGGCTTTCTTCAACGCTGCCAACGTCAATGCCATGTTGCGCTGGTTGTGCACCGCGCGGTCAGGGACACTCATCATCGGCCCCGAAAGCGCGTCCAGCCACCCCGGCCGGAGGTCGGTCCACTGCTCGGTGACGCGGGTCGGCGCGCCGTCGGATTCAAAGTCGTAGGACCAGTCGGCAATGGGCACGCCGCTGAACGAAACGTGGAATGCGAAGCGGCGGCCTCGATCCGCGGCGGTCACCTCGACGTTGGTCGACCAGCGGCGCCAGCCCGAGCGGTTGTGGCCACGGAACTTCGCGCCAACTGCCGGCCCGGTCGCACGACCGACCCAGCGGCCGCCGGTCGCCTCGGGACTCCAGTTGCCCATCTGGGCGAGGTCGGCGACCAGGTCGTACAACGTGTCGGCGTCAGCGTCGATCGTCTCGGTTGCTTCCGCGTACTTCGATGCCATCTCGCAATCGTCCCGTATCCCCTGGCACCCGTCGACCAAGGTTGGAGCGGGTGCCCGGTGACTCATGTCAAGATGCGCGCGTAGCTTTCTTCGTTGACTCATGAACGGATGCGCGCGGGGAGGTGGCTGGCATCGCCGGTGTGGTTCTGGCTGATGCCTTGCTGGTGGTCAGGGTGAGCAGCTCGGCGGTCTGTGCCTGTATCTGACGTTGGATCGCTGCTGGGTTGAGCCCGTCGAGGGTGTCGGCCATGATCGCCTTGTCGTGTTTGCTGATCTTCTTGTGTGCAGCGGCGCGGCGCTGCGGGGTGGTGGGCCGGTCGTATTTCTTGGTGACTTTCGCTCCGACCCGGACCTTCGAGATGAGTTTCTGCTGTGGCAGGAAGTAGTTCGTGATCAGCGATTGCAACGGCCAGATCTTGTTCAGCAGCAACAACTCGGCGGTCGTGTCGTAACGGTGGTAGCCGACGACGGTGCGCACGACAGCCCAGTTCTTCTGCTCGACGTGGGCGCCGTCGTTGCTATTCCCTGGCCGGGACCGGGTGAAGGTGATCTTGCGGTCAGCACACCACTGGAGCAGGTGGTGGTTGATGAACTCTGATCCGTTGTCGCTGTCGACGCCGAGCAGCGGGAACGGCAGCACGCTGGCGATGTCTTCCAGCGCGGCGACGACCCATTTGCGGGCCTTGTTCGCCACCGACCGGTTCTCCGTCCAGCCGGTCGCGATATCGGTCACGGTGAGCGTGTAAGCGTGGTCCCCGACCGCGTTGCCGCCCTCATGGCCGACGAGGTCGATCTCCACGAACCCCGGGATCGCGTCGTCCCACTGCGCCCAGGTCCGGATCGGGATCGCGTCCTTGAGCAACGAGCCTGGCTTGGTGTGAGACCGACCCCGCACCGTCATCTCCGCGCGTGCCGGCGCCAGGCGCCGGTCGATCGTCGCGGCTGACATCCGGCTCAATGCCGCGGCGGTCCCGTCGTCGATATCGAGCTCACCGAAGCGACGAAGCCGGGCGACCAGGTCAGGCAGCACCGCGGCGAGCCGCTTCCCGGTCGGAGCGCCGAGGGTCGCCCAGCAGAACCGAAGCGCAGCAACGACTTCCGGGCCATACGTTGGCGGACGGGGCCGGCGGGCAGCGCGCACTACCCGCGGTCGCAGCGCCGCTACCAGCGCCTTGCGGGCATGACTGCGATGCCACCCCGTCGTCGCGCACAGCTCGTCGAGAATCAGACCCTTACCGGTCTTGGTCGCCCGCGCATACCGGGTCGCGATCACCTTCGTGACCGCCCTACGTTGCCCCATCGTCAGCCCCATCCACGGGACCTACCTGCCGCCAGCACACGAACCAGGTAGGCGCGCCCTACGCGCGCATTTCCAAATGAGTCAACGAACCCGGTTACGCGCGCATTCTTGATGAGTCAACGCG
>DATAUK010000014.1:0-72419 GCA_036268295.1 Mycobacteriales bacterium | reverse complement strand
TGCCCCACCGATGGCACACGCATAGGGCTATAGCCCCACCGATGGCACATGCGTACGTTCGGGCGGTGCGGCGAGACCGAAGCGCCAGCCGACGGCCACCACCACACCCGCGATCGTCGCGAGCACGACATCGAGCAGCATGCCGCTCTGCAGGTCGGCCGCCGCACCGATGCCATGGATCGCGGCGACCGGCCACGCCGCATCTGCCAGCCGATGGACCCCTCGCCACAGCCGGATCCCCAGCCGGAACCGCAACCTGCTGGTGGCGACGACCGCGGCGGTCAGGTCGACCGCCTGCGGCGCGAGGTGATCAACCGCTGCAAAGTTGTCAGGGCCGTCGGCTCACCGAACCGCGTGGCCATCCTGACAAGTCAGGTCAACGGCAGAACGCGGTGGGGCGGGTCGGACTCGAACCGACGGCCAAGGGATTATGAGTCCCCTGCTCTAACCAGCTGAGCTACCGCCCCTACGGCTGCCGAGGATAGGCGCTCGCGGTCGAGCAGGTGGTGAACCGTACGCCGCACCCAGTGCGTCACACGGTTCAACAACCGGATCAGGCGGGGGTCAGGTCGATGGTCGCCTCGTGCAGGCCGTAGACGAAGGCGTTCGGCGTCTCCACGATCTCGTGCCCCGGCGCGAGCGACACGTCGCGAACCCGCCGTAGGAACTCCTCGAAGAAGACCTTGACCTCCAGCCGCGCCAGCCCGGCGCCAAGACAGAAATGAGTGCCGAGACCGAAGGCGAGGTGGGTGTTAGGCGTGCGTCGAATGTCGAAGACCTCGGGATCGCGAAAATGGGCAGGATCGCGGTTCGCCGAGCCGTAGAGCAGCACAACCTGCTGGCCGGCCTTGATTGTGACGCCGCCGATCTCGTAGTCGCGGTTGGCGACCCGGCACATGTTGTGCAGCGGGGAGACGAACCGGATGAACTCCTCCGTTGCCACCGCCAGGTCGGCCCCGGCCCGCAACGCTTCCCACTGGGACGGGTTATCGATCAGCGCGAGAATTTGCCCGGGCAATCACCGTACGGGTCGTCTCAGCACCACCGTCGAGCAGGAGCAGGCAGTCACTCGCAACGTCGCGAGGTGTCAGCGGCACGCCGTCGACCTCGGCGGTGGTCCAGGTGGTCATCACGTCGTCGGCCGGACACTGCTGCTTCTCGGCGTAGAGCTCCTGCGCCGCCGCGACGAACTCCATTGCCGCGTCGAAACCGTTCTGGTTGAAGTATCGCGGCCCGCCACCCATCAGGATCGAGCGCTCCGACCAGTCGCGCAGCTTCGGCCAGTCGTCGTCGGGGAAACCGAGCAGCCAGCCGATCATGCGCGCCGGCAGGACCGAGGCCAGCTCGCCGACCAGCTCAACCCGGCCCTTCCGAAGCGCCGCGTCGAGCAGCTCGGTGACGATCCCGCGGATGTGATCCTCACGCTGCGCTACCGCGCGCGGCGTGAACTTGCGGCTGACCAGCTTGCGGCGCTGGGAGTGCATCGGGTTGTCGAGCCCGATGATCGCCGGATCGGCCGGGATGTTCGGGCGGTAGCCGCCCTTGTGCTGGTCGGAGCTGATGAAGACATCGTCGCGGGTCTCGATCTCGGCGACGTCGTCATACCGGAAGATCCCCCACAGCTCGTTGCCAGCGTCCCAGGCGACCGGCTCGTGCTCGCGGAACCAGGCGTAGCGCTCATAGGTGCCGGTCAGATAACCGTCGCCGTCGAGCAGATCGAGGTCGGGGCGCGCTGTATCTGACACAGCGTCAGAAACTACCGCGTTGGCGGCCAGATGGCTCCCGCACCTGGACTCGAACCAGGAACATTCCGGTTAACAGCCGAACGCTCTGCCAATTGAGCTATGCGGGATCGCTCGGAACTATCAACCGCCAACCGCCCGATAGGTTAGCGCAGCCGTCAGGAACCAGAGGCTTGACTTCGCGAGCCCACCGCGCGGCGCACGGGTGACGAGCCCGCCTCGGGGTAAGACTCAGCGATCATGCGAGTACGACGGGTCGACTGCGCCGGCGATGGGATCCGTCGGGTCCGCCGTGGTCGCGGCTTCAGCTACATCGACGCCGCCGGCAAGCGGGTGACCGACGCCGAAACGCTCGACCGGATCAACGCACTGGTAATCCCACCTGCCTGGGAAGACGTCTGGATCTGCTCGCTGGTCAACGGCCACATCCAGGCGACCGGCACTGACGCGGCTGGTCGCCGGCAGTACGTCTACCACGAGGCATGGCGGGCGGCCCGCGATCGGGAGAAGCACGAGCGGATGCTGCGGTTCGCCAAGCGACTGCCCAAGGCACGCGACCGGATGCGCGAGGACCTGCAACGCCCGAAGCCGGACAAGCGTCGAGTGCTTGGGGCGGCGGCGCGGCTGCTCGATCTCGGGTTCTTCCGGATCGGCGGCGAGGAGTACGCCGAGACCAACGGGTCGTTCGGCCTCGCGACACTGCGGGCCGAGGACGTCACGGTTGGCCGCGGCGGCGTCGTGACGTTCGACTACACCGCCAAAGGCGGTCAGCGGCGAGTGCAGACCGTCACCGAGCCTGAACTGCACCGGATCATCGCCACCCTCAAACGCCGGCGTGACGACAGCGAGGAACTGTTGGCCTACAAGGATTCGCAGGGCTGGCACGACATCCGAAGCGACGACATCAATGACTATCTGGCCGAGCTCATGGGCGAAGACTTCACGGCGAAGGACTTCCGCACCTGGCACGCCACCGTGCTCTGCGCGGTCGGTCTCGCGGTCTCGACGAACGCGCCGACCTCGGAGGCGGCACGCAAGCGCGCCGTCGCCCGCGCCATCAAGGAGACCGCTGGATATCTCGGCAACACCGCCACGGTCTGTCGATCGTCCTACATCGATCCAAGGGTCATCGACCGCTACAACGACGGCCGGACCATCCGCGGCCAGCTCGACCGGCTCGGTGCGGACAGCGCGGAGGGTGAGCTCGCGACGCAGGGGCCGGTCGAAACGGCGGTGCTGCGACTGTTGAGCAAGTAGGCCACTGGTTACGCTGGTGGCGTGCGCAAGATCCTGCTCTCGCCGAAGTGGTGGGGGCTGCACCTGTTCGTGGTCGTCCTGGTGCTGGTCTTCTTGCGGCTAGGGCTCTGGCAGTGGCATCGCGCCGAGTCACCGAGTGGCGGCATCCAGAACTTCGCCTACGCCTTCCAATGGCCGCTGTTCGCGGTCTTCGGCATCGTGCTGTGGTGGAAGACGCTCAAGCTCGAGGTCGCCGGCGAGGCGGACGAGACCGGCGCCACGCCGCGGCCGCTGTCGAGCTTCGCCGCGCCACCGCTTCCGGAGGTCACGATCGAACACCGCGACGGCGTGCGGATCGGGGTCAGCACGCCTCAGGTCGCGGTCGACGCCGACGATGACGAGGTCAACGCCTACAACGCCTACCTGGCGAAGCTGAATGCTCGAGCCGCAATGGCTACCCCGGGGCAACCGAGAAACAGGTAACTACGTGTCGTCATCCCTGCTCGACCTGAAAAGCGTCGAGGGTGCCCTGCTGCGCTATCGCGTCGTCGCGATCATCGTGAGCGTCCTGCTCGTCGTACTGTTCTTCGTCGGGGTGCCGCTTCAGGCTGCCGGTGGCCATGGCGGAGTCGACGCCGTGGTCGGCGTGGTCCATGGCGTCTTCTTCTACCCGCTCTACATCTTGCTGACGTTCGACCTCACCCGGCGGGTCAGGATGTCGCCGATCCAGCTTGTCCTGACCCTGGCGGCGGGCACCATCCCGATCGCCTCGTTCTACGCCGAGCGTCGTACCACGCAGTTCATCCGTGACCGGCAGGCCGCGCTGCGCCTGAGCCCGGCCCGGTAAGCGAGCTCAGACCGCCGGCGGGGCTGGCGGCGTCGCGGCGCCAGTCTGCTGCCACGGCGGAGCCTGGTCACTGCTCAACGCACTGATCACGGCGCACACCGCGTTGGCGATCATCACCAGCGCAAGCAGGTATCCGCCCCACTTGATGCTCAAACCGTCGCCGTGGTGCAGCGTCAGCAGCCGAAGCAACTCGAGCAGCACCGCGAGCACGGACAGGCCGGCAACCAACCACCTGGACCCGATCGGCAGACCCGAGAGGGCGCCGGGCGAGAGGACCACGATGGCAGCAACCACCGTCGCTGCCAGGCTGAGCAGCAAGGCCAGCGTCGAGTAGCTGTGCCACGCACTGATCGTGTAGCTGCCGCCGCCTTCGGTGAGCCCGTTGATCTTGATCCCGCCGAACGAGAATCCGTACCAGGGGAAGAACGACACGATAAAAGCGAGCACTCCGGTAACCAGGATGCCCTGCTCGAACGGTGGCAAGCTTTTAAAGGTCGAAGTCGGACTGTTGGCGCTCATGTGTTTTTCCCCCATCTGGATCCGGTGTCGCAGGCATCTTGCCGCCCGCGCCCACAGAACACAAGCACCACGGCATCAAGATCACCTGACCTATTGCGGAAGCGCGCTCCCGAGCGCGTCGCCTGCGCTCAAATCCTTGATCACCCGCGAGTGGACACCGGTCACCCCGTGCCGTCCAGTCGGCGCCTCAATCAGCCAGCCACCTTTGTGCTTAGCCGGTACGGCGATCAGAACGCGACGATGCGCGGCATTTGTCGGGCCGATCGTCGTGATCGCCGCGCCGAACTCCGACCCGCTCACCGCGGCGCCCGGAATGCCCTTCGTCGCCTGGCTCAGCACCTGGCAGCCGACCGCTGCGAGGCCGGTCTTCGTGCCGTGGAGGACATAAACCTCACCGGCCGCCGGCTTGCCGGCCGCAGTGCCGCCCGGTACGCCGACGAGCAGGTCGGCCCGCCGGTCGTCGTTCACGTCGCCGATCGCGACCGCAAGACCGAACCGATCGGTCGACACCGCAGCTCCCGGGACATGCGGCGTCGCCTTGCTGAACACCCTGGCGCCCTTCGCGGTCATGCCGTGCTTGTGACCGAAGAGCACCAGCACCTTGCCGGCCAGCGCCTTGCCTCTGACCGACGCGTCGGGTGCCCCGGCGGCGACATCGGCGTAGCCGTCGTGGTTGAAGTCACCTGCGGCAACTGACCAGCCGAGCGAGCCGGACGCCGAGAACTTTGTGCCCACGAAGGTGGTGTGCTTAGGACCGATACCTGTCGCTTTGCCGTAGAAGACCTGGACGTCACCGGCGTGATCGCTCGGATCGCCCGTGATGCCTCCCGCGCCACCGCCGGGCTCGCCGACGATGACGTCCTTGAAGCCGTCGCCGTTGACGTCGCCGAGCGCCACCGACTGCCCGAAGTTGCCTTCCTCGACAGGATCAGCGGAGACGATCACCGCCTTGCCGGACTCGACCAGACCGGCGCCCGTGCCGAAGTAGACCAAGACGTAGCCCATGCCGTCGCCGCCGCCCTCAGGGCCCGGATTGCTGACCGCGAGGTCGGCGAAGCCATCGGCATTGACGTCGCCCGCAGCCAGCGACATCCCCAACTCGTTGTCGTCGTCTTCGGCGTCAGGTCCCTTGAAGACGGTGCCGGTGTAGTGAAGCCCGGTCTTGCTGCCCTCATAGATGAACACCGCACCCTGCTCCGTGCTGTCCTCAGAGTTGGTGTAGTCCGGCGCGCCGACCGCGAGGTCGGTGAAACCGTCGCCGTTGAAGTCACCGATTGCGAGCGCCGCACCGAAGTCCAGCGCCTGCGCGTCGGGCGAGGTGATCCAGCGGGCGTGCGGCTTGGCCTTCGAGTAGACGACCCGCACCCGGTCGCCACCCGGCGCACCCACCACGATGTCGGACTTGCCGTCACCGTCGAAGTCACCCCGGACCTTCGGTGGGTGCTTGACCGCGACGGCTGGGGCCGCGACTGCGCTGCCCGCCGATTCGATCGCTACCGCAGCTGGTGCTGCCAGCAAGACCATCGCCGCCGCAAACCCGACGCCACGAGACATTCGCATCCGACAACCCCCTCGACGTACCGATCCGCACTGTCGAAGGGGATCTAACCACCTCCGAAGTGTCAGCGTCAGAAGTCGCTCTGGCGCCCGGACGCTCTGACAGATCGCTTCACTTGCGACCTCTACAGGTCGCTTGCTATCCCCTTGTCCCGGAAGGCGCGCTTTTGTTGTTCGAGCATGATCAGCTCGCCGAACATCCGGTTGTACTCCGCGGCCTGCTCGACCGGGTTGAGCCGCTGCAGCCTCGACTTGAGCTCCTGGATCCGGCGGGTCAGCGCCATCTCCTCGAGCCGGACCAGCACCGCCTCGGCGTACCTCGGATCGTCGTCCTCGATCGACTGCATCGGCTCGACGGCGAGCTCGGTGACGAGCTCGCGGACCGAGTCGGTCTCGGCTGCCTCCTGGACCTTGCCGACCCACTCGGCCCCGCTGGTCGCCCGGGCCGCGCCGCCGGCCTTGGCCACCGCCGCCCGCACCGCGGCGTACGCCGGCGAGGTGAAGCACTCCTCACCCATCGCATCGAAGCGCGGTCCGGCAAGGGCGGGGCGCTGCACGACGAGCTTGGCGACCTCGCGCTCGACGATCAGCCCCGGGTCGCGCGGATCTGGCCGCTGGGCCTGGCGCTGCGCCGCCGCGGCGGAGGCTCGTTGTTGCCGATCATCGGGCTGCTGCGAGCCGCGAGCGGCACCTCGCCGGACCCGATCGAGCACCGGCTCGACCTCCATCCCGAGCCAGCCGGCGAGGCGGCGGGCGTACTCATCGCGCAGCGAGCGGTCTTTGAGCACCGCGACGACCGGCGCTGTCGCGCTCAGCGCCTGTATCCGGCCCTCCGGGATCGTCAGGTCATAGTGGTCGAGCGTCGCCCGGATCGCGAACTCGGCGAGCGGGATGTGGCTGGCGATCAGGTCGCGCACCGCGAGATCGCCGCGCTGCTGACGCAGCTCGCAGGGATCGAGCCCATCGGGCTGCACTGCCACGAACGTCTGGGTGACGAACCTCTGCTCGCCCGCGAACGCCTTGAGGGCAGCGTTGCGGCCTGCTTCGTCGCCGTCGAAGGTAAAGATCACGCGACCGCGAAGCTCGTCCTGGTCCATCAGCATCCGGCGCAGGATCTGCACGTGCTCCTCGCCGAACGCGGTGCCGCAGGTTGCGACCGCGGTCGTCTCACCGGCAAGGTGGCAGGCCATGACGTCGGTGTAGCCCTCGACGACGACCGCCTTGAGGTTCTTGGCCATGTCGTGGCGCGCCAGGTCGAGGCCGTAAAGCACCTGGCTCTTCTTGTAGAGCGGCGTCTCGGGAGTGTTCAGGTATTTCGGGCCGTCGTCGTCCTCGCGCAGCCGGCGAGCGCCGAACCCGATCACGTCGCCTTTGCGGTCGTGGATCGGCCAGACCAGCCGGCCGCGGAACCGGTCGATCGGCCCGCGCTGGCCCTGGCTGGCCAGGCCGCCGGCAAGGACCTCGGCATCGCTGAAACCCTTCGAGCGCAAGTGCTTGAGCGTGATGTCCCAGCCGTTCGGCGCATAGCCGACGCCGAAATGCGCCCACGCGGCCTCGTCGAAGCCACGCTCGGCGAGGAACCGGCGGCCGATCTCGGCCTCCGGTGTGCCGAGCTGGGCCACGAAGAACTCCGCCGCCGCGATGTGGGCGTCGAGCAGCCGCTGTCGCTGACCGCGTTGGCGGTCCGGGGCCGAGCCACCCTCTTCGCGGCGAAGCTCGATATTGCCGCGCCGGGCCAGCACCTCCACCGCGTCCGAGAAGTCGAGGTGCTCGACCTCGCGGACGAAGGTGATGACGTCACCAGAGACGCCGCAACCGAAGCACTTGTAGAAGCCCAGCGTGGTGTTGACGTTGAACGACGGCGTCTTCTCGTCATGGAACGGACAGAGCCCCTTGAGCCGGCCACCGCCGGCATTGCGAAGCGCGACGTAGTCGCCGATAACTTGCTCGATCGGCACCCGCTCACGGACCGCGGCGATGTCCTCGTCGCGGATCCGACCGGGCATCGCGTCCTCCCAACTGCGCAGTATCGATCCAACTGCGCAATCTCGATCAAGCTGTGGGCTGGTGTGCCGGTGGTCTCAGCGGGGGAAGTCGCCTCAGGACACTGTACGACCGACGGCAGACAGCCGCCGGACGATCACCATGTGATCGAGGTTCGCCGGCCCGTACCGGAAGATCGCGCCGATCGAGGTCCACCCAGCTCGTTCGTAGAACGGGAGGACGTTGAACCGGCCGTTGGCCCACAGCAGCGGTACGCCGCCCGACCTCGCCAACTCGACGGCGGCGTCCAGCACGAGCCGCCCGATGCCTCGACCCTGGTAGACAGGGTCGACCGCCATGCCGCGCAGCTGCCAGCCGAGCGGCTCGTCGACGAACGGTGACGGGAAGATCGTCACGCACGCGAGGACGGTCCGTTCGTCGTCGAAGGCTCCGACGTGACGGGTCGCCGGGTCCAGATCGTACGGCGGCGGATCGAGGGTCCCACCAGGCCGGAGCACATCGCGCCGCAGCGTGCGCACCTCGTCCGCACTTGCCTGCCGAATCTCGATGCTCAGCTGCCCACCAGCCGTTCGTGCCAGGCCGCAGCGGACGTATCGGTCAGCGACGCCACCTGATCGACGACGACCCGCAGCCTCGCATCGTCATCAGGTGCCGCTTCATAGGTCACCCGCAGCCACGGCTCCAGCGTCGTCGGCGCCGATTTCTCCAGTGCTTCCAACAACTCTGCCAGTCTCTCCCGTTGCACTTGCTGCGCGCGGATTGCCACCTCGCGTTGCATCACGTAGCGGTCCGCGATCGCCTTCAGGACGGCGCACTCGGCCTTGGTCTGGGCCGGGACGATGACGTCGCCGCCGTAGCGCCGGAGCGGCTTGCCGCTGGACCGTATCGTGGCGCGGGTTGCGGCGCCGCAGAGCCGGCCGATGAGCTCGCTGGTCATCCGCTTGAGGCCGACCATGGCGCGCATCGAGCCATCGAACCGGTCGAGCCAGAACTCCTGCGCGGTCAGCCGTTCGAGGGCGGCGCCGAGCTCGTCGGTCCGGACGTCGAGATAGGAGTCATGGGCAAGCCGCACCAACTCGGCGCGCTCCTCGGCGGCGTGCACCCGCTCGAGCGGCACATGCCCGGCCTGCACCCCATCCTCCAGGTCGTGCACCGAATAGGCGACGTCGTCAGCCCAGTCCATGATCTGCGCCTCGATGCACCGCGCGCCCGTTGCAGCATCGGCTCGGAACCATTCGAAGACCAGCAGGTCGTCGGGGTAGACGCCGAACTTCGATGTCCCATCCCGACGCGGCCACGGGTATTTCGATGCGGCGTCGAGAGTTGCCCGGGTCAGGTTGAGGCCTCCGCTGCTCCCGTCGGCTGCGGCGACCTTGGCTTCGAGCCGGGTCAGCACCCGCAGACTCTGCGCGTTGCCCTCGAAGCCGCCGATCCGATCGGCGTACGCCGCAAGCGCCGTCTCGCCGTTGTGACCGAACGGCGGATGACCCAGATCGTGGGCGAGACAGGCCGTGTCGACGAGATCGGCGTCCGCGCCGAGCGAGACCGCCAGCTCCCGCCCGATCTGCGCGCACTCCAGCGAGTGCGTCAGCCGGGTGCGCGGGAAGTCGCTCTCCCCCACCCCGACGACCTGAGTGCGGGCCGCGAGTCGTCGCAGCGCGACCGAGTGCAGCACCCGGGCCCGGTCGCGCACGAACTCGTCGCGCTCGACCGGCTCGGCCTTGGCGGGCTCGGCGATCCATCGCTCGCGAGCCCACGCGTCGTAGTCGTTGGTCATCTCCGGCTCAGATCACGCCGGCGGAATGCTCGTCGTCATTGTGGAAGATCTTGTAGTAGATGTAGGCCTCTGTCTCGCGGGCGATGTAACGGACCTCGACGCTACGACTGGCAACCGCCGGCCCGGTGCGCTCCGGCGAGGTGACCGCCTTGATCCCGAGATCGCGGGCCATGGTGCGCGAGCGCAGGCAGTGCCACGGGTCGGTCACCAGCACCGCCGAGTGCCAGTCGCGGGCCTTGAACTGCACGTCGACCGCACGCATGCTGCTCAACGTGTCGCTGCCGGTCGGCACCGCGACTATCGCGTCGGCGGGCACACCGTGGTTGGCCAGAAACTTCTTGCCGGACGCCGCTTCGGTGAACGCGTCGCCGACCTCCTTGCCACCGACGGTCACGATGTGCGCCGCGACGTGTTCGTCGTACAAGGTGACGGCGTGGAGCAGGCGGGCCGCGAAGACCGGTGAAGGCGTGCCGTTGTACTGACTGGCGCCGAGCACCACGATGGCGTCGGAACGCGGGTGCTCGTCCTCACGCGCGACGAACCAGATGTGGGCGGCGACGTAGAAGACCACGATCACCACAACGGCAACGAGCAGCAGGACCAGCCGCCGCGCCCAGCGAAACCACGCGAACGGCGTCACGGGATGACGACCGAGCTAACAGCCAAGTCAGCGACTGTCACTGCCCTGCGAGTCCAGCGCGGCGCGACCGGCTTCGAGCCGAGCGACCGGCACCCGGAACGGCGAGCACGAGACGTAGTCGAGCCCGACATGGTGGAAGAAGTGCACCGACTCCGGATCGCCACCATGCTCGCCGCAGACCCCGACCTTGAGCTTCGGCTTCGTCGCCCGGCCCTCGTCGGTGGCGAGCTGGACCAGCCGACCGATGCCCTCACTGTCGAGGGTCTCGAACGGGCTCACGCCGAAGATGCCGAGATCGATGTAACGCGGGAAGAACGCGCCCTCGACGTCGTCGCGGCTGAACGCCCACCCCATCTGGGTCAAATCGTTGGTGCCAAAGGAGAAGAAGTCGGCGGCCTCGGCGATCTGACCCGCGGTCAGCGCTGCTCTCGGCACCTCGATCATGGTGCCGATCAGGGTGTCGACCGAGACACCGCTCTCCTGCGCGACCTGGGCGACGATCCGCGCAGTCTCTTCGCGCACGATCTCGAGCTCTTGTACGGCGCCGACGAGCGGCACCATAATCTCCGGCTTCGGATCCTTGCCCGCCGCCTTCACCTGCGCCGCAGCCTCGGCGATCGCGCGCACCTGGAGTGCGAACAGGCCGGGGATGACGAGGCCGAGTCGGACACCGCGCAGCCCGAGCATGGGGTTCTGCTCATGCAGCCGTCGCACGGCGTCGAGCAGCTTGCGGTCGGTGTCGCTGACCGTCTCACCATTGGCCTCGGCGACCGCCAGCTTGACCGACAGCTCGGTGAGGTCGGGCAGGAACTCGTGTAACGGCGGGTCGATCAACCGCACCGTGACCGGCAGACCGTCCATCGCGGTGAAGATGCCGACGAAGTCCTCACGCTGCAGTGGCAGCAGCGCATCGAGCGCCGCGCGCTGCTCGGCCTCGCCATCAGCCAGGATCAGCCGCTCGACGTGCTTGCGTCGCTCGCCGAGGAACATGTGCTCGGTGCGGCACAGCCCGATGCCCTCGGCGCCGAACCGGCGCGCCCGTGCGGAGTCCTCGTCGGTGTCGGCGTTGGTGCGCACCCCGAGCCGGCGCTTGGCGTCGGCGTGCCGGATGATCCGGTCGACCGCCGCAACCAGCGGATCGCTGGCCGGGTCGATCGTGCCCTCGAAGTACTGCACGACCGGGCTGGGCACCACCGGCACCTCGCCGAGGTAGACCGTGCCCGACGTGCCGTCGATCGAGATCACGTCGCCTTCGCCGAACGTGGTGCCGCTCTTGGTGGTGACCGACTTGCCTTTCACATCGATCTCGAGGTCGTCGGCGCCGGAGACGCAGGTCTTGCCCATGCCTCGCGCAACGACCGCAGCGTGGCTCGTCTTGCCGCCGCGGCTGGTCAGGATGCCCTCGGCGGCGATCATGCCCGGCAGGTCGTCAGGGTTGGTCTCCCGCCGCACCAGGATCACGGCCTCGCCGCCCGCCGCCCACTCGCCGGCGGTTGCGCTGTCGAAGACGACCTTGCCGACGGCCGCGCCCGGTGAGGCGCTGACGCCCTTGGCGATCTGGTTCTTCTCGGCATCGTCGTCGAAGCGCGGGAACATCAGCATCGCGAGCTGAGCGCCCGTCACCCGTTGCAGCGCCTCATCCATGTCGATCAGGCCCTCGTCGACCAACTGGATGGCGATGATGAACGCCGCGGCCGCAGTGCGCTTGCCGACCCGGGTCTGCAGCATCCAGAGCTTGTTGCGCTCGACCGTGAACTCGATGTCGCACAGGTCGAGATAGTGGTGCTCGAGCGTCGACATGATCGACATCAGTTCGTCGTACGCCGGCTTGTCGATACCTTCGAGATCGGCGAGCGCGACGGTGTTGCGGATGCCGGCGACGACGTCCTCGCCTTGCGCGTTCTGCAGGTAGTCGCCGTACACCCCCTTCTCGCCGGTGCCCGGGTCGCGGGTGAACGCCACCCCGGTGCCGGAGTCCATGCCGATGTTGCCGAAGACCATCGCCACGACGTTGACAGCGGTGCCGAGGTCGGCGGGAATGCGCTCCTGCCGGCGGTAGAGCTTGGCGCGGTCGCCATTCCACGAATCGAAGACCGCGCGGACCGCGAGGTCGAGCTGCTCGCGCGGCTCGGTCGGGAACTCCCGGCCGGCGTGCTCGGCCACGATTGCCTTGTATTTCGCGACGATCTCGCGGAGGTCGGCGTCGTCCAGATCGAGGTCGTTGCTGACCCCCTTGGCCTTCTTGACCTCGTCGAAGACGTCATCGAAGTGCTCGCCGTCGACGCCGAGTACGGTCTTGCCGAACATCTGGATGAGCCGGCGGTAGGAATCCCAGGCGAAGCGCTCGCTGCCGGCCTGCTTCGCGAGGCCGTCGACCGACTCGTCGTTCAGCCCGATGTTGAGGACGGTGTCCATCATCCCGGGCATCGAAAACTTCGCGCCCGAGCGGACACTGACGAGCAGCGGGTCGTCGGGCTGACCAAGCGCTTTACCCATCGTCTTCTCGAGCCGGGCAAGGTGCTCACCGACCTCGTCGGCGAGGTCGTCGGGCTCGGTGCCCGACTCGAGATAGACGTTGCAGGCCTCGGTCGTGATGACGAATCCGGGCGGCACCGGCAGCCCGAGATTTGTCATCTCCGCGAGGTTCGCGCCCTTACCGCCGAGGAGGTCCTTGAGGTCACGATTGCCCTCGCTGAAGTCGTAAACGTACTTCGGCACTAATGCTCCTCGACTCTGTGTCCGACGTGGGATGACCCTTCACCCAACCCTACCCACGCGTGAAACCCACCCGATCGGGCGTGGCAAGGTGGGACGCATGACCGCTGAGTATTTCGACAGCTGGTTCGCCGACATCGACCGCTCTGAGGCGCGGCAGCAGCTGTTCACGGACTGCCTCGGAGTGCCGCCCGAGGTCGGGCCATCCAACCTGGTGCCACTCGTCGGCTTGCACCAGATCTCGGACGCGCTCAAACTGCCGCCGGGCGCCACGCTGATCGACCTTGCCTGCGGACGAGGCGGCCCCGGGATGTGGCTGGCGCGCAAGGCCGGGGTGAGGCTGATCGGTGTGGACTTCTCCGCCGAGGCGATCCGCCAGGCGACGCTGCGGCGCGCGCTATTCGGCCTCGAGAGCTCGGCGGCGTTCCAGCTCGGAACCCTCCAGGCATCCGGGCTGCCCGAAGGCGTCGCGGACGCGATCGTCTGCGTCGATGCATTCCAGTTCGCGACCGACGGCGTCGCCGCCGCGACCGAGGTACGCCGGCTGCTTCGCCCCGGGCGCCACGTCGTACTCACCTCGTGGGAGCCGGTCGACCGCGACGACGAGGCGATCAGCGAGCGGATCCGCGCAGTCGATCTCGGGGGCTGGCTGAGTGCGGCCGGGTTCATCGAGGTCGTCAGTGAGGAGCGACCGGAGTGGCATGAGACCGCGCGCCAGATGTGGACCAAGGTAGTCGCGATGGACGTTGCCGAAGATCCGGCACTGATCTCGACCCGCGACGAAGGTGAACGGTCACTGACCAACCACGACCGGCTCCGCCGAGTGATCGCCACCGCCACCGCGCCTTAGCGTCGCTGGTCTGTTACGTCATCTCGGACGAGCAAACGCGAGCAGCGCAAATCAGCAGGGTGGCAGTGACTGCAGGAGATAATTCTCGACCGCGTCCAGCGCGATGCGTTCTTGCGTCATCGTGTCCCGGGAGCGGACCGTGACCGCGCCGTCGTCAAGGGTCTCGAAGTCGACCGTGATGCAGAACGGTGTGCCGATCTCGTCCTGGCGGCGGTAGCGCCGGCCGATCGCGCCGGCGTCGTCGAACTCGACGTTCCATCGCTGCCGCAGCGCATCGGCGAGGCCCTTGGCCTTCGGCGACAGGTCGGCGTTGCGCGACAACGGCAGCACCGCTGCCTTGACCGGCGCCAATCGCGGATCGAGGCGCATCACGGTGCGCTTTTCCATGACCCCCTTCGCATTTGGCGCCTCATCGGTGGTCAGTGCCGAGAGCAGGAACGCCAGCACAGCCCGGGTCAGACCGGCTGCCGGCTCGATGACGTACGGCGTCCAGCGCTCGCCCTTCTCCTGATCGAAGTAGGTCAGGTCCGCGCCCGATGCCGCGGAGTGCGTCTTGAGATCGAAGTCGGTGCGGTTGGCAATGCCCTCCAGCTCGGCCCACTCTGATCCGCCGAACCGGAAGCGGTATTCGATGTCGACGGTCCGCTTCGAGTAGTGCGACAGCTTCTCTTTCGGATGCTCGTAGAGCCGCAGGTCATCGGCGTTGAGCCCGAGGTCGACGTACCAGTCCCATCGGGTCTTGAGCCAGGTCTCGTGCCACTCCTCGTCAGTGCCAGGCTCGACGAAGTACTCCATCTCCATCTGCTCGAACTCGCGGGTCCGGAAGATGAAGTTGCCCGGCGTGATCTCGTTGCGGAACGACTTGCCGGTCTGCGCGATCCCGAACGGCGGCTTGCGCCGGGCCGCCGTCATCACGTTGAGGAAGTTCACGAAAATGCCCTGCGCGGTCTCCGGCCGCAGGTAGCGCAGCGAGCCCTCGTCCTCGGTTGCACCGAGATGGGTGCGCAACAGCCCATTGAACATCCGTAGCTCGGTCCACGCCCCGCGCGTCCCGCAGTTCGGACAGGTCACCGTCTTGATGTCGACCGAGTCGGGATCGGCGATCTTCTTGCGCTCGGCGAACTCCTCGCGCAGATGGTCCTCGCGATAACGCTTGTGACATGACTGGCACTCGGTCAGCGGGTCGACGAACGCGTCGAGGTGGCCCGAGGCCTTCCAGACCTCGGAGGCGAGGATTACCGCGGAGTCGAGCCCCACGATGTCGTCGCGGGTCTGCACCATCGACCGCCACCACTGCTTGCGGATGTTCTCCTTGAGTTCAATCCCCAGCGGACCGTAGTCCCATGCCGAGCGGCTCCCGCCGTAGATCTCGGAGGACGGGAAGACGATGCCGCGGCGCTTGCAGAGACTGACGAGCTCGTCGATGCGAGCGGCGTCTCGGGAGGCGGGACTGTTGGCCATTCGGCGGGCTCCATCCGGCTGGCGGTCGGCGGGAAGCAGCAAGCCTAGCGTTGCGCCGGATCGCGCCGACTCTGGTCCCGATCTACTGACCCGCAGCGGCGGCAGACTCGAGGACTTCGTACGCCGATGGCTCGTCGAGGGCGGCCACCATCAATGGGCCACTCGCGGTCTTCACGTCGTACGAGGACAGGGCGCGGCGATAGGAGCCGACGTTGAGCCACTCGCTGACGAGCACCCAGGTCGAGAGATCCTCGAGCGGCTCGGCCAGTCGGGTCGCGACGTGACCGGGTCGCGCGGCCAGCGCTTCAATCAGCCCGCGCATCTCGGCGCGGAAAGATTCGGCATCAACCGGCGGGCGCAACCGCACGACAACGAGCACGCCTGTGAGGATGTCACCATGCCGAGGCGTCTTCTGATCATCATCATTGCGGGATGTGTCGGCGGGCTGTTTGCGGCCGGGCTGTTCATTCACGGTCGACTCGGCGGCGCATTGCTCTTGGTGACCGACGCGGTGCTGGTCACGCTGTCGATCGGCGGCTGGGCGCGGGCGCGACCGCAAGGCCGGCCCGCGCGGGTTGCCGTCATGACGCTGATCGCGGTGATCGCGGTCGTCAAGCTGGTCCGGGGCTAAGCGTTCCGACTGGCTCGAGCAGCTCGATCCGGTTGCCGAGCGGATCGCGGGTAGAGCCGCGGCGGCCGCCGAACAGGTCGGCCTGCGGCTGCCACGGCGCACCAGCCGCGGCGAGTCGATCGAGGATTGCGTCGAGGTCGTCGACGACCAGACCAAAGTGCATGTCGTCATGCATGACCGCGTCCGCGCGCTCCGAGATATGAAGCTGGTTGGCGTCGCTGATGTCGAACCAGGCACCGCCCGGGGTCGTGCCCTCGGCCGGCTTGTCGACCCGACGCAGCCCAAGGACATCGGTGTAGAAGCCGACCAGCTGCTCGGTCTCGCCCGGGTGCACAACGATGTTCACGTGATGCAGTCGCATCGGCCCAGTCTTACAAATCCTCTTGTGCCCCGCCGTACCGGCGGTCCCGACGCGCAAACTCCTCGATCGCGGCCCAGAGCTGGCGACGGTCGTAGTCGGGCCACAGCGTGTCCTGGAACACCAGCTCGGCGTACGCCGACTGCCACAGCAGGAAGTTCGAGGTCCGCTGCTCGCCGGAGGACCGGACGAACAGATCAACCCCCGGCATATCCGGCTCATCGAGGTAGCGAGCCAGCACCCGGTCGGTGACCTTGTCCGGGTTGATCTTGCCGGCGATCGCGTCCCGGGCGAGCGCCGCCGCAGCATCCGCGATCTCAGCCTGCCCCCCGTAGTTGACGCACATCGTCAGCGTCAGCACCTTGTTGTCGCGCGTCATCTGCTCGGCGATCTCGAGCTCGTCGATCACCGACTTCCACAGCCGCGGCCGACGGCCGGCCCATCGCACCCGCACCCCCATCGCATGCATCTCGTCCCGGCGGCGGCGGATGACGTCACGGTTGAAGCCCATGAGGAAACGCACCTCGTCCGGCGACCGTTTCCAGTTCTCGGTGGAGAAGGCGTACGCCGACAACCACTTCACGCCGATCTCGATCGCACCCTCGACGACATCGAACAACGAGCTCTCGCCCTGCTCGTGGCCGACGGTTCGCGGCAGGCCGCGCTGCTTCGCCCAACGGCCGTTGCCATCCATGACGATCGCCACATGCCGCGGCACCAGATCCTTCGGGATGCTCGGCGGCCGGGCGCCCGAAGGATGTGGCGTCGGCGGACGCACGGCGGCGCCGCGGGCCCTCACAGTCGCTCGACCAGACGCAACGATCGCAGTCCGCGCTCGAGATGCCACTGCAGGTAAGCCGCGATCAATCCGCTGGTCTCGCGTTGCGCGCGATCGGTCGCCGCGTCCGCGACGGTCCAGTCGCCCGAGAGCAGCGCCGACATCAAGTCGATGGACGCCGGCGAAACCGTCGCTGCGCCCGGCGGGCGGTGATCCGCGCAGACGACGCCGCCCATCGCCACGGCAAAGTACCGATGCGCGCCCGGATCGCTGCACCGCGCGCAGCCGTCGAGCACCGGCTCATAGCCGGCGATCGCGAGCGCCCGCAGGATGAAGGCGTCGAGGACCAGCGTCGGCGTGTGCGCCGAGTCGGCCAGTGAACGCAGCGCGCCGACGACGAGCAGGAACAACCGAAGCGACGGCTCGCGCTCTTCGGCGCTGAGCCGCTCGGCGGTCTCGAGGATGGCGGTGCCGGCGGTGTAACGGCCGTAGTCGGCCGCGATCCGCTCGCCGTAGGGCTCCACGGTTTCCGCCTGCGTGATCGCGTCGAGCGACCGGCCCTCGTAGAGCTGCAGATCGACATGCATGAACGGCTCGACCCGCGATCCGAACTTCGAGCCGGTACGCCGAACCCCCTTCGCGACCGCCCGCACCCGGCCGTGGCGGCGGGTGAGCAACGTCACGATCCGGTCTGCTTCTCCGAGCTTTTGGGTACGAAGCACCACGGCTTCGTCTCGGTAGACCGGCACAGTGCGCATTCTCTCTCGCGCTGGCGCCTTCCGAGGGTCCGCCACTGCGACAGGTACGGTTATTTGGTTCCCCGCAATACATCGAAAGCGACTTCATGCCTGCTGCCCCACACAGGTTTCGCCTCGTCTCCACCCTTGCCGCCGCTGCGCTGACACTCGGCAGCCTCGTTGCCACCGCGCCGGCCGGCGCAGCCGTCAGGCCGCCGTTGACACCCGCCGCCGGGACCGGCCCGGCCACCTCAGCGGTGACGATCCTGCTCAAGGCACCCGACCAGGCCGGGCTCGACCGGCTGTCGGCCGCGACCGATCTCGACCACGCTCAGCGGGTCGCCGCGCTGTCCCGACTGCTGCCGACTGCAGCCGCCCGTCGCAGCGTCGTGGCCACGCTGCGCAACCGCGGCTTCACAGTCACCCACGAGACGGCATGGACGATCGACGCCGCTGCACCGCAGCCGGCGGTGACCGCCGCGTTCGGCCCGCGACCGAAACTGCCGAGCGACGCGACCCCGCTCCAGCGCGCCCGAGCCGCCGGCGCGTTGCCCCGGGTGCCGGCCAGCATCTCCTCCGTCACCGCTGCGGTGCTCGAAACGAGCGGCGGTCCGAAGATCTTCAAACCGCTCGCGACCTGCGTCGGCTGCCGGAACGGCACTGACTTTCGCAATGCTTACACCGCGCCGAAGGTCGCGCCGAGCACCGGCCAGGACGCCAATGGTGCACTGACGATCGCGACCCTGCAGTTCGCCGGCTGGAACGAGCAGGACCTCTCGAAGTACGCCGCCTCGGTCGGCCTGCCGGACCCGGTCCTCAGTGGGCAGTACACCCAGATCCCGGTCGACAAACTCACCGTCCCGCCGGCGAGCACCGCAGAGCGAGAGGCCGACGAGGAGGTCGATCTCGACCAGGAAACTCTGCTCTCGACCGACCCGACCGCCAACCAACGGGCCTACTTCGACACCAACGCCAGCAAGGCGGGGTACGCCGACGCGCTGAGCCAGGTTCTCGCCGATGTCACTCAAGGAACCGGCGACGTCGGCGGCGGCGACCCGAAGATCGTCGCGCTCTCGACCTCGTGGGGCACCTGCGAAAGCGAGTTCAGCGACGCGTTCGCGTTCCCCCACGACACCGTCAAGGCGATCGAGAACATCATGAAGTCGCTGACCGCAGCGGGAGTGACGGTGTTCGCCGCGTCCGGCGACGACGGCATCTACGACTGCGGCGACACGGCCACCTCAACCAAGGTCGCGGTCGACTACCCGGCGTCCTCGCCCGAGGTGGTCGGCGTCGGTGGCACCCGCCTCAAGCCGGCGGGCGCCAAGGCGGCCAACACCGGCAAGAACTGGAACGAGGTCGGCTGGTCCTGCAGCTCACCGCGGATCTGCCAAGGTTCCAGCGCCGCCGACACCGGCGGTTCCGGTGGCGGCGAGTCCACGCTGTTCAAGCAGCCCGGCTATCAGGCAGCCGGGATCGGACGCCAGACGTTCACCACTTCGACGCACAAGTCCGGGAACCTCGGCGTACAGTCCCATCGGCTGGTGCCTGACATTGCCGACGACGGCGATCCGGACACCGGTTTCGGCGTCCTCACCACCGATCCAACCGATGACTCCTCCTGCGCGACCGGTCCGCTCCTCCCGACCTGCAAGCCGAAGACGTTCCAGATCGGCGGCACCAGTCTGGCCTCGCCCGAAGCGGCCGCGCTGTTCACTGACATGCTCGGCGCACATGGCGCGACCGCCGGCGTCGGCGACATCCACGGCGCGCTCTACTCGGCGTACTCCGCCCACAACGGTGCCTTCCGTGACATCACCAAAGGAAGCAACGGCGCACAGAAGGACGTCGATGCGCGAGCCGCCAAGCATCAGGCCGTCGAGCTTCCGGTCAACGCGCGGCCCGGTTACGACACCGTCACCGGGCTGGGTGCGGCGCTGTGGCCCAAGCTCGCGCCGTTCATCCTCCGGCCCGCCGCGCCGACCGCCAAGGTCAGGATCGATCTGGCCAGTCCGGACAGCGCCCGCCACCCGACCCGGGTGAAGGTGACCTGGGGCGCTCATCAGAACGCCACGCGCGGCAGCGCGCCGGCTGCCGCGGAAGTGACTATCACCCGCAAGGGCACCCGCAAACCGATCTATCAGCGACGCTCGGCGCCCGCCCGTGGCTCGCATCTTTTCCGCGCCACACCCGGCGGCAACTACGTCATCACCGTCGTCAACCGCGACCTGGCCGGTCAGAAGTCGGCCACCGGCACCAGCCACCTCACCGTCCCGTACGACGACGCCAGCTTCAGCTTCCACGGCAGCTGGAACACGGTGCGGGATCGGCGGGACTACGCCGGCTCGCACGCGACGACCGCTGCCGTTGGATCGTTCGCGAAGGCGTCCGCGAAGGGCCGGTCGTACTCGCTGCGGGTCCGCACCGGACCGGAGTACGGGAAGCTCGGGATCTACCGCGGCGCAACCAAGCTCGGGTCGTACGACCTTTACTCATCGTCGGCCAAACACAAGCGGCTGCGCTTCTTCGTCGCGCGCAGCGCGACACCGAAGCGACGTACCTTCACCTTCCGCTACCTCGGCAAGAAGAACCGGTCGGCGACGGCGCGGATCGTCGACGTCGACGCGTTCTACGCCAACCGCTAGAAACTTGTATCGGGCCTAGAAGCCCAGCTTTCGCAGCTGTTTCGGGTCGCGTTGCCAGTCCTTGGCGACCTTGACCCGCAGGTCCAGATAGACCCGGCTGCCGAGCAGTGCCTCGATCTGCTTACGGGCGTTGGTGCCGACCTCGCGCAGCCGCTGGCCGCCGACACCGATCACAATGCCCTTCTGGCTGTCGCGTTCGACGTACATCACCGCGCTGATGTCCAGCAGATCCTCACGACCCGCGCGCGCAACCATCTCCTCGACGACGACCGCGATCGAGTGCGGCAGCTCGTCGCGCACGCCCTTCAGCGCCGCCTCCCGGATCAGCTCGGCAGCCATCTGCTGCTCGGGTGAGTCGGTGAGATCGCCGTCCGGATACAGCGGCGGACCCTCGGGCAGCCGATCGAGCAGCAGGTCCTTGAGCAGCTCGACCTGGTAACCATCGACGGCGCTGACCGGCACCAGCTCGGCCCAGTCGCCGAGCCGACTGACTTCGAGCAGCCGCTCGCCAACCACGTCACGGCTGGTCAGATCGGTCTTCGTCACAACGGCGACTACTGGCGTAGTGGCTGCGACCCGGGCCAGCTGCTCGGCGATGAACCGGTCGCCCGGGCCAACCTTCTGATCTGCCGGCACACAGAGCACGACGACATCGACTTCGCTGATGGTGCTCAGCACGAGATCATTGAGCCGCTGCCCCAACAAGGTCCGGGGACGATGGAAGCCCGGGGTGTCGACGAGCACCAGTTGGGCGTCCGGCCGATGGACGATCCCGCGGATCGCGTGGCGGGTGGTCTGCGGCCGATCACTCATGATCGCGACCTTGGTGCCGACCAGGGCGTTGGTCAGCGTCGACTTCCCGGTGTTGGGCCGGCCGAGCAGGCAGGCAAAGCCGGAGTGGAACGTCACCGCGCTATCACGGACGGCGCGGTCACGGCTCGCCGCGCAGCTTGCTGAACACGACCATGTCCCGCCAGGCACCGCTGCGGAAGCAGGCACGGCGCAGCACTCCTTCGCGGGTGAAACCGGCGCGCTCAAGCGCCCGCTGCTCGGCAACGTTGTCGGTCTCGGTCGATGCTTCGACCCGCTCAAAAGTGGTGTGCTCGAACAGGTACGCCGCACCGAGTCGTTGCGCCGCGCTGCCGTGACCCTCGCCGCGGTGATCAGGGACAATCCAGATCCCCATGTTCCAGCAGTCACCGTTGGGCGGCGGGCCGTTGAACACCTTCAGCCACGACAGGTCGCCAACTACCTCGCCGTCATCGTTGATGACTGCGAGTACACCGCGATCCGCGGTCAAGGTCTCGCCGGCCTCGATCCTGCGCCGCACCCGGCCGGGATCCTTGAAGCCGAACCACGACTGCTCGCCAGCGACATCCGAGTCACGGTCCTGACTCTCGAGCAGCTCGATATCGCCGACCTCAACCCGTCGCAGGCCGGTCATGACGCGACCACGTGAACAGTCGGCGTACCCAGCCCGTCGAGCGCAGCCTGGTCGACCTCGTCCTCGGTCGTGACGACGACGGCCGCCTCGAGCGCGGTCGCACCACTCGACGCCGCGGCCGCAACCGCCGCTTGCAAGGCGGTCAGCGACAACGAAGGCAGCGAAACGGTTGCGGCGACGTAGGTGCGGCCGATCTCGTCTCTGACGGCAGCACCTTCGGCACCGCCGGTGCGGGCGCGTGCCGAGCGCGCCAATGTCACGAGCTTCTCGTCTTCGGGATCCACAGTGGACAGGTTACGGACTAGATCCTGCGCGGCCAGCCGAAGACCGTGTGCACGCCGGTCGAGAACCGCACCGGCACCGACGGCAGGCCACTGACCGCCAGCCCGGCGGCACCCACCAACTGATCGGAGAGCGCGAGCAGCTCCGCTTCCTGCAACGGCCAAGCCTCATGCTCGTTCGGTGTCCACACAGTCCGCCCGGCGGCGCGATGATGCAAACCCCAGCGAGCGGTCAGCCAGACATCGAGCGCGGTCGGTGTCTCGACGGGCGGGCCGACCCGGATCGCAATGTGGGTCATCAGCCCGCGGTTGGGCCAGCGTCGTCGGCTCGACCAGGTCCAGATGTCGTGGTCTCGACGCACCGTCATCTGCGACCAGACGTAGGGCAGCCGGTAGCCCCAGCGCGCCGCCAGCACCGTCATCAGGCGGCTCGCCTCGAGGCTTCGGAAGACAACGCCGTGGTTACCGGCCGCGTCAACGCTGTAGAGCCGGACGTTGGTTTCGAGGAAGTCGCCCAGATAGCGCGTCGGATGATCGCGACCGGGACCGGCGCCTCGCATATGGAACGGGATCAGCCCGACGTAGGTCACACCGTCGACGACGTCCGGGTCCACGCCGGCCGGCATGAACGGCGCGACAAGCTCGGGATCGACCGGCCAGTGGAGAAAGGCGAGATCGGTCCAGCGTTGATCGAACAGCGCGCGGCCGGCCAGCGGTGGCGCGATTGCCGGAACCCCACTATCCACGTGCGGCAGCATGACATTGACACCGTCCAGAGCGCGCGGCCGTGGGCGACGCGATGGAAGCAAAGTCCGACGCCATGATTCAGCGCATAGAGAACACTGGCGCCGGGATCCGCGGCGATCTACGGCTCTTCGACGAACGGCTACGACGAGTCGGCGGTTGATGCAGTGTCGGCGCCGGCGCGCGTGATCAGCACGGTTCCGACCTGCTTGCGGCGCCCCTTCGCACCCTCGGCGAAAAACGTCAGCCCCTGCGCCGTAACTGACGCACCCGGGATCGGCACCCGCCCCAGCTCGGCAGCGAGCAGACCGCCGACTGTCTCGACGTCCTCGAGGTCGAACTCCACGTCGAACATCTCCTCGATGTCGTCGACCGGCAGCCGGACGTTGACGCGGACCCGGCCGTCGGCGAGCCGCTCGACCCGCGGATCCTCGCGGTCGTACTCGTCGGCGATCTCCCCAACGATCTCCTCAAGGATGTCCTCAATGGTCACGAGACCAGCGGTGCCGCCGTACTCATCGATGACGATCGCGACGTGAACCTGCTTGGCCTGCATGTCGCGCAGCAGCTCATCGACCGGCTTCGACTCCGGGATGAAGTACGCCGGGCGCATCACCTCGGTGACTCGTTCGCTGGACTGACCGTCGGCGTCGTACGCGGTTCGTGCCAGGTCCTTGATGTAGGCGACGCCAACAACGTCGTCCTCGTTGGCGCCGATCACCGGGATCCGGGAGAACCCGCTGCGCAACGCCAGCGAGAGGGCTTGGCGAACCGACTTCCCTTGCTCGATCCAGACCATGTCGGTGCGCGGGACCATGACCTCGCGAGCGAGCGTCTCACCTAGCTCGAAAACCGAGTGGATCATCTCGCGCTCGCCGCTCTCGATAACCTTCCGCTCCTCAGCCAGGTCGACGAGATCACGCAGCTCGGCCTCGGAGGTGAAGCCGGCATCGCGGGCGACGTGGCCGGGGATGAGCGCGCTTCCGAGGCCGATCAGGACCCGTGGCAGCGGTCCCAAGACGCGGCTGAGCCACAGCACCAGACCGGCCGTGGCTAACGCGACCCGGTCGGGGTGGCGCCGCCCGAGGGTCCGCGCGCCGACTCCGACGACGACGTAGTGAACCAGCGCCATCCCGACGCCGGCGATGAGGACCGCCTCCCACGACGCGGGCAGCCGCCGCTCACACACCACCGCCACCAGGGTCGTGGCAAGCATCTCGGCAACGGTGCGTGCCAGCAGGACGACGTTGAGCTGCTGCGCCGCATCGCCGACCACCTTCGCGAGCCGGCCGGCGCCGCGACGCTTCTCGCGGACGAGCTCCTCGACCCGCAGTCTCGAGACGTGCGCCAGCGCCGTCTCACTCGCACCGAGCAGCGCCGAGACGCCGACGAGCGCGGCCGCCAGAACCAGCGCCCATACCTCGGCTGCGGTCACGACCGATTCTTCTCCGCCCAGCCCGCCAGCAGCCGGGCCTGTTCGCCGAACATCTCGCGCTCCTCGGCCGCATCACCGTGGTCATATCCGAGCAGGTGCAGGATGCCGTGGGTGCACAGCAGGTGCAACTCGGCTTCGGTTGAATGACCCGCCTGCTCGGCCTGCTCGGCCGCCACCACCGGGCACAGTACGACGTCACCGAGCAGGGTCGGTGGCGCATCCGGGCTCTCAACGTCATCGCGTTGGTCATGCAGCTCATCCATCGGGAACGCGAGCACATCCGTCGGACCCGGCTCGTCCATGAAGTGGACGTGCAACGCGGTCATCGACCCGACATCAACGAGGCGGATAGCGAGCTCGACGAGCGGGTGCACACCGAGCTCGTCGAGGACGTAGCGCGCCAATCGCTCGAGGTCCTGAACGTCGACGCTCGAGCCTGACTCGTTGGCGATCTCGATACTCATGGCCGGCTACTCATGGTGAAGGCGCGGGATCGCCGGTCAGTGACCGGTGCGCGACTGGCGACGCGGGCCCTGCTGGCCACGCGTCGTGGACTCGGCTGACGCAGTCTCGGCGTCGAACTTCGCGTAGGCGTCGACGATGTCGCTGACCAGCTTGTGTCGCACGACGTCCTGCGATGTCAGCCGGCAGAACATCACGTCGTTGATGCCCTCGAGAATGCCCTGCACGATCCGCAGACCGCTACGAGTGCCGGCCGGCAGATCTACCTGCGTGACGTCGCCGGTGACGACCATCTTGGAGCCGAAACCGAGTCGGGTGAGGAACATTTTCATCTGTTCGGCACTGGTGTTCTGCGCCTCGTCGAGCACAATGAACGAATCGTTCAAGGTGTTGTGGGTGACGATGAAATCGCGGGTCACATAGAGCGAGTCGGCGGCAGCGACCGCAATGCACACGCATTCGGCTTCACCCGCCGGCGTGATCTCGTCGATCATTCGCGTCGGACGACCGCCGCCAACGGTGTCGTAGCGGTCGAGTTTTCGACGCAGCCGGAACGGCGGCAGGCCGGTCGGCAGCCGAATGTCCAGCACGTGAGCGTCGGGAGGATGGAAGGCAGGACGCTCCCGGGTGCCACCGGGCTTGCGTCCGACAGCCGGACGGAGCCGCGGATACGCGACACCGCCGAGGGATTGGACCAGGAAGACCACATCATCGCGAAGCTGCTCTGAGCAGGTCGTGTATTGGACACCGCAGCTTCGATCCTGCTGGGTCACCGGGCCACCGTCGGTGTCGAGGAGACCTTGCAACACCGCGAGCCGGACGTGAGCGCTGTTGAACAAGTAGTCCTGCGGAACGGACTTGGTCGCCGATCGTGTCCGGGCCAGACCGAGCGCGCGTCTGGCGGCGGTCACAGGGTGCGTGGTTCGAACATTTCCCGTCCGCGGTTCGAGGCTGCGGATCGAGTAGTCGATGCCGCGGCCTCTCAGCCGAACCTCGGTGCCTGGCATGGCTGCCTCGAGCGCCTCGGCAAGCTCGGGGTCGCGACTGCTAAAGCTCGGCGTCGACGACGACGTTATGCAGCCGTCGCCGAGCAAAAGCCCTAGCGCGTAGGGATCGAGCGGGATCTCTCGCGGCTCGAACTCGACCGGATTGACGAGCGGAAGCTCGAAGTTGCGATCGTGACCGTGGCGGAGCCGACCGATCATGTCGCGAGTGCGAACCACCCGGCCGACCTCGCCGTCGTTGTGATCGTGACGTGTGCTGACCTGCCACAAGTGATCACCACAGGCGAGGACCGACGCACCATCTTGCGTCTTGACCCGAAAGACCTCCTTGCATCCCTGCGGATACACCCCGATCACTGGTGTCGGCAGGCCGCTGGATCCAACGACGAGATCGCCGACCTGCAGTTGGCCGATCGGCAGATATCCGGTCGGTGTGAGGACCGGCATATCGATCGGCATCGCGCGGCCACGCATGTACGCGAGCGGGGCAACCTCGATCACTCCGGCCGCCATCAGCCGCGGGATCGACTCCGGATCGACCATGTCGTGCAGCGCGTCATAGAGCGGCCGGAGATAGGGATCGATCTTCTCGTTCAAGGTTCCTGGCAGGAAGCCGAGCCGCTCGCCGGCTTCCACCGCCGGTCGGGTCAGGATGATCCGGTTGACCTGCTTGGACTGCAGCGCCTGGACCGCCTTCGCCATCGCGAGATAGGTCTTGCCGGTGCCGGCCGGACCGATCCCGAAGATGATCGTGTGGGCGTCGATGGCGTCGACGTAGCGCTTCTGGTTCAACGTCTTCGGGCGGATCGTGCGGCCGCGGCTGGAGACGATGTTGAGACTGAGGACATCAGCCGGGCGCTGGTCGGAGGACTCGCGCAACATCTTGATCGACCGTTGTACGGCGTCAGGCGTCAGGAATTCGCCGCGCTCGAGCAGGGTCAACAACTCGGCGAACAGCCGCGCCGCGACCGCGACCTCGATCGGGTCACCGGCCAGCGTGATCTCGTTGCCGCGCACATGGATGTCGCAGCTGAAAGATCGCTCGATGAGCCGGAGCAACTCGTCGCTCGAGCCGAGCAACGCCACCATGCTCTGCGTAGCGGGCACGACAATCAGCGTCGACGTCGTCGCGGTCCCGTCTGCCATGGTCACGCTCAATGCTAATGCGCGCGACGACGATTCCGGCCAGGGGTTATCCGGGCAGGGGTTATCCGGGCAGGGGTTATCCGGGCGGCCACCCCATCGGACGCCCGCCCAGCACATGGACATGGGCATGGAAGACGGTCTGGTGCGCGTCGGCGTTGGTGTTGGCAACCATGCGATAGCCGCTGACCGCCACTCCCTCAGACTCGGCGACCTCGGCGGCGAGTCGGAACAACTCCGCGACGTCGACATCACTGGTCGCCGCAACCTCGGCAATGTTCGCGTAATGGTCGCGCGGAATCACCAGCACGTGGGTCGGCGCCTGCGGTGTCAGGTCGCGAAACGCGATCGCGCTGGCGGACTCGGCGACAACGTCGGCCGGGATCTCCCCCACCACGATCTTGCAGAACAGGCAATCGGTGTCAGGCACCCCTGAACCCTAAGCCAGCTATCCGAGCGCTTCGATCAGACCGTCGATGTGCCAGCCACTCCCTCCGGATCTACCAGCAGATTGCGGTGCTCTGCGTCGGTCACTGTGACGGTTGGCCAGCCGGCGGCCGCCGCGCGATTCGCGCTCGTCGGCGTATTGCTCGCCGAACGCGAGGTACGCCGAGGGCAGTGCGTCATAGCCGGTGCCATCGATCACGTCCAGGAAATAGCGCAGCGGAAGTGGCCGCATCTCGGCCTCGCCCGCGAGTTGAGCCGCTCGGGTCGGGCCTTTCTGTTCGAAGTAGCACACAACGTGGCCGAAACCGCCCCGCGAAACCAGGCATCGCCGCACAACACGGGCGGTCGCGACCCACGTTGTGTGCTAGTTCGGGCGGTCGACGAGGTGGCGCTCTACGACGTGCGGGAGCCGGCCTTCTCGTACGTTCCCGCGACTCGATCACATAGCCTCCTTCGTTCCCGCCGACGGGTCACATCGGGCGCCGACGGCGAACATTTCGGTTGGGCACCGCAATCGGCGCGCTTCTACTGCCAACGGTCCTCGCTTCGAGTTGCGCGGGCGGCAGCACGAAACTGGGCGACCCATTCGGGGCCGACTCACTACCTCACGCGAAAGTAGTCGCCGAGACCGTTGAGTGCGTAATGGGCCGGAGTCGTGCTCCCGCTATGTCGTACCAATTTTGATGTGCGGTCGTCAGGCCCAGCGGGTGCCGGCGCAGATGACGGCAAGTGCGGCGACTCCGGCCGTAGAGCTTCGCAGCAGCGTCCTACCGAGCCGTACGATCTGCGCGCCGGCACCGCGGAATTCGGCGAGTTCGCCGTCAGTGATGCCACCCTCCGGGCCGACCACGACCACGACCTCACCGGTCGCCGGGAAGTCCAGGCCCGCCAACGGGTCGGACGCGCTTTCGTGCAGCACGACTGCCAGGTCCGCAGCACGACAGATCTCCGCCGCGGCAGCGGTAGTGACCGGGCCGCTGATCTGCGGCCACCACGCGCGCCTCGACTGCTTGGCGGCGGCCCGCGACGCGGCGGTCCAACGGGTCTGGGTGCGGTCGGACCAACGCGCGACGTTGCGCTCGGCCTTCCAGCCGATGACGTGTTCGACCCCGACCTCGGTCATCGACTCGACCGCCTGCTCGTCGCGACCGCCGCGTGCCAGCGCCTGAATCACCGTCAGTCGCAGCACCGAGGCGACGACGTCCACCCGCGACTCGACCGCGACGCTCAACCTGCCCCTTCGCACGTCGCTGACCGCACCACGCAGCACCGTCCCGGCGCCGTCGGTGAGGTTGATCGGCTCACCGACGCGGAGCCGGCGGACGTCGGCAGCATGTCGGCCCTCGTCACCGTCGAGCACAATCTGGTCTCCGACGCCGGCCGATCCAAGATCGGCGAAGAACATCGGAGCGGTCACCGGTCAGGTCACTTGAAAGCGTCGCGCAGCCGGGAGAACAAACCCTGGCCGTTGCCTGCAGTCGCCGGATTGGTGACGGTCACCTGCGGCTCTTCCTCGCCGCGCAGCTTGGCCAGCTCACGCAGCAGTCGCTCCTGCTCGGCGTCGAGCCGGCTCGGCGTCATGACCTCGTAATGCACGTGCAGGTCGCCGCGCCCGACGCCCCGGTTGAGGTGCGGCACGCCCCGGCCTTTCAAGGTCTGCACCGTCCCGGCCTGCGTGCCGGCCTTGATCACGAGGTTCTCCTCGCCATCTAAGGTCTGCAAGGTGACCTCGGTGCCGAGCGCAGCCGCGGTCATCGGCAGCTCCAGTCGGCAGTGCAGGTCGTCCTGGTCACGGGTGAACTGCGGATGCGGCCGCTCGCGGATCTCGACGTACAAATCCCCCGGCGGTCCGCCGCCGGGACCGACCTCGCCCTCGCCGGTCAGTCGCAGTCGCATCCCATCGTCGACGCCGGCCGGCACCTTGATCGTCACGGTACGACGGGCCCGCACCCGGCCCTCGCCACCACAGTCCGCGCACGGGTGGGTGATCTTCGAACCAACA
The DNA here is from genome assembly GCA_036268295.1 of Mycobacteriales bacterium. Classification (GTDB taxonomy): domain Bacteria; phylum Actinomycetota; class Actinomycetes; order JAFAQI01; family JAFAQI01; genus DATAUK01. The sequence goes on along the minus strand of DATAUK010000014.1, from coordinate 42,960 downwards.
CCGCCGCACTCCGGACACGGTCGCGAGGTGACGATCTGGCCGAGGAACGAGCGCTGCACCGACTGCACCTCGCCGCGCCCGTTGCAGGTCTGGCAGGCCTGCGGATGGGTGCCCGCCGCAGTGCCGGCGCCGGCGCAGGTGGCGCATCGGATAGCGGTGTCGAGCGTGATCTCGCGCGCCACTCCGAATGCCGTGTCGGCGAGGTCGAGATCGAGGCGGACCAGCGCGTCGGCTCCTGGCCGGATCCGCGAGCGCGGCCCGCGTTGGCCGCCCGCGGTCGCCCCGCCGAAAAAGGCGTCCATGATGTCGGAGAACCCACCGAACGGACCGGCACCGGCGCCGGCACCTCCGCCACCGGGAGCCAGCGGGTCGCCGCCGAGATCGACGATCTCGCGCTTCGCCGGGTCGGAGAGCACCTCGTACGCGGCGCTGACCTCCTTGAATCGCTCCTGCGCATCCGCACTGGGATTGACGTCGGGGTGAAGCTGGCGGGCGAGCTTTCGGTAGGCCTTCTTGATCTCCTCAGGCGAGGCGTTTCGCGGCACACCGAGAATGCCGTAGTAGTCGCGTGGTGGCATGCTCGCCTCAGGCCTCGGCCAGGATCTGGCCGACGTAGCGCGCGACTGCGCGAACCGCGCCCATCGCCCCCGGGTAGTCCATCCGGGTCGGGCCGAGCACGCCGAGCGAGGCAAGCGCATTCGCGCCGTACGCCGTCGAGACCACCGACGCGGTCTGCAGGCCGGCGTGCGGGTTCTCACCGCCGATGCTGACGTGCACGGTCTGCGGATCGGCGGTGTCGCCGAGCAGCCGGAGCAGCACGACGTGCTCCTCGAGTGCTTCGAGCACCGGGCGGATCGTGCCGGGGAAGTCCAGTGCGCTGCCTCGGGCCAGGTTGGCGGTGCCGGCCAGCACAACCCGCTCGTCGACGCGCTCGACCAGCGTCTCGAGCACGGTGGCGAGCACCGCGATCAGAGTCGGTCTGGCTGCCGCCGGGACAGTCTCCGGAAGGTCCGTCACCAGGCTCGCGGCGTCGGCGAGCGGCCGGCCGGCAATCCGGCTGTTGAAGTCGGTACGAAGCTCGGCGACCTCGTCCTCGGTCAGCGGCCCGGGCAGCTCGACGACCCGTTGCTCGACCCGGCCGGTGTCGGTGATCAGCACGACCATCAGCCGGGTATCGGAGAGCCGCACGATCTCAAGGTGCCGCACCGAGGATCGCGACAGCGACGGGTACTGCACGACTGCGACCTGGCGGGTGAGTTGGGCGAGCAGCCGGACGGTGCGGCTGACCACGTCGTCGAGGTCGACGGCGCCGCGCAGGAACTCCTCGATGGCGCGGCGCTCGGCCGGTGTCAGCGGCTTGACAGTCGACAGCTTGTCGACGAACAGCCGATAGCCCTTGTCGGTCGGCACCCGGCCGGCGCTGGTGTGCGGCTGCGTGATGTAGCCCTCGTCCTCGAGCGCACCCATGTCGTTGCGAATCGTTGCGGGTGAGACGCCGAGGTGGTGACGCTCGACCAGCACCTTCGACCCGACCGGCTCATTGGTCGACACGTAGTCCTCGACGATGGCGCGAAGGACCTCGAGCTTGCGGTCGTCAAGCATGCGATCCCTCCTCGAACCCCCGATTGGCACTCCGCACCGTTGAGTGCCAAGTGTACGGCGGGACACTCCGCGGATCGAGGTTGTGACCTCGACCTCGCGGCAGCGAGCTGAGCCTCAGACCCTGAGATAGTGGTCGCGACGGGCCTGCCAAGGCTCGAGATCGAGGGCCGGCTGCGATCCGTCACGGCCGACCAGCCACCCGAGCAGCCGCTGGCGATCGACTTCGGTGATGCGCTCAGGAAGCGACTGCAAGCTCACCGCGAGCTCGCGGTCGACGTACCCGGCTGGCCAGTCCGCGGACGTGTAGCCGAGGCCGAGATCGAGGTGGTGAAGCTCGACTTCGCGCCAGCGATGGAACGGCATCAGCCGGCATGGCCAGATCTCTTCGTGGGGCTCGTTGAAGCCATGCCCGGCCCAGGCCGCATCGGTCATCTCGTCCCAGACCGCTTCCAGTGCCGCGGCGCTGGAACCGACGTCCTCGATCAGCGCGGCTGCCGGCCGGGCCGCGCCCGCCTCGATGCCGGCTGTCCGCTCGTAGTCGGGGCCGTACTGCGGGACCGCATCGCCGGCCATCGCCGCGCGCATCATCCGGGCGTGCGAGTCCGCGTTACGGGCGAGGTGCGTCAGCACGTGTCCGACGCTCCATCCCGGCAGCAGCGAGGCGCTCCGCGCCTGCTCGTCGGTCAACGACTCGATCGCCCCGCTCAGCCGGCGGTGCGACTCGCCGGCTCCTGCGACCACCTCGGAAACGTCAGTGTCGACCACCGCCCGATCATGGCATCCGGCGGTCGCTAAGCCTGGATCCGGCCACGGCGTGATCGCCGCTCCCGGTCTGAGACCGACAACCGTCCGCGAGGACCCGGCATCACCCACACTCACACCGCCCGGGGCGATCAGACGCTAGATCCACGCTAAGCGACCGGCTTTTCAGCGGTACGCATAGGCGGTCCGGATCGACTCGTATGGCTAGGCGTGGAACCTGAACCTGAGCCAGCGGCCCCGGCGCGCCATCGCGACGGAGTTACCCCGAAACTCGGCGCGCATTCGATAGAGCTCACCAACCGCGTGCCTGCCATAGAGCAGGCCGGCCGAGGCACCCTGTGAATTCGTGTGCACGCAGGTCGTCGCGATCCGGTGCCACCTGCCGTCGTAGAAACGTTGAGAGTTCACGTAGACGCAGACACCCGGCTGCAACGGTTGTAGCAAGGTGTCGAGTGCCGGCGAGCGGCCGCTGTTGTAGATCCGGTAGCCGCCGGAGTGCCCCCGGCCGCCTTGAAGTCCCTCAAGGATGCGTGCATGAGATTTCACGGTGCGCGTGTCGGTTGCCGGTGCGTACGTACGGTCACCGCTGAAAGTGGCGATGAACTGGGTGTTTCGGGTGACCGTGACCGCCACCCTCAGGTTGCGGTGAGCGTCAACTTCGCCGCTCGTGACGAGACGGCGGGTTTTGCCGTGGGGTTTGGCGTATATCGACACGACCCGATTGTTGCTGGCCACGCCGAGATGAGCGGTGAGATGCACCTTCGAGCGGTAGCGATATCGATGGTGGTCGGTGGTGAGGGAAACTGTCGACGCCAGTCGGGCGACGCTCACGGTCGCGTCTGCCTGGCCGCCGCGGTGAGCGGTGTCCCCGCCGTAGACGACGGTATAGGCGACGGGCCCGTCATCGATCGGTGTGTCCTGGAAGGAGAACCTCCCCGTCTGGTCTGTCGTTACCGGCGGCAGCGCCTGCGTCCCGGTGCCGTCCGTCCGCGTTACGGTCAGGGTGACCGGATAGTCCAACGAAATCGACGAGGCCACCGTGCCCCGGACCGTGACCGACTGGCCGACTGAGGCTGTCGCAGGAACCGACACGGTGATATCGCTCGCCGGAAGCATCGAGTCGTGCAAGACGAACAGATCGAAGTCGTCGCCGTAGACGCTCGTCGGCACCACCACGTACAGGTCTCCACTTGGGCCGAACTGCATCCCGTTGCTGGCCAGGAAACCGGACCCGCCCGCTTGCAGGTCGTACTGCGTAGTGGGGCTGGTGGGTGACTCGAGTGGATAGACCGCGACGTTCGGATCGTTCTGACTGAACCCGGCGGCGATTGCAGCGTCATCATCCGAGATGGCGACGCCGGCAGGGTAAGGGCTGCTATCCCCGTAGGTGTCCATTGTCGTCAAGTCCGTGGTGTTGAGCACGGTCACGTGGTACGGCGAGCCGCACGCCAAGGCCACAGCCGCCCCGGTCGATGTGACCGCCATCGCTTGGAAGTTCTCGCAAATGCCGGTCTGGCTCTGTGCAAGCTTCGTGGGCGCACCACTCGACACGTCGTACGTGACGATCTTGTTAGGTTCCGTGTCCGCGTCCGCGGCGGCGAGGACATGGGAGTCGGCGTTTCCCGCAGCGAGGTAGGGCGGGCCGTACCAGTTGTCGGTAACCAACCCGGTCGAAACCAACGGGGAAGCGCCGCTAAAATCGATGCTTCCGATATTTCCTTGCTCGGCGTTGCACCCGTAGGAGAAGTACAAGGTGCCACCGGCGAATGCAAGGTAGCGCGGGCACGACAGTCCGCTGAAGGTCGTTGCGATCGTCAGCGTCGACGTATCGACCGCCGCGATCTCGTTGGCCGATCGGGCGGCGACATAGACCGTCTGACCGTCCGGAGACATAGCCAAGCCGACGGCTCCGGCCAGCCCACTCACGGTGACTGGGTTTGCGCCGGTGAGATCGGTGATCGTGAGCGTCGACGTGCCTGATGTGAAGAAGATGTGTCCGTGCGCCTCGTCGACGAGCATGCCGGTGTAACTCGTGAACGGCAGGTGGGTCTGCGTGTCGGCAGCGGGCGCCCGCGGCGCTGCGACGGCAGTGGCGGACAAGACAATGACAGTCGAACATGCCGCCACGAAGATCGATCGGAATGACACCACAACGCTCTATCGACCGGTGGCGCATTGAATTAACTGAAATCACCCATTTGGCGCTCCGAGTGATGATCGTCCCGACGTACCGGCGTCGCAACGGTTGCCGACAGCAGATATGCCAGCCGGGCCAGCGAGTGGCCACGACTTGCGACGTACTCCTGGAAAGACGCGTTGTGCGTGCTGACCACGCGTCTCCGATGCTTGCCGGTCTACCCGTCCTAACGCACCGGGTAGACCGAACCTTGCATCGAGTCTCTAATGCTCTTCCCACCACCGGGCGACGCCCAGCAGGCTCACCGTGACGATTCCGAAGATCGCAAACAGATCGGCCATGTCACCAATCTGCCCTTCGGGTACGACAGGTTCCACTGGATTAGGTGACGAGCGGGGGAACATTACTCGACAAGATCGCGGACCAGCGCATCGGCCAGCAGCCGTCCACGGGCGGTGAGCACGGCGGTGCCCGCGTCGTAGGACGCCGGATCGAGCAAGCCGTCCTCGACCGCCCGAGCGGCTACCGGTCCGGCCGGCTCGCTCAGCTCGGACAGCGCAAGACCGGAGCGCAGCCGCAACCGCAGCATCACCTGCTCGACGGCGCGGTCGGTTGCCGTCAACACCTCGCGGGCCGCCGCGGGTGAGGAACCAGTGGCGAGCTGCGCCGCGTAGTCGCGCGGATGCTTCACGTTCCACCACCGCACGCCGCCGACGTGGCTGTGAGCCCCCGGACCGACGCCCCACCAGTCGCCGCCGGTCCAATAGAGCAGGTTGTGCCTGGCCTGCGACGCCTCGGACCGCGCCCAGTTCGACACCTCGTACCACTGCAGTCCGGCGGCCGAGAGCGCCTCGTCGGCGATCACGTAGCGGTCGGCAAGGACGTCGTCATCCGTCATCGGCAGCTCGCCGCGCCCGATCCGCGCCGCCAGTCGGGTGCCCGGCTCGACGATCAGTGAGTATGCCGAGACATGGTCGACCCCGGTTGCGATCGCCGCAGCAAGGGAGGCACGCCAGTCGTCGTCGGTCTCCCCCGGCGTGCCGTAGATCAGGTCGAGACTGATCTGCTCGAACCCGGCGGCGCGTGCCTCGGCGACCGCAGCCGCGGCGCGACCCGGCGTGTGCTGCCGGTCGAGCGTGGCCAACACGTGCGGAACGACTGACTGCATCCCGAAGCTGATCCGCGTGAAGCCACCGGCTCGAAGCGCCGCGAGGGAGGCCGGCGTCACCGACTCGGGGTTGGCCTCCGTCGTGACTTCGGCGTCAGCCGCCAGACCGAACTCGGCATCGATTCCCGCCAGCAGCGCCACCAGATCTGTCGCGGGCAACAGCGTCGGCGTCCCGCCGCCGAAGAACACCGTGCTGACCGGCACCTCGCGCTCCCCCAGCACTATGCGTGCCAGCGCCAGCTCTCGCGAGGCGGTCTCGGCGTACGACGCGGCTGAGGCCCCGCCGCCGAGCTCGGTCGCGGTGTAGGTGTTGAAATCGCAGTAGCCGCAACGGGTCGCACAGAACGGCACGTGGACGTAGACGCCGAACGGGCGCGATCCAAGTCCGCTGAGAGCGGCCGCCGGGAGCTCGCCGCCCGCCGGTGCCGGCTCACCGTCCGGAAGTGCAGAAGGCAGGGCCGGTCCTACTCGTCCGTCGGGTCCGGGAGTGCCCCGATGGCGGCGAGGATGTGCTCGGCCACCTGCTCTTCGCTCTGGTTGGCGTCGATCACCCGAAGCAGCCCGCGAGCCCGGTAGTACTCGATCAGCGGCTTGGTCGCCTCGTCGAAGACGTCGAGCCGGTTTTGGACGACCTCTTCGGTATCGTCGCTTCGGCCTTCGATCTTCGCGCGCTCGAGGATCCGCCGGACCAGCTCGTCGGTCGAGGCCTCGAGATAGATCACCGCATCTGGTGTCGCGCCGGCCTCCTCGGCCATTCCCCGCGCCACGAGCGCCTGGCCGACCGATCGGGGGAAGCCGTCAAGCACGTAGCCGTTGCCGGCAACGGCCTTGACCACGACCGGCATCAGCAGGTCGATGATGACCTCATCGGGCACCAGCTCGCCGTTGTCCAGGTATTCCGAGACCTGCTTGCCGATCGGCGTCCCTGCCTCGACCTCGGCCCGCAACAGGTCGCCGGCGGCGATGTGCACCAGTCCGAAACGGTCGGAAAGCAGCTGTCCCTGGGTGCCTTTACCCGACCCGGGCGGCCCGATCAACAGCAACTTCATGATCACAAGCCTTACACGACTGCGCCCAAGGCAGGTCGATTCGCCTCCGCCCAGCGCCCGACCGGGCCCATCGCGAACCCGACCACCAGGAACATTGCGCCGATCAGCAACCAGCCGGGCAAACCGCCTCCGACGACCAGAGTCGTCACGATGATCGGCGCCAACATGCTCGAAACGCCGTAGCTCATGCTGAACAAGCCCTGGTACTGACCCTGCAGCTGCTCGGGCGCCAGTCCGTAGCCGTAGCCCCACGAGCCCGCCGCCTGAAGCAGCTCACCGATCACGTGCACGAACTCGGCAACCAGCAAAAGCACGATCGCGATATCACGCGAGCGGCCGCCGGCCAGCCCGTAGAGCAAACAGGCCACGAACAGCAGAGCGCCGCACCGGCGCAGCGCCCGCGCCGACGACGCGATGTCATCGACGCCGCGGCTGGCCCGGATCTGGAACAGCACGCACATCGCGGTGTTGAGGATGAAGATCACCGCGACCACCGAGCGCGGCGCGGCGGTATGCCGCACGATCCACAGCGGTACGGCGATCTCGATCAGTCCGTTGTGGATGCACATCAACGAGTTCATCCCGACCAGCGACAAGTACGGCCGGTCGCGGATCGCGACCAGTCGCGGCCCGTCACCGACCTCGCGCGGCAGCGGCGGGACGTGCGGCAGTCGCATCACGACCAGCGCGGTGACACCGAAGCTCACCGCGTCCGCGACAATCAGCGTGACGTACGCCGTACGGGTGTCGGCGTGAAGCGCGACCGCCGCGAGCGCCGAGCCGAGCCCGATCCCGAGGTTGGTGACCGAGCGCAGGAATGCCCTGGTCCTGACTCGGTCCTCGCCGGCGACCGCTGTCGCGATCAGCCCGTTGCGCACCGCCTGGGACGCGTTCGTCGAGGCCAGCTCGCCGCAGGCGATCACGACGAAGAACCAGAACGAGTGCACGAACGCATAGGCCGCCATGAATCCGCCGGCCAGGATCTGGGTGGCGACCAGCACCTCGCGCGGCCCGGTAATCTCGGCGATCCGGCCGGCCGGCACGTTTGCGAACAGCCCGACGACGCCGGCGATAGTCAGCCCGACCCCGACCTGCCGCACCGAGAGGCCGACCGAGCGGGTCAGGAACAGCGCAGAGACGGTGTAGAACAGGCCGTTGCCGAGGGTGTTGACGAGTGTCGCTACCGCGAGGACCCGGGGAGCTCCTGGCGCAGGAAGCAAGCTGGAGCCAGGCACACCCTCACTTTATGAGTGACCGCAATCAGGATTTTGCGGGCTCGTTGGTCGACAGCGCGGCGATGAATGCCTCCTGCGGCACCTCGACGCGGCCGACCATCTTCATCCGCCGCTTGCCTTCCTTCTGCTTCTCCAGCAGCTTGCGCTTTCGGGTGATGTCACCGCCATAGCACTTGGCGAGGACGTCCTTGCGCATCGCGCGGATGTTCTCCCGGGCGATCACCCGGGTGCCGATCGCGGCCTGGATCGGCACCTCGAACTGCTGGCGTGGGATGAGCTGGCGCAGCTTGGAGGCCATCAACGTGCCGTAGGCGTAGGCCTTGTCCCGGTGCACGATCGCGCTGAACGCGTCGACCGGCTCGCCCTGCAGCAGGATGTCGACCTTCACCAGGTCGGACTCCTGCTCGCCGGCCGGCTCGTAGTCGAGGCTGGCGTAGCCGCGGGTCCGCGACTTCAGCTGGTCGAAGAAGTCGAAGATGATCTCGGCGAGCGGCAACGTGTATTTGAGCTCGACCCGCTCCTCGGAGAGGTACTCCATCCCGCGCAGCGCGCCGCGCCGGGTCTGGCACAGATCCATGACCGCGCCGACATAATCGCTCGGCAGCAGGATCATCGCGTCGACGACGGGCTCGAAGATCTCGCCGACCCGGCCAGTCGGCCAGTCGGCCGGATTCGTGACGGTGACCTCGCCGCCGTCGTCGAGGTCGACGCGATAGACGACGTTCGGTGCAGTCGAGATCAGGGCCAGGTCGAACTCCCGCTCGAGGCGCTCGCGGACGATCTCAAGGTGCAGCAGTCCGAGAAAGCCGCAGCGGAAACCGAACCCGAGCGCGGTCGAGGACTCCGGCTCGTAGATCAGCGACGCGTCGTTGAGCTGAAGCTTGTCGAGCGCGTCGCGCAGGATCGGGTAGTCGCTGCCGTCGATCGGATAGAGCCCGGAGTAGACCATCGGCTTTGGGTGCCGATAGCCACCCAGCGACTCTTTCGCCGGCCGGTTGGCGCTGGTGATCGTGTCACCGACCCGGGCCTGGCTGACGTTCTTCACCCCGGAGATGACGTAGCCGACCTCGCCGACACCGAGGCTCGCGGTCGGGGTCGGATCGGGCGCGGCGACGCCGACCTCGAGGGTCTCGTGGGTGGCGCCGGTCGACATCATCAGGCAGCGGTCGCGGGTCGTGAGCCGGCCGTCGAAGACCCGGACATAGCTGATGACGCCGCGGTAGATGTCGTAGACCGAGTCGAAGATCAGGGCGCGGGCCGGCGCGTCAGGATCGCCGGTCGGCGCCGGCACCTGCCGGACCACCTCGTTGAGGAGATCGCGTACGCCGTCACCGGTCTTGGCGCTGACCCGAAGCACCTCATCGGCTCGGCAGCCGATGATCCGTGAGATCTCCTCGGCGTACTTGTCGGGTTGTGCGGCGGGAAGGTCGATCTTGTTGAGCACCGGGATGATCGTGAGGTCGTTGTCGATTGCGAGGTAGAGGTTGGCGAGGGTCTGGGCCTCGATGCCCTGCGCGGCGTCGACCAGCAGGATCGCGCCCTCGCAGGCGGCCAGGCTGCGACTGACCTCGTAAGAGAAGTCGACGTGGCCGGGGGTGTCGATCAGGTGCAGCACGTAGTCGTCGCCGTCGACGGTCCAAGGCAGCCGGACGTTCTGCGCCTTGATGGTGATCCCGCGCTCCCGCTCGATATCCATCTTGTCGAGGTACTGCGCGCGCATGTTGCGGCCGTCGACGATGCCGGTGAACTCCAGCATCCGGTCGGCGAGCGTCGACTTGCCGTGGTCGATGTGGGCGATGATGCAGAAGTTGCGGATCCGCGACGGGTCGGTCCGCGCGGAATCCCCGCGCTCGACGTCGGTGGCCACATTCCATGGTGTCACGACGGCGGCGGTCTCGGGGGTTGGTCGCGGACACCCGCCGACTGCTAACCTTTTGGGCGCAGTCCAATCCAATCGATCGATCGAGGTAGCTCCCGCGTGGCCAACATCAAGTCGCAGATCAAGCGCAATCGCCAGAACGACCGACTTCGGCTGCGTAACAAGGACGTCAAGTCCGAGCTGAAGACCGCGGTACGCCGATTCCGCGAGGCCGCCGACTCCGGCGACGCCGCCGCTGCCACCACCGCGATGCGCAGCGCCTCGAGACTGCTCGACAAGGCGGCCAGCAAGGGCGTCGTTCACGCCAACCAGGCCGCGAACCGCAAGGCGGCGATGGCGCACCGCGCCAACTCGCTCTAGCTCTTATCGCTGCGCTGCGGCGGGCTTTTCAGTCCCCCGGCGATCAGGTCGTTGGCCTTGACGACGACCGCGGCCACGACCGGAAGCACCAGTAAGGTCCAAGCGCTGGCGTTGCCGGCCAGGACCAGCACCACCGCGACGACGAACACCCCCTCGAGCAGCAGCGCGCGCTGCCAACCGTTGGGATGCACGTGGCGCAGTCTCAGCACTCGCCAGTAAAGCGGCGCCTTGCGAACCCGCTCAGCCGCAACCGGCTCAGCGGGCGGCGCGGCCGGCGAGGCTTCGATCGACACCGGCTGCGGCTCCGGCGCCGGTTCTGATTCCGGTGCGGGGACCGGCACCGGTCGCCCGGTCACGGCCGGGGACGGCAGCTTGACGATCGGCTCGTCGAGCCCGTGAGCCGGTCGCCGCGATCGCCGGCGGGACCGCAGCTTCAGCGGCGGTTGCGGATCTGCTGCTCCCGTCATGCGGCAGCGCTCGCGGCTGCGGCGACGAGATGAACCGCTCGCTCGACGGCGTACGCCGCGTCGTCCGCGGCGCCCTTGAGGTCGGCGTCGGCGATCGCGACCGCGCGCACTGCGTCGCCGAGTGCTTCCGGCCGCCAGCGCCGCAGCCAGCCTTGCGCCCGGCGGATCTTCCACGCCGGCAGCTTGAGCTTCGAGGCGAGCGAGTCCGGTGAGCCCGGCCCAGCGCCACCGACCTGCGCGATCAGGCGAAGGTTGGCCGCGAGCGAGCTGCTCACCAGGATCGGGTCAAGCCCGGTGGCGAACGCCCACCGCAAAGTTTCGAGCGCGGCCGCCAGGTCGCCTTCGACAGCGCGATCGGCCACAGCGAAACCGGTCGACTCGGCGCGCCCTCGGTAGTAGGTAGCGACGTCATCGGCGCTGAGCTGGCCACCGACATCGGCGACCAGCTGCTGGCAGGCGGTCGCGAGCTCGCGAAGGTCGCCGCCGATCGCTCCGACCAGATCGGCCGCCGCATCCCGGTCGAGGGTGCCACCCGCGGCCCGCACCTCGTCGATCGCGAACTGCTCCCGGTCGCGCACGGTCTTGATCCGGCTGATCTCGTGTGGCTGAACGCCGACGGCTTTCAGCGCCTCGATCACCGCCTTGCCCTTGACGCCACCTGCGTGGACCGCGGTGATCGCGACCCCAGGTTCAGGCGCCTCGGCGAACAACACCAGCGCAGCCACGAGATCTTTGTCGGCATCCTGGGCGTTGCGCAGCACGACCAGCCGTTCTTCGGCGAACAGCGAGGGCGAGAGGATCTCGGCGAGCGAGGCGACCGAGCACTCGGCCGCCTCGACCTCGTGAAGGCTGGGCAGCACCGCGTCATCGGTGCTGTCGGCACCCGCCGCTGCGGCAAGGCTGCGGGCAACCGCTCGCGCGACCAGCAGCTCCTCGTCGCCAACGATGAGGGTCAGCGCTGCCATGCGGACAGGATCGCACGCGCCGATGACGGTCGGTGACGGACTCGGCGAGCGCGCATGGTGACGCCGGCAATCACGACCGCACTCACCGCGAGATCGGTTGGCGCGCCGCCGGGCCATCGCAGGCCAGCTCCCGGCAGTCCGGCGAGAGCACGCGCCACCACCGCGATGACCGCCGTCGGCCACGCGCCGAGCCAGGCGATCGGCACTGCCACCGAGCCGGCAACGCTCGCCACCACTGCGCATACGACGCCGAGGACCGTCGCAGGCACGACCGCAGGCGCCACCAACAGGTTGGCCGGGATCGCATAGGGCGTGAGCTGACCGAACGCCAAGATCAGCACTGGCGTGCACGCCAGCTGGGCGGCCGCCGGTACGGCGATCGCCGCCGCGGCTGCCGCCGGCATATGACGGGACAACCGCCGGGTCCAGCAAGGCGCGACAAGCAGAATCGCTGCCGTCGCGCAGACCGACAGGACGAAACCGATCGAGCGGGCAAGAAACGGATCGACCGCGACCAGCGCCAGCACCGCGGCGGACAACACCGGCAGTGCGGCCACCCGCCTGCCGGCCATCATCGCGCCCAGCACGATCCCTCCCATGACCGCGGCTCGAAGGACGCTCGGCGACGGGCGGGCAAGGATCACGAAGCCGAGCAGCGCGACCGACGCGACCACCACTCGGGAGCGCCGGCGAAGCCCGATGCTGCGGGCAACCGCCATCGTGACGGCAAGCACGACGCTGACGTTCTCTCCGCTCACCGCCTGAAGGTGGGTGAGACCGGTCAGCCGCATGTCGGTGGTGAGTGCCGCCGGCTCGGCGGTCACGTCACCGTCCACCAGACCCGGCAACAGCCCGCGCTCGTCGGCCGGCAATCCGCTGCACGCCCTCCGCAGCGCAAGTCGGGCGCGGCCCGCGAACCGCTGCCACCACGGCGGCCGGCCGATCGGTGTCGGTGGACCGCGGGCATCGAGCACCGCAGCGACATCATCACCGCGGCGCGGCGGCGACAACTTCCCTGACACGTCCACCCGCTGGCCGGGCAGCAAGCCGATCCAGCCCGCGCCGTAGGACAGCACCAGGATCGGCGAGTTCGCCGAACGCCACGTGCCGTCCAACACCGAGGTGACCGTCGCGTCGGTCAGGGTCAGGTGTGAGCCCGCGGCGGTGGTGACCGCAACCGGATCTCGAACCAGCCGCGCGACGACCTCAACATCGGATTGCTGTTCGGCGAGCGCCGGCACCGGCCCGACCCGCAACGCATGCACATGCCAGGCCGAACTCGCCGCGCCGACGCCCACACCCACCACGACCCCGACCACGACCACGACCACCCGCAGGTTCCCGGCCAATCGCCAGGAAAGCAGCGCGACAACGCAGCCAAGGATCGCGATCGTCGCGGCTGTCCGCGGTGCCAGCAACGTGCACCCGGCCGCTGCCCCCCACGCACCTATCGCTGGAGCGAGGAGTCGGCGTTCGAACCGACGCGGTCGATCGTGGGGCTCCATCGCCCGGACGCTACGAACCGATCAGCCGCGCAGCGAGCGAGCCAACTCAAACTGTGCACAGCAACAGCGGTGCCGGCAACTGTGGACACCCACAGGGCACTCTTCGTCGCCCTGGGGGGAGCGCCGCTGCGGCGACGGGTGGAACGTTCATGTTAGGGAAGAGTAATTCGGCCGGACACACCACGACGCTGCACAACAGGGGCACTGGTGCTGCGCTGGCGCTGAAAACGAAGCAGCATTCGGTGCCGCCGCTCACGGTGGGCAACAACAAGACGTTGGTGCCGCATCTCAACGCCAACTATCTGGACGGGCTGTCTGCCACCAAGCTCCAACGGCGTATCGCGTCTACCTGCGCGGTTGGCGCCGTCGCCTCAGTGTCCTCCACTGGCGCGGTGGTGTGCCGCTCGTTCGCAGGTATCCCGACAACCTTCGGTGCCGGCACGAACGCTTACAAGGTTCCGGCTGGCGTTCACAAGGTCGAAGTCAGGTTGTGGGGTGGCGGCGGGTCCGGTGGCGACGGTGATGGCTACGCCAGCGGCGGCGGCGGCGGTCAGGGTGGCATGGTCGATGCCCTCGTGGATGTCTCGCCTGGGGATGTGCTCTCGTTTGACGTTGGAGCAGGCGGCGTGCTCACGTATGCGGGCTACGCCGCCAGCGGTGTACAGGGTGCCGACAGCACAGTGGGATACGCCGCGGGTGGAACCGGCACGCCGGCCCAGATCCTGATTGCGCACGGCGGCTCGGGCGGCACGTCCTCGTTTAATGGCTGCGACACCGAAACAGCCGACGGCGGCACCGCGACCGCGGCACAGCCGGCGCTCGGCTTGGTCGAGGCTGAGGGCGCGTCGGGCGGGGCCGGCAGCTGCGGAAGCGGTGCCGGTATCGCTGGAGGCGCCGCCGACAGTGCCGGCGGTGGCGGACAGGGCGGCGACTTCGCCCCTCAGAGCAGTGACCCAAACGGGCACGGTCGGCCAGGCGCGGACGGGCTCGCCATGGTGACACCCGAGTCGAGTTGATGAGCTGGGCCGGGACCGTCCTCACCCGTCTCGAATCGAGACCGTGCCGCTGTGTGCTCTACGGTGCTGTTGCGTTGTTTGATCGATCGCAGGCAAGTCTGGTCTGCGGCGAGCCCTGCGTCAGATCACGATCGTGGTTTCGGTGAAGGCGGCCGCGAGTCGGTGGTGTTCGGGTGGGTGTGTGGCGATCTCGTAGTGGCCGGGTCGGGTGTTCTGCCACGAAGGCGTGCCCAGTGGCGAGGATGCGTGCGCAGCGGTGTCGTGTGAGTCCGCGCGTCGGCTGGAGCCTGGCTTTGAGCCCTCCGTGGTCGCATTCGATCGGGTTGTTCGGGTACTGCTCGACCGTGTGCGGCGCCGAGGGGATCAGCTCGTCGAGTATGCGCGGGTACACCGGTGCCCGGTCGGTGGGGACCTCGACCGGGACAGTGCCAGCTCGCAAGGCTCGGGTGAACAAGCGTCGCGCCGCGGCGGGATCACGCTGAGCGCTGAGCTGCACGTCGACGATTTGACCAGTGCTGGTCGACCGATCGATACAGATACGTCCCCCGCCGGGCGACCTTGAGATAACTCTCGTCGACGAACCAGCGATCACCGGGTGCGCGCCGGCCGGCCGCGCGCCGGCCGGCCGCGCGTGTGCCGCTCAAAAACTCCGAGCACGGCAGCTGACACGGTGCAGACCGATATGGGTCAGGGTCGATGTGGAGTTATTGAGCGGCACGCGTGTGTGGCGGGCATCTCAGGTCGATGTGGTGTCGATCAGGACCTCTCCTTCGAGCCCGTCGGGATCGCGGAAGAAGATGCTGTGAACCTGGCCGAAGTTGTTGACGCTGCCATCGCTGGCCCCGTGATCGATCAGCCGTTGCCGGATCGTGGCGAACGCCTCGGGTGTGGCCGCCTGCAGACCAAGGTGATCGATACGCCCTCGACCCCACATGGGTGTTTGACGTTCGGCTTCGGTGTTGCCTGCGATCACGAAAATGTTCAGTTCGGTGTGCGGACCGATCCCGATGACCGTCATCGTCTCGTTCCCGTCGTCACCATGGGTGCGTGTCGGACCGACGTCAGCGTCGAACACCTCGGCGTAGAACCGTCCCAGGCGGGAGACATCCGTGGAGATCCACGCGACGTGGTTGATCCCATCGAGCAGCACGATCTGCTCCCCTTTCCAAGGCGCGTTCCGCGCGGTCTGATCAGATGGCCACTTCAACCGTAGAAGATCACGCCCGGTTCCGGCCAACATCAACCTCGTACGGTGCAGACCCGAGCCTGTGCCGCTCAATAACTCCGAGCGCGTTCGCTGATGCGCCCGCCAGTCGACCCATATGGATGGCGAACATTATCTCCGCTCACCGCTTCCAGATGGGTGAGTCCGGTCAGCCGCATGTCGGTCTGCATCGCGGCCGGAACCGCCGAGACGTCGCCGTCGACAAGGCCGGGCAGTAGCCCTCGCTCGTCGGCGGGGAGTCCGTTGCAGGTGCGACGCAACGCAACGCGGGCACGCCCGGCGAGACGCTGCCACCACGGCGGACGCCCGAGCAGGGTCGGCGTGCCACGCGCGTCCAGCACCGCCGCCACGTCGTCGCCACGCCGCGGCAGTGAGAGTTTGCCCGAAACATCAACTCGCTGACCGGGCAGCAGACCCGACCAGTCAGTGCCGAAGGAAAGCACGATGATCGGGAATCGGCCGACTGCCAGTCACCGTCGAGCACCGAGGTCACGGTCGCGTCAGTGAGCATCAACGCCTCGCCGGTCACGGATGACAGCGCCACCGGTTCGCGAACCAACCGCGCCTCGACCTCGACATCGGAATGTTGCGCGGCGAGCCGCGGAACCGGCCCGACCCGCAGGGTACGGACATGCCACGCCGCGGACGCCACCCCCAGCGCCAGACCGACCATAGTCGTTCGGAGTCACTCAAACGCCGGTTGTGGACGAACCCCGATCGTCACCGGGTGGTGCGGACGCCTCAGCCAGCGAGCAGGGCCGGCAGGTGACGCGGCGGTGGGTTGCCGTGCGCGATCACGTCGTTGAGCGTCTGATCGGGCCGCAGTCCGGCAAGGACGTCGTGCAGCTCGGTGTAACCGACGAAGTACGTCGAGAGCTGGCCACTCGTCAGCTGCGCCCGACGCCACTTCCCGCTGGCCTCGCCCTCTTCCTGGAAGCCGCGGCGCATCATCAGGTCGAGCGCCTCGGCCTCGGTCATGGCCTGGGCATGGACGCCGGCGTCAAGGATCGCGTTGATCGTCGTACGGAGCTGCATCTTCAGCTGCGATAGCCGGACCGGCAGGCCGCCGAATCCGGCCTCGGCCATCAGCCGCTCGCAGTGCACCGCCCAACCCTCGACGAACGACCCGCTGGCGAACAGCGAACGCACCCGAGTGCTGCCGCGGAACCGGCGGGCATGTGCGATCTGCAGCATGTGGCCGGGCATCGCCTCGTGGACGATCAGGTCGCGAAGGTGCGCCGAGTTGTACTCCCGATAGAACGACGCGACCCGCGCTGCCGACCAGTCGGCCGGCGTCGGCGAGATCGCGACGTAGGCCAGACCGCCGACCTCGAGCGCACCCGGCGAGTCGCAGTAGGCAACGGCGATGCCGCGGCGGAACTCCGGCATCACCTCGATCTGCATCGGGTCGTCCGGCACGTTGAGCAGGCCGAGCCGGCGGACCTCATGGGTGGCCTCGGTGAGCGCCTGCTCGCAGATCGCGACGACGCTGTCGTTGGTCGGCGCATCCCGCGCGACGACGTCGAGGGCAGCGCGAATCACGGCGTTGCGGTCACCGTCCGCCCGCTCGCCTACCGAGGCCAGAAACTCCCGCGCGGTCTCCATCAGCAGCGCGGTCTGTTCCTCGAGATGGCGCTGCGCACGTTCGAGGATCTCGGCGGCCGACAGCGGTGAGTCGAGGATCAGCGGCAGCTTGCGAGCGAACAGTTCCGCGCCGAGCCTTGGGTCCGCATCGGCGCTCGTCGCCAGGGCACGCAGCCACTGCTCGTGCTCGGCGAGGGCGGCGAGGGCCGCCGCCCGTGGCGCGGCGACCAATTCGGTCAGCGACTGACTGCCGTCGAGGGTCCGGTCGAGCTCAGCGGTGATGACAGCGTGCAGCCCTGGCCACTGCGCCAACGCGGTCTCGGCGTGGATCCGCGGCGCTCTCGTCACGGTCGCCCGCGTCGTCGCGAGGAAGTCCGGCAATGCCGCGAGCCGGCCGGCGATGCCGTGCACCCGCTGCTCGACGGGCGAGGTCTCACGCGACATCAGCAGATAAAGCGGATCGGCGGCGGCGTGCGAAAGCAGGTCCCACTCTTGATCCCGGGACACCTCGGCGCCGAACCCGATCTGCTCGAGCGAGTTACGCAGGATCGCGGCGTCGACCTGCTCCGGCACGTCCAGCTGGTCGGTTGCGATCGCGTCAAGCGCCCCGAGGTGACGGCGTACGACGCTAGCCAACTCGGCTAGTCCGGCGTCGGACAGGTCGGGCAGCCGGTCGTCGAAGCGATGGTCGCCGGCCCAGGTCGCGACGTCGGGCCGGAGCCGCAACACGTCGTCAACTGCGGCTTCGGCAAGGGTGACGAAATCATCATGAGCAGGCATCGGCCCATCCTGCCCGATCGGCTGACGCCGCGGTCCAGGCATCGTCACGGCGTGACGAGGGGCGAGAGCTCGGCGTACTTCGCCGGCCCGATTCCCGACACCTGCTCAAGCTGCGCCACTGTCGTGAAGCCGTTGTGCGCGGTGCGCCAGGCGATGATCTTCTGCGCAGTCACCGGTCCGACTCCCGGCAGCGTCTCGAGGTCGTCGATGGTCGCTGTCGACAACGACACCGGCGCGGCCGCGCCGGACTCGTCCGCCGAGTTGCTGTCGTCACTGGAGTCGCCTGCCACCGATGGACCGATCCCGATCAGGAGCAGCTGCCCGTCGCTGACCCGGGCGGCCAGGTCGAGCGTGGCGATCTCGCGATGATGCAGCGGGCCACCTGCCGCCGCGATCGCATCCGCGACCCGAGCGCCGGCCGGCAATGTCACCAGCCCCGGCTTGTGCACCCGGCCGCCGACATCGACCACGATCGACGTCGCTGCTGCGGGTGCGCTCGGAACCGAGGATGTCGCCGGATCCGAAGAGTAGGAGCCAGCTGCTGAGCTGTCGTACGACGACGAATAGCCATTGCCGGACGAACCGTGGTGAAGCAGGATCACGCCGGCGATCACGATGGCAACGATCGCCGCCAGACCGGTGAGCAGAGAACCCAGCCGGACCTGGTCCAGCACAGCGCCGGCCCACGGCGGTAACCGATCCGTGAGCCATGCCCGCGTGAGCCCGCCGACGGTCGGGTGCGATCCGGAAACGGCGACATCAGGCGGGGCCGAAACCGGCTCGACCACGGTCGCCGGCGGCGCGACCGGCATCGATTCGGCGGGTTGTCGGGGCACCCAGCCAGGCGGCGCGGTCTGCAATCCCAACGCCGCCAGCCGATCGCCCGTCGCGGCGCGATCGCGGGGATCGGCGTCACGGCCGGGTCGCACCATGGCTCGGAGGCTATGAACCGATCAGGATGCCAGGCCGACCGAACGAGCGGCTGTGGACCGTCCGGCATCCCAGCCCGGTTGTGGAAGCCGGTCGCGGTCAGATCATTCAGGCCGGGACGACGTTGACCAGCTTCGGGGCGCGCACGATGACGGTCCGCACATCGCGGCCCTCCAGCGCTCGCACCACCGCGGCCGAGGCGAGCGCCAGCGAACGCAGCTCGTCCTCGCCGACATCGGCCGAGACCGTCAGCCGGTCACGGACCTTGCCCGCCACCTGCACGACGCAGGTCACTGACGACTCGACCAGCAAAGCCTCGTCGTAGGCCGGCCACGCTGCGAAGACCACCGACGGCGAATGACCGAGCAGCGACCAGGCCTCCTCGGCGGTGAACGGCGCGAAGATCGACAGCATCCGCGCCAGTGACTCGGCGCCCTCGCGGATCGCCGCAGCGCTCGCATCGGCGGACAAGCCGCCAGCATCGATCGCCTTGCGCAACAACGATGTCAACTCCATCAGCCGCGCGATCACGACGTTGAACCGCTTGGTCTGCGCCTGCGAGGTGGCGTCCGCGATCAGCTTGTGCACCGCCCGGCGCAGCTCGCCGTTACCCGAGGCCGGATCCGAGTCCAGCCCGGTCGATCCGACATCGGTCGCGACGCGCCACACCCGCGCCAGCCACTTGACCGCACCGGTCGGCGAGACGTCGGCCCAGTCGATGTCGTCCTCGGGCGGGCCGGCAAACAGCATCGTCACCCGCACCGCGTCGGGGCCATACTTCGCCAGCTCCTCCTGCAGGTTGACCAGGTTGCCTTTCGACTTCGACATCGCCGAGCCGTCCATGATCACTTGGCCCTGGTTGGTCAGCCGGGTGAACGGCTCGGTGAAGTCGACCAGTCCCATGTCGTTCAGCGCCTTGGTCAAGAACCGCGAGTACAGCAGGTGCAGGATCGCGTGCTCGACGCCGCCGATGTATTCATCGACCGGCAGCCATTCAGAGGTCTGCTCGGCGTCGAATGCCGCATTCTGGTCGCCGTTCGACGGGTAGCGAAGGTAATACCAGGCGGAGTCGACGAAGGTGTCCATCGTGTCGGTGTCGCGGGTGGCCGGGCCGCCGCAGGTCGGGCAGTCGACGGTCAGCCACGCGGTCGCGGATGACAGCGGCGACTCGCCCCCGGTCGGCCGCAGCTGGTAACCCTCGGTCGGCAGCAACACCGGCAGCTGATCATCGGGTACGGCGACCTCGCCACACGACGGACAGTGGATGATCGGGATCGGACAGCCCCAGTAACGCTGCCGCGACAGCAGCCAGTCACGCAACCGATAGGTGGTCGCGGTCTCGCCCTTGCCCGCGGCCTGCAGGTCGGCCGAGATCGCGGCGATCGCGTCGGCCTTGGTCAGCCCGTCGTACTTCTCGCTGTTGACCAGCCGGCCCTCGCCACCGGTCGCAACACCGGTGTCGGCCGGTTCGGCCTCGCCGGTGTCAACGACGGTGCGCACCGGCAGGTCGAACGCCCGCGCGAAGTCCAGGTCGCGCTGGTCGTGTGCAGGCACCGCCATGATCGCGCCGGTGCCGTAGTCGGCCAGCACGTAGTCGGCCGCCCACACCGGGATGTGCTCGCCGTTGACCGGGTTGATCGCGACTCGTCCCAGCGAGACGCCGGTCTTGTCGCGGCCTTCGCTCAGCCGCTCGATTTCGGAGGACCGGTTGACCTGCTCCAGGTACGCCGCAAAGGCCTCGCGCTGGTCGTCCGCGCACACCTCGTCGGCCAGCGCCGAGTCGGCCGCGACAACGAAGAACGTCGCGCCGAACAATGTGTCCGGCCGGGTCGTGAAGACCCGCACCGGCACGTCGCGACCGACGATCCGGAAGTCGATGTAGGCGCCGGTCGAGCGACCGATCCAGTTGCGCTGCATCGTCAGGACCGGGGTCGGCCAGACGCCGTCCAGCCCTGCCATGTCGTCCAGCAGCCTTTCGGCGTACGCGGTGATCCGGAAGAACCATTGCGTCAGGTTGCGCTTGATGACCTCGGTGCCGCATCGCTCGCAACGACCCTGGATCACCTGCTCGTTGGCCAGCACGGTCAGATCCTTCGGACACCAGTTGACCGGCGCCGACTTTCGATAGGCCAGACCGCATTCATACAGCCGCAAGAACAGCCATTGCGTCCAGCGGTAGTACTCCGGGTCCGAGGTGTGCAGGCGGGTCCGCCAGTCGAACGACATCCCCATCCGGCGATGGGCCTCGGCCTGCACCTCGATGTTGGCGTAGGTCCACTCGCGGGGGTCCATGCCGCGGGCCAGCGCGGCGTTCTCAGCCGGCAGCCCGAAGGAGTCCCAGCCGATCGGGTGCAGCACGTCGTGCCCCCGGGCGCGGGCGAACCGCGCCACCGCGTCGCCGATGCTGAACGCCTCGGCGTGACCCATATGCAGGTCGCCGCTCGGATAGGAGAACATGTCGACGACGTAGGCCCGCGGCCGTGAGCCGTCATTGACCGGCTCGAAGACCTTCAGCTCGTCCCACACCGGCAGCCACTTGTCGACGACGCCTAACGGGTCGTAGGCCGCTGGTTCAACCTGCTCGCTCATCTGCGCTTCTCGCTCTCAACACTCGCTCGGAGGATCGCTGCCTGGACAGAGAAAAGGCCCCCACTCAGTGGAGGGCCGCCGCGCTGACATCGTTCGTGGTCAGCGCGGCCCGGGAAGGAGCAAGCGAGAAACAGGCACGTGGCGATCCTAACGCAGCCGGGCGTCGCCTCGGGTCACCCCAGCGCGAGCAGTGGGTCCGCGGCCGGCGCGTCCTTGACGACCTTGTTGACCCGCACCCGGTTTCGCCCGGCGCGCTTCGCGGCGTAGAGCGCGCGATCGGCGCCGGTCACCAGGTCGACCGCGTTCTCGATGTGGGGCGAAAGGGTGGCGACGCCGACCGAGATCGTCACTGTCACATCGGTCTCACTGCCTTGGGCGTACTGCTCCGCGACTGCCTGTCGCAACCGGTCGGCGACCAGACGCCCACCGGCGACGTCGGTCTCGCGCGCCAACACTGCAAACTCCTCACCGCCATAGCGGTACGCCGTATCGCCGGCCCGCATCTGGCTGCGCAGCAGCGCCGCGACCTCAGCCAGAACGGTGTCGCCGCGAGCGTGACCGAAGGTGTCGTTGACCCGCTTGAAGTGATCGATGTCGATCATCATGAACGTCAAGGGCCGCTGGTATCGGTCTGCCCGTTCGACCTCGACGTCGAGATCCTGGTCGAGCTGGCGCCGGTTGGCAAGGCCGGTCAGCGGATCCGAGCGCGACAGCGAGTCGGACTTGGCGTAGAGCAGAGCCGCGTCGATCGCGGTCGCCGCATGACCAGCGGTGGCGACGAGGACATCGACGGTGTCATCGTCGAGGACAGCGACGCCACGGCTCAACGCGATCTCCAGCACGCCGATCAACCGGGTGCCCTTGACCAGCGGCACCGCGACAACAACAGAGGTGAACGACGCCTCGGAGCGGTCGCCGGCCAGGCCCGAGAAGTAGCAGATCTGATGGTCCTGAGCCGCTAGTCCGACACCGCCGGCACCGACCGCGTGGGTGGTCGCGGCGACCACGTCGCCGGTGATCGAGTCATAGCGAAGCGTCAGGGTGTGGGCGTCGTCGTCGAGCAGCCAGAGCCGGGCCCGCGGCGACTCGAGCAGCCGCCGGCCGGCGGCGGTGACCGCGCCGAAGACATGAGCCAGCGTCAAGCTGTCAGAGATCTCGCGGGCGAACTCGATGACCAGCTTCAGCCGGCGGGCGTCAGCGCCGGCATCGTCGGCACGAGCCGCGAGCGACTGCTGCTGCATCAACAGTGAGGCGCTCATGTTGGCGAGCTCGTTGCGTAGCTCGAGCAGCTCGAGCGGGGCGTCCATCGACGGCGACGGCCCGAACTCGCCACGGCCGACCGCCTGCACCTTGGCCAGCAGTGCACCGATCGGTCCGACCACCCGCTTCTGCAGCCGGCGGCGACGGCGTTGCGTGGCAGCAGCCGTCGCGATACCGATCGCCAGCAGCAGGCCTGCCGTCAATGCGGCAACGACGACCGCCGCGCGGCGCTCGTCGGACTGGGCATGTGAGGCATCGACAAGCACGCTCTGCACCGCGTTCTGCTCGGACTGGAACGATGCCTGGCCGTTGCGGACGAACGTCGCCAGCCGGCCGGCATTGAGCTCACCCTGCGGTGAGATCCACGCCTGGCGGGTCGTCGGGTTGAGTGCCTGAGCGACCCAGCCGTGCTGCCACTCGGCGTCAGCGACCGCGAAGCGTTGGACATCGCTCGAGGTCTGGGACCCGATCTGCGCCTGGGCGAGCATCTGCCGGTCGTGCGTCAGGCTGGCCCGCACCCCCGGGTACGCCGTCAGAACCTCCGCGCTGCCGGTCATGACGTAAGCCCGCAGCATCCCTTGCTCGTCGATCAGCGATGCGCTCGCGTCCCGGCTCGCCCCGACCACCTGTGTCGAATGGTCGAGCGCCGGCCGGGCGGAGACGATCAGCCACAGCAGCGCGACGCTGACGACGATGACCATGCTCAACGCGCTCACTACCACGATGCGAAATGCATCGGTCACCTCGTGGGTGAGCGTGCGTGGCCGTTCGGCGGACATGGTGGAGCCTCCTTGTGTCCACCATCGGAATCTGCGCAACGACGCTTCAGCCGCAAGCTGCGAATGCGTCCGTACGCGCGAACAATTGATCACATCGGACTATCGAGCGACGTAGTATGGCAATCCAGGATTAAGCGACGAATCGTCATGGCTGGTCAACCATTTGTCGCTGAGGAACGTCTGAACAATGAGTGGTGTTGTGCCGTCAAAGGGGTACAGCCTGCTCGGGCACCGTGAAACCGCGACAGAGAACGTGAGGCAGACCGTGCGAGACCGTCGACTGGCGCTAGCGGCAGCCGCCGTGGTCGTCGCACTTGTCGCGATGTCGGGATGCAGTGGCCACGCAGCCGGCGATCCAAAACCACTCAACGGCGGCGGTAGCAGTTCCAGCGAAGCGGCCGCTGCCCAGGTGCCGCTCAAGGTGGTGTCGATCAAGCCGCAGAAGCTGCGCGCTACCCGCACCATCACCGTCAACTTCGACTCGCCGCTGTCCGCGCAGTCACCGCTGCCGACGTTGAAACCGGCAATCCCCGGCAGCTGGGCGCGGGTCGGCTCGGCCGCCGTCTTCACGCCGACCCAGGCCTACCCACCGGACACCACGATCAAAGTGCGGGTTAAGCGGACCGTCGACGCGAAGCGCAAGGTGGTCGCCACCCGTACGACGCCGAACGGCTCGCTGCTCGGCGCGCAGGAGATCCTCGCCCGGCTGCACTACCTCCCGCTGAGCACGACCGCGCCGGCACCGACGAGCGCCGCCGGTGAGGCCGGCCTGGTCTACGACCCGCCATCGCCTGGATTCAGCTGGCGCTACTCAGACGTCCCCAAGGTCCTCAAGCAGGACTGGTCGGTTGGCAAGAACGGCAACGTGCTTCGAGGCGCGGTGATCGCGTTCCAGCACCAGGTCGGTCTGCCGCTCGACGGTTTCGTCGGACCGCTGACCTGGCACGCATTGATGAAGGCCGACCTCGCCGACAACACCGATCCTGACCACTACAGTTTCGTGTCGGCCAACCTCTACCTGCCGCAGCAGCTATCGGTGTGGGTCGACGGTCACACCGTCCTCAGCAGCCCGGTCAACGGCGGCGTGTCCGGCGCGCCGACGCCGCTCGGCACCTACCCGGTCTACGAGCGCTTCACCTCGACGACGATGCAGGGCACCAACCCGGACGGCAGCAAGTACAACGACCCCGGCGTTCCGTGGGTCAACTACTTCTCCGGCGGCTCGGCGGTGCACGGCTTTCCGCGCGCGTCGTACGGCTTCCCGCAGTCGGTAGGCTGCCTGGAGCTTCCGATCCCGACTGCCGCCAAGGTCTTCAAGATGATCGACTACGGCACGTTGGTGAACGTCGCCGGGCCGTTCGTCCCGGCCTCGACGGCGACCCCGTCGCCGCCGGCCAGCCCGACACCGAGCAAGTCCACTACGCCGAAGCCGACGCATAAGCCATCGCCCGCCGCCACGCCGTCCAAGTCTCACAAGCCATCGACCAAGCCCTCAACCAACGCGAGTTGACTGTTGCGCCCGGTTGCTCAGTTTGCCGGGATGAGCTCGCCCGCGTTGACCGCGACCGCGAGGATGTTGCCGGGCGGAGCCAGCGGGCAGGCCCATGCCTCGTCGTACGCGCACGACGGGTTGTAGGCGAAGTTCAGGTCCACAATCAGCCGGCCGTCGCTGCCACCGAGGTCGGCGCCTTTCACGGTGTCCAGGATGTAGCGGCCGCCGCCGTAGGTGTCCGGGCTGGCGTCGCGGATCGGCAGCCATACTCCCCCGCCGTACGAGTCGAGCCACCAGACATCAAGACTGCCGAGGTCGCCGAGCTGGACGGTTCCGATCCGCTCGAACGGCACGACGCCATCAGTCGCGGTCGGGATCTCCAGCCGGACCGGCTCGGCCGACACCACGTCAGAGCCGAAGCTGAGCGACGGATCGTACGTCGCGTGCCGCAGCACTGACGAGCGGTTGGGCGACGCCGGGTGCTCGGAAACCAACTGCTGTCGACCGGCGCACCACAATGCGTGCGCCACGGCCGGATCCGGCTCGTCGCGGACCTCGCGGTAGAGCGCGGCGACCTGGCGGCGCCAGTCGAGCACGTCAAGGCTCATGGCGTGAGGCTAGCTATGCCTGGAGGTCGACGACCACCTTGATGTCGTTGGGCTCGCGCTGCAGCGCCTTCGGCCATTCGGCGATCGGCACGGTGCGGGTAATCAGCTTGGCGAGCCAGTCGTTTTCGGCCTTCGACAGCGCGTCCGCGGCCTGGGTGTAGTTGGCGAGCCCGGCGTTCACCGAGCCGAACACCACCTCGTTGCTCAGCACCATCGCCTTGTTGACTGCGTCGGTCGCGACCTCGACCTTGTGCGTGCCCGAGGAGATGCCGGTCAGGCAGACGATGGCGTCGGGTGCGGCGTGGCCGATGACGTCGAAGACCAGCTGCCCGATCCCGGTCGCCTCGATGACGATGTCCGGCGGCCCGGCAAGGTCGTCGAGCGAGTTGATGTAGGTGGCGCCAAGGTCGCGGACCATGCCCGGCTTCGGGCCGTCGGTCACCCGGTCGAGCACGCTCACGTCGAGGCCGCGCTGCCGGCCGATCAACGCGGCCAGCATGCCGATCGGACCGGCGCCGGTGACCAGAACCCGCTCCGGGGTGAACACCGAGCGGGTCGAGATCTTGTCGACCTGGTCCCATGCCTTCGCGACGACCGAGGTCGGCTCGAGCAGCACCCCGAGCTTGTCGAGCGAAGCATCGAGCTTGATCGCGAACTTCGGCGCCACGCGCCACTGCTCCGAGCCATAACCGTCGTGGCCCTTGATGCCGCGCTCGGTGAACTGCCCGTTGCGGCAGAAGTCCCACTGGTCCTTGCTGCACGGCTCGCACGGGACCGGGTCGGGCCGGCGGACGACGCCGGCGATCAGATCACCTTTCGTGAGCCCCGAGCCTTCCGGCGCCTCGAGCACCCGACCCAGCGACTCGTGAAAGAGCACCAACCGCTCGTGGCCGGCCGGCGGCTCGCCGTACCCGTCGACCGAGATCTCGACGTCGGTGCCGCAGATGCCGACGAACAGACCTTCGGCCAGGACTTCACCGTCAGCCTCGGGCGGCTCCGCAATGTCCTCGACCCGGGCGGTCGAGATGTCGCCAGGCTTCACGGTGCACGCCTTCACTGCTGCTCCTTATCGTTTGCCCCCGTCAAACGCTATGCCCAGCCCGACCAGCGACCGAC
Organism: Mycobacteriales bacterium; assembly: GCA_036268295.1. Taxonomy (GTDB): domain Bacteria; phylum Actinomycetota; class Actinomycetes; order JAFAQI01; family JAFAQI01; genus DATAUK01. Next base: position 16,452 of record DATAUK010000014.1, on the reverse strand, counting down.
TACACCCTGGCGATCGCCGGTTGGTCGACGCCGAGAGTGAAAGCAGTCTCGGAAACCGGAACGTCGTCCTTGCCGGGGAACGTGTGCAGCAAATGGTCGGCGACGTTGATGGTGACACCGAACCAATAGTTCTCGTTGCGGTAGTGGTGCAGCCGATGGGCACGATAGATCCGCCGGAAATACCAGCCCTTGGGCCGGTAGCTGGAGTGGATCAGGAAGTGGATCCACTCATAGGTCAGATACATCCCGTACGCCGTGGCCAGGCCGGTCAGGGCCAGTCGCCAGGTGGGCGTGATCAGCCAGAACGCGAGAACTTCGAACACACAGGTCGTCACCATGATCCGGCGTGGCACCAGAACCAGACCGAGGATCTTTGGGTCGGCGTGATGCTGACGATGCCGGCGGGCGGCTAGCGGATCGAAGGTCCGCCCACGGATCGACACCGGCTTCCAGTGCAGGACCGTGACGTGGATGACCCACTCGGTGAATGGCTGCGCGGCGAGGATGATCGCGGTGATCCCGAGGTCCCACCAGCGCCAGCCCCCGAGTGCAACCCGCAACGCGACGACCCCGATCACGATCGGGGCCAGGAACCGCGCGTTGAAGGTGGCGAAGAAGATCCGCGCGGCCGCGCCCAACGTGAGACCCGGTGCGGTGTAGCCGATCGGCTGTGACGCCCGAGCCTTCGCAACTCGGGTGGCAGCGCCGGTCGCAGGTTCGGTCACGTCCTGACCAGCCGTCGCATGAGAAAAGGGTACGGCGCCGTGGACCTGTCAGGACCCGCCGCGCGCACGGGTGCGCCGTAGGTCCTGACAACTCAGGAGGTGCCGGGCTTCGGCGCCGAGAGCCGGGCCGCGGAGGCGTCCATGTGCAGCCGGACCAACCGGTCGACGGTCCGCAGGTTGCCCGATCGGACCGCATCCAGGATCGCCTGGTGTTCGGCGACCACCTCCGACCGCCCGTCGTAGAACGGCTCGAGGCGGAGCAGACACAGCTGCGTCTCGGCGAGCAGCGTCCGGAACATCCGGGTCAGCCGCGGGCTCGCTGCCGCCTCGACCAGGGTCTGGTGAAACGCCAGGTCGTGGCTGATCACCTCGGCCCACACGCCGTCGAGTGAGTCGGCCAGCTGGTCGACGATCGTCTGCAGCGACTCGAACACCTGCTGCGGCGCCTGCTGGGTGACGATCGCTGCCGCTGCCCGCTCGATGACGCCGCGGGCGAGGTAGACGTCGCGGGCGTCGTCATGGTCGAGCTCCACGACGAAGACGCCGCGGTTGCGCTCGGCGCGCAGCAGCCCTTCCTGGATCAGCCGCTGCATCGCCTCACGGATCGGCCCGCGGCTCACCTTGAGCTGGCGGGCCAGCTCCATCTCCGAGAGCTGGGTATCGGCCGGAAACGCACCGCTGAGGATCTCGGCGCGCAGCCGATCGGCGATCAGCGCCGGAGTGCTCTGCAGCGCGAGCGGCTCGAGCGCGGCTCGAACGGTGGAAGTGGACACGGCTGATCCTCTTTCGGCGTCCTGGCCGGCACGGTGGCCGGATCGTGATCCCGCCACGATTGCTTACAATGCGACAACTAATCGTAGCCGGGTTACCGGCGTTTTGTGCCGCCATCGGGCGAGCCTCGCCCGAACCGGCTCGGCGCTTCCGGCGGCGGATGGCTCGCCACCTCGCGAACCGCGCCGGCGACCGCCAGGCACGAGCATCAGCGAGCCGGCGTTGCGGGCCTCGACGAACGGCACCTCGTCGTGATCGGTCATCCCGGCGATGACCCGCGAGTCCAGCCGCTCGAAGAACGCCCGGCTGTTGGGTCCGGGCCCTCGGTGTCGACGTGTGGCAGGCCGGTCGGACCGTCCGTTGTCATGTCGCACCAAGTTGCGCGAAGGCGTCGAGTGCCTGATCGATCTGCTGGTCGCTCAGCGCGCACTCGCCTGGACCGCCGGTCGCGTCGCCGGACCCGCCGGGCCGCGGCTGACGGAACGGGTCGCGATAGGGATTCGGGTAGGGCACGTGGACGAAGCCCGGCGCCAGCCCGCGAACTCCTCGACTCAGCTCCGAGATCTCGGCGCCGAGCGACGCCGTGGTCGAGCTCTCACCGTGGTAGCCGCCGAGGAAGCCCAGGATGATCGAGCGGCCGGTCGCGCGGCGCATCAAGCGGACCGCGATCTCGATCGCCTCGGTACCGTTCAACGCGAGATCCACCCGGGTGCACGACGCCGGCCCGAGCTCGACCAGCCGCTCGGCGAGCGGCGCGACGTACTCCGTGGTGAAGGCGTGGGTGTCCTCGTTGCCGAACCTCGCGATCGCGGTGGTCACCGCCTCGACCAGCCGAGGCGGACAGGCACCCAGCGGCACGGACGCCGAGGCGCTCGCCATGTCGAGCAGCAGGTTGCCGTCCACGTCCTCGATGACGAAGCCGGCCTTGCGGTTGATGACGGCCGGCGCGAGATGGTCGCCGGTGCCGCGGTAGAGGACGGCCTGCTCGCGATCCCGGAGGGCACGACTGGCCGGCCCTGGCATCGGCGTCACGATGTCCGGCACCGGTCGGCCCTCGAACTCGAACGGCGTCACGACGCCGCCTTTGCAGCGCGTTTCCAGGACCGGCGGCGTCGGTCGGCGATGACCGCGGCCGCGCAGTTGCGGCCGTTCGCGCCGGTCACGCCGCCGCCGGGATGGGTCCCCGCGCCACACAGATAGAGCCCGTCAAGCGGCGTCCGGTAGTCGGAGTAGTGCAGCGCCGGCCGGAAGATGAACAGCTGGTCGAGCGTCATGTCGCCGTGCAGCGCATGCCCGCCGGTCATCCCGAGGACGCGCTCGAGATCCAGTGGCGAGAGCACCTGGCGTTCGAGGATCGCGCCGGCGAGGTCAGGGATCAGCTCGCCGAGCTCCTTGATGACCCGGTCGGCGACCTGTTCCTTGTGGTCGTCCCAGTGCCCGGCTGCGAGGTTGTACGGCTGGGAGTTGACGTCGATGGTCGCGATGTGGCGGCCCTCGGGTGCCAGCGAGGCGTCGTGGACGGTCGGGAAGCAGATCTCGATGTGGGAGCCGGTCGCGGCGATGCCACGCCGCGCCTCGGCCTGCTGGACGTCGAGAATCTCGAGCGGCGGTCCGATCTCGAGGATGCCGCGGTGATAGGGCTGCACGTCCGAGGAGTGGTCGCCGTTGACGTGGGGCAGCGCGGCGAGCGCGAGGTTGATCTTCATGCTGGTGCCTTCACAGCGGAAGGACTTCATCGAGCGCAGGAACTCGGCGGGCAGCGACGTCGACTCGCACAACGTCAGGAACGTGCGCTTGGGATCCGCATTGGACAGGATCGTCGCGGCGTCGATCTCCTCATCGTTCGCGAGGGTCACGCCGATCGCCCGGTCACCCTTGACCCGTACGGCGGCGACCTCGGCGTCGGTCCGCACCGTCGCACCGGCTTCGATCGCGGCCTCGGCCATCAGTGCCGTGACCCGGCCCATGCCGCCGTTGACGAATCCCCACTGCTGGATGCCACCCTCCGGATCACCTGAGGCGTGGTCGTGAAGCAGCACGTATCCGGTGCCGGAGCTCGACGGACCGACCAGGCTGTCGTTGATCGCATGCCAGCCCAGCGCCGCCTTGATGATGTCGGTCTCGAACCGCTCGCAGAGGTAGTCGCCGGCCGAAGAAACCAGCAACCGCAACGTGTCGGCGATCATCGATCGCTGCTTCAGGCCGACCCGCGCCAGTCCAGATGCCGTGGTCCAGTCGCGAAGCCGCCGCATCGACGGATCCGGCGCCGGCATGTCCATCGTCGGCAGCAGCACCTGCGCGAGCCGGCCGAGCTCCGCCTCGAACTCACCAAGCGCGCGGGCGTCACGGGCCGAGTGATGCGCGACGGCTTCCATGTCCTGCTTCGGGTCGTCGCCGAGCAGCAGCGAGGTGCCATCAGGCATCAGGTTCAGGGTCGGGCCGGCCGGGCTGACCGTGATCCCGCGGCGCTCGAGATCGAGGTCGCGCCACACCGCTGGGCGAAGCATCGCCAGGACATAGGCGCCGGTCGAGGCGCGATAACCGGGCGCGAACTGTTCGGTGACGCAGGCACCGCCGACAAACGGCCGGCGCTCGAGCACGAGCGGCTTCAGCCCGGCCCGGGCGAGATAGAACGCCGCCACCAGGCCGTTGTGGCCGCCGCCGATAATGACGACGTCGTGTCGGGGTGTCACCGCGCACTGCCGGCGCCGTCGATCGCAACGACGATCAGGTCAGAGATGTTCGTACCGGTCGGGCCAGTCATCACGAGATCACCAACCCGGTCGAGTGCGGCCATCGCATCGTGCCCCATCAGGGCGGCGTCGACGTCGACGCCACACCCGGTCGCACGCTCCAAGGTCGTGCCGTCCACGCAGCCGCCGGCAGCCTCGGTCCCGCCGTCCGATCCGTCGCTGTCGACGAAGACGCCGGAAACTGAGACGTTCCCACCGGCGACCGCCCGGGCGAAGCCGAGCGCCACCTCCTGGTTCGGGCCGCCCCGGCCGACGACCGCACCATCGGCGCGGCCGATCGAGGCAGTCGCCTCACCGCCCGCACCGACTAACACATCGCCTGGCTCGAACGGCCGGCCCGAAACGCAGGAGCCGGTTGCCAGCACACCGAGGAAGCCGCCGAGGCTGGCGCCGTCCCCCTCGAGTGCCGAGCCGAGAATGACCGGTCGTCGTCCGAGCTCGCGCACCCGGTCGGCCATCTGCTCGACCACGGTCGAGCCGGTCACCAGCACGCAGGTGGTGATGTCAAGATCGTCGAGCGACGGCGAAGCCGCGTCGGCCGACTCCAGATGGCTGCGGATCTCGGGAGCAACCGCCTCCCACAGTCCGTATCGCCGGAGCACCGCGATCGCGGCGTACTGGTCGGTGGTGTCCTGAACGACCAGGTCACACAACAGGTCGACCGCGTCACCGACAACGTCGGACAGCGTCAAGTTGACCAACGTCGCACCCGCCATCCGCTCTGCCAGCCGGCCACCTTTGAGCGCCGACACGTGCTTGCGCACGATGTTGACCTCGGCGATGGACGCACCGCTGTCGAGCAGCAACGAGTGCAGCGCCTGCTTCGCGGCGAACGGTACGCCGTCGGGCGGCAGGCAGGCGAGCGCCGACGAGCCGCCGGTGAAGGCCGTGATCACCAGGTCGCCGCTGCCGCATTCGGCCGCGGCCTCGGCCAGCCGCCGGCCGGCGGCCAGACTCGCTTCGCTCGGGATCGGATGATCGGCGTCGAGCACCTCGACGCGGCTCAGCGATCCGGGCGCGCCGGATCGGCGGACCACCAGGCCCCGGTCGATGCGATCACCGAGCTTTCGCTCCAGCGCCTCGACGATCGAGACGCTGGCCTTGCCGGCGCCAAGGACAACAACCGAACGGGCGGCGGTGAGATCGAACTCCCGGCCCCCGACCCGCAGCCGGTCGCCGTGGAAGAGGACCATGCGGTCGAGCGCGACGCCGGGATCGGCCGCCCGCAGTCCGGCGCTGGCAACATCGAGCGCGACCGCGCGCAGCCCGCTCATGCCGTGGTCAAGCAGCGACGCCGCGTTGCCAATCGGCGTGAGGTCGGTCGGGTTCACGACGGCCGGACCGGCGAGCTGCGCTCCGTCGACGGTCAACCGCGGTCACGCCGTTCGCGGGAACGTGGCACCGGGATAGTGGGCCGAGCCGCCGAGCTCCTCTTCGATCTGCAGCAGCCGGTTGTACTTCGCCGTACGTTCGCCGCGCACCGGCGCACCGGTCTTGATCTGGCCGGCGTTGAGCGCCACCACCAGGTCAGCGATGATCGGGTCTTCGGTCTCACCGGAGCGCTCCGAGACACAGACGCCGTAACCGTTGCTGGTCGCCATCGTCGCGGCGTCGCGCGCCTCTGTCAGCGTGCCGATCTGGTTGACCTTCCATAGCAACGCGTTCGCCGCACCCTGCTCGATGCCGCGCCGGAGCCGCTCGGAGTTGGTGACGAACAGGTCGTCACCGACGATCTGGATCCCGGACTCGGCGGTGAGTGCGGCGAAGCTGGTGAAGTCGTCCTCGGCGAACGGGTCCTCGATCGTCGTGATGCCGAAGTCGCGGATCAGCTCGAGGTAGAGCGCCATCAGCTCGTCGGCGGCCAGCGGCTTGCCGGCGATCCGGTAGATGTTCTCCTCGACGTCGAAGAAATGTGTTGCCGCGCAGTCAAGGCCGTACTGGAACCGGCCGGCGTAGCCGGCCCGCTCGACCCCGATGTGAAGCAGCTCGAGCGCCTCGCGTGGATCGGACACCGGCGGGACGTAGCCGCCCTCGTCGCCGAGCGCGAGCGCGCTGCGGCCATAACGCTCTTCGAGCACGCCGCCGAGCGCGAGGTTGACCTCGGAGCTCTCTGCCAGCGCTTCGCTGAAGGTCGGCGCGCCGGTCGGGATGACGATGAACTCCTGGAACTGCAGCTGTCCGGCTGCGTGGCGACCGCCGTTGATGAGGTTGACCAGCGGCACCGGCAGCACATGGCCGTCGCTCGAGAGGTAGCGGTAGAGCGGCAGGTCGGCGGAAATCGCGGCAGCCCTCGCCGCGGCGAGTGAGACACCGAGCAGCGCGTTGGCACCGAGCGCCGACTTGTCAGGGGTGCCGTCGAGCTCGATCAGCCGGGCGTCGAGCTGGCGCTGATCATCCGCAGCCCAGCCGCAGACGCCAGGACCGAGAATGTCCACCACGTTGGTGACGGCCTGTTGTACGCCGTACCCGCCGTAGCGGGAGCCGCCATCACGAAGCTCGCGCGCCTCGTAGGCACCGGTCGAGCGTCCCGACGGGACGTCGGCGCGGCCCAGCGAGCCGTCGGCCAAGACCACATCGACCTGCACGGTCGGCAGGCCTCGGCAGTCCAGCACCTCCCGGGCGCGAACCTGATCGATTGCCCGTTCACCGGCCTGCGGCACGTCATCTCCTTGTCGTCGTCTGGCTGACGAGTCGCCAACGTATTGTCGCCTGTGCGGATTGTCAACAACCTGCAGGCGAAGGTCCCCGACCGCGGAGCACGCGACGGCTCAGCTCAGCAGCTCGGCCACGATCGCGGCGAACGCGGCGGTGTGCGTGTCGACCTGATCGGCGGTGGTGGCCGGTGACATCAACGTCATGTTGTGGAACGGCGTCAGCAGCACGCCTCGGTTGAGCATCGCGAGATGCAGCAGCGCGTCGAGGTCCTCATCGCCCGCGGCTGCCGCCTCGGCGCCATTGCGCGGTGGCTCCGGGCTGAACAGATATTCCGCGCGACAGCCCAGCCGAGTCACGTGCCACGGCGCACCGCAATCCGCGATAACCGACTCGATGCCGTCGCACAGCCCGATCGCGAGCGACTCCATCCGCTCGAACGCCTCCTCGGTGAGGACCTCGCCGAGCGTCGCGCGTGCCGCGGCGAGCGACAGTGCGTTGCCGGCCAGCGTGCCGCCGACGCCGCCGACGTCGGCTTCATGCCAGAACGTCTGGGCGACGATCGACGCCGCAACGTCGTCGCTCATCCCGTACGCCGCGATCGGCACCCCGCCACCGATCGTCTTGCCGATCGTCACCAGGTCCGGCTCGAGTCCTTCGCGGGCGGTGTAACCACCCGGTCCGGCGCAGATGGTGTGGGTCTCGTCGATGACCAGCAGGGTCCCGGTCTCCCGGGTGATCCGCCGCAGCTCGCGGTGGTAGTCCGCGTCTGGCAGGACGATGCCGATGTTGGTCAGCGCCGGCTCGACGAGCACGCACGCCACCTTGCCGTCGGCAAGCGCGGCCTGCAAGGCGTCGAGGTCGTTGATCTCGACCACCCGGGTCGACTCGGTGACGTCGTACGACGGCCCGACGCTGCCCTCGCGGGCGATGACGGCGCCGTTGCCGTCGAGCGAAGCCAGCGTCTCGTCGACCGAGCCGTGGTAGCACCAGTTGTGGATCACAACTTTCTGCCGACCGGTGATCTGGCGGGCGAGCCGCAGCACGAACCGGTTCGCGTCCGACGCGGTCAGGCAGAACTGCCAGCGCGACATCCCGAAGCGCCGCGTCATCTCCTCGGCGACCCAGATCGCGTTCTCGGTCGGCAGCATGAAGGTCGCGCCCTGTGCCATCTGCTCGGCGATCGCCGCGACCACGGGCGCCGGTCCGTGACCGGCCATCGCGCCGGTGTCGCCGAGACACAGGTCGACATAGGCGTTGCCGTCGATGTCCTCGATCGTCGCGCCGTACGCCGAGGCGACGACCACCGGGCTCGGGCTCGCCCAACGCGTCATCCAGTTCATCGGGACGCCATAGAGCATCGAGGGCTCGGCCCGCCTGCGGTAGTCCACCGAGCGCGGATGGGTCGCGACGAACTGGCCGCGCTCTCGTTCGAGCAGCTGGCGGACGCGGTCCGGTTCGACCGTGCTCGCGGCGTTGGTCGAGGTCATGTCAGCTCATCCGACTGGGTCACGCGGCGGATCGTAGCGCAATCTGATTGTCAGACAATCAGACTGATCGGCACCTCAGGCTCGACTGCGCGCTTTGGCGCTTCGACGGTCCGCCAGACCACTGGGAGCAGTCCGACCAGCACCGCCGAGAACGCAGCTGCGCCGACGAACGGAACCCACGGCGCAACCGCGAACAACGCGCCGCTGGCGCCGGCCGAGGCAGCGATCGCGGCGGTCTGGACCGCGTTGAACAGCCCTTGGCTGCGACCGAGCGCCGACTCCGGGACGGCCTGGGCGAGCAGCGCCTGCGCGGCCGGATAGGCGATCGCGACCCCGATCGACTCGACCGCACCAAGGCCGATCAGTAGTGAGAGCGAGTGCAGGAACGGATAAAGCGCCGCGAAGAACAGCGACGAGGACAACGCCGCGATGGACAGCATCGACCGATCGAAGCGATCGGCCATCCGGCCGGCGAACGGCGAGAACGCCGCGAACGGCGCCGCGAACAGCGTCCACGACAGCCCGACCTGCCAGGCCTGTGCACCACGCAGATCCAGCAGCAGCGTCCAGCAGGTCTCATACACGCCGGTGATGAGCCCGCCGACCACGCCTGTCATCAGGACGCCGAGCAGCATCCGGCTGATCACCATCCGGGTGCGCACTGCGTCCCGGACGCTCGGCACTCTCGGCAGGCTGGTCAGCACCCAGAACGCCGCGATCGTGGAGGTGAAGGCCGTGATCGCGAACAGCATCCCCATCCCGGAGACACCGGCGGCGCTTCCGGCCAATGGCCCGATCGCCATCCCACCGAGCTGGCCGGCGAACAGCATCGAGAAGGCGCGACCACGCCGGTCGGCGGGCACCGCCGCACCGACCAGAGCGAACGACGCGACCTGCACCGCGCCGGCACCCGCGCCCTGTGCGGCGCGCAGCGCGACGTACCCGCCGGCGCCCGGGTGCAGCAGGAAGCCTAGGCTGCCGACCGCGTAGCTGAGCAGGCCGCCGATCAGGATCGGGCGCTGACCGATCCGGTCGCCGAGATGCCCCAACGGATATTGCACCAACAGGCCCGCGACGAAGTACGACGACATCACCAGCCCGACCACCGCCGGCGAGCTGCCGTGGTGGCGCAGGTAGGCAGGCAGCAGCGGCAGGATCGCACTCGCGCCGAGCCACTCGATGAAGGCGGTCCCGGCCAGCACCATGACGAACCGCTTGGCGTTGGCGGTCATCGCCCCAACCCCTCGAGGTATGCCGCGACCTCGCTGCGCAACGGCTCGGGAAGTGGCGCGAAGCCGAACAGCTCGACCAGCCACAACCCGTCAGCCGCCAGCCGGGCGACGGTGGCGCCGACCGGGTCGACGCCGTCGGTGACCAGCCGCTGCTGCCAGCGGTCGAAGGCCTCGCGCAAGGGCGCGAGCAGCTGCGGCTCGGAGGCCATCGCCGCCAGGATCGCGGCGCCCGCTCTCTCGCGGCGGAGGTCTTCCGGTGTCTGCGCCGGCCGGACCGTCGCCCGCACGTAGGCCCGGACGTAGCGCCCGTTCGGCGTACCGTCCTGGCCGTCGGCGGCGCACTCGACACCGAGGTCGGCGTCGAAGGCCTCGACCATCCGCTCGACCATCGAGGACACCAACGCGTCGCGGGTCCGGAAGTGGTAGAGCACGCCACCCTTACTCAGCTGCGCCTCGGCGGCGGCGGCTTCGACCGTCAGCCGGGCAACACCGTCACGGATCACGATGCTCTCAGCAGCGTCGAGGATGCGTTCCCGGGTGTCGCCGGCCATCCCTCACTGTACCGTCCGGACGGTATAGTCCCGATCGCCGAACCGTCCCGTGTCACCCGTTTGAGCGGGCCGAAACGGTCGGTACGGGCAAGTTCGCCGTAAAGGTCACCGGATCGGCGCATCGACGCCACCACGCGAAGTGTCGATACCTACGCCATGAGGATCGCCCACACTCGCCGCGTCCGCTTAGCCGTGGCCATCGCGACGACAACACTGCTCGCAGCGCCATCGGCGGTCGCGCTCGCCCAGCCGCCGCCGGCCGCGTCACGGCATGGCGCGGATCGGGTCGTGGCCACCAAAGCCCATCGGGCGCATGCCAAGACCGACCTGAAGAACCCGAGCCGCAACCTGGCGCCGCACCCGAACTACCAGCGGGTGTGCGCGACGCACCGCTACACCTACCCGAAGTGCATCACCGAAGTGCTCGCCGCGATCCGCAACGCCCGCGCCGCGGAGCACGTCAAGAAGCCGGCGATGATCCTGCCGAAGAACTTCACCAAGCTCAACGCAGCCGAGCAAACCTTCGTGGTGACCGATCTCGAACGGGTTGCCCGCGGCCGCCGGCCGTTCAAGGGCCTGACTGCGGCCCTCGACAGTGCCGCGCACACCGCTGCGGTGACTCACGAGGATCCGACGATCGCCACCTCACAGATGGACCGACTCAAGATCCAGGCGTGGGGCTCGATCTGGGCCGGCGACCTCGGCCCGCTCGCGGCCGACTACGACTGGATGTACAACGACGGTTACTCCAAGCACAACATCAACCTCGGCTGCCAGACACCGTCGTCGGCCGACTGCTGGGGCCACCGCGACAACATCATCGGCGCCTACAACCACCTCCCGATGCTGACCGCGGGCGCCGGTAGCGCCAAGCCCGCCGGGGCGTCGCTCGCCGAGGTGATGGCAGCCGGAACCGGCAAGGCACCGAAGTTCGCCTACACCTGGAAGGACGCGCTCGACCAGGGCGCCAACGGCCACCGCGTCATTTCCTGAGCTGCCGGATCGTCAGTGGTCGCGACGGGAGTCGTGGGCTCCGGCATGCACCGGCGTGCGCAGCATCACCCACGCGAGCGCGGCCGCCGGTGGATAGAGGAACAGTGTCGGCAGCACGTAGCGCCATGAGAACAGCACCGTCGCGGTAGCGTCGAGCACCGCCATGACGGCGCTTCCCAGCACGAGCAGCAGGACCGGCGCGAGCGGATGCCTGCGTCGTACGGCGAGCACGCCGGCGCCAAACGCCAGCAACAGCGCCACAACCGGCCCCGGTAGGTAGCCGTAGTGCTGGTAGTGGCGAAGCATCCGCGCCAGCCCGAGGTTGAGCCGGGCGCGTCCGCTGCCATAGTCGTCGACCACCTTCTGTGGCACCGGCTTGGTCGAGTCGACCGGCGTCAGGGTCAGCCGGAACTGCCACGACTTGACCTCCGGCCCGTTCGGGTTCTGGGCCCGGGTCGGGCGGAACTGCTGCGCGAAGTCGACGAGGACGGCGCGCGCATAGCCCAGCGGCTGATGCTCGATGACGTGGCTGGCGAAATCCTCCAGTGCCTGGGTGTCACCGGTATGCGCTCTGAGAAACACCCATTCCGGAGCGCCGCCGTAGTCCTGGTAGTAGATCGGCCCCGGCCGGTGGCCGAGCGGCTCGACCGGGCACAGCTGCTGAAGTCTGGCCGGAAGGTCGTCGTGCGGACAGTTGGCGATCGGGGCGACCCGGGAGTACAACCAGATCGGGCTCATTCCGTTGATGTGCTTGCCGTTGGTGCCGACGCCGCGAAGCCCGAGGAGTACGGCGACCGGCAACGCGAAGCCGACGATCCCCGCAACGATCGGAACGAACATCCGCCAGGAATGCTCGCGCCATCCGGTCCAGAGCAACCAGAGCCCGAGCGGCAACGCGAGACCCAGCGCGTCGAGTCGCACCAGCACGCTGAGTCCGATCAGCAAGGCCACCGCGGTCGCGCGCCACGGATCTACTCGTCGTACGCCGTCGCGACTCGGCCACATCGCAATGACAACCGCCGCGGTCAGCAATGTCTCGAACAGCGCTTCGGACAGGACGTACTGCTCGATCTGCACCTGATATGCGTCGAGCAGCAATGGCGTCGCCGCCAACGTCGCGGCCACCCGGCTGCACCCGAGGCGGAGCAACACCAGGTAGATCGCCACGCCGTCGGCGAGCACGAGCAGGTGTTGGACGGCACCGACGACCGCGAGGTGGTGTCCGCTCAGCAGGGCGTCGAGAAAGATCGGGTAGCCAGGTGGATGCCAGGCCTCGTTCGGGATCCGGAACGTGTTGGCCAGGTAGTTGACCGAGTCCGAATAGAACAGCGCCGGCTGATAGGCCGCCCACGCCAGCGCCCGTAGCGCAGCTCCCAGCGTCATGATCAAGACGAACAGCCAGTGCCGGCGGACGGCGGCCAACCGGCGCACCATCAGACAGCGTGGTCAGGCGCCGGCGTCACCCGCTGACCCTATGCGACAGGGGCGTGTTTAGTGCGGGTCGTAGGTGATGCCCTCGAGCAACGAAAGGTCAGTGACGTTCGCGGCGTCACCGGCGCCGATCGACGACGGAATCACGCCAGCCGAGGTCACGGCGAGCCAGGCGGAGCCGCCACCGGAGACCAACATCGGCACGTTGAGGGAGAGCGCACCCGCCGGCGATGCCGCCTTCGGCAGCACGAACGCGACGAAGCCGACCTTGCCGCCGCTCAGCGTGCCACGCAGGTGGACGGTTCCCTGGTCGTCAATTGCGTACCCCGGGGAGCGATAGCTGCCCTCGGAGCCGATCGAGCCGTCGGCCCAGCTGTTCTCGAAGTGAGTGATCCGGTGCCATACCAGCCCCTTGATCTGGCTGCTGGTCACGGTGTGGTTCTTCAGCCGATTACCCGCGATCGAATGCTTGGCGATTGTCTTTCCGTTGATCAGATGGCCTGCCTCGCGTCCGGCGGCCGGCAGCGCCAGCCCGACGACCAGCCCGGCGGCGGCGATCAGCAGCATCGGCACAGTGGTGAGGCGGTGTGAGCGCATCGCAACCTCCGGGACAGGGCGCTTCAGGTCGCTCCGATCGTCTCCAGGCCTGGTCGCAACCTGCTCGCAACGACGGTGCGATCCTGCCGGCGACCAAGGCGCTCATGGCGGTCGGCCTACGATCGACCGGGTGATGTTCAGCCCCGAGTTGCGCGCCGGAGTCGCAGCGGGCGAGATCACCGTGTCGGTCAGGCTGTGGCGCCGAGCCCGGGTCAAGGCGGCCGGCCGCTACGTGAGTCACGGGTTCGAGATCGAGGTCGACTCGGTCGAGCTTCTTCCGTTCTCGGCTATCACCGAGGCGGACGTAGCGCGTTCCGGTGAGCCGGACCGCGAATCCCTTCGTCGCCGCGCGGCGCATGCCGGCCCGATCGACGACGACACCCTGGTCACCCGGGTCGAGTTCCACGTCGTCGCGGGCTACCTCGGAGATCCAGCCGTGAAACAGAAGTGGGACTCGCGGTACGCCGAGGAGAAGCAGCTGTGGAGTGGAGCGCCGAACGGCGGGCTCGTGGCCGAGGTCGCGGGGATGACGCCGCGGCGGGTGCTCGACGTCGGATGCGGCGAGGGTGCGGACGCAGTCTGGCTGGCGCGCCGCGGCTGGGACGTGACAGCGCTCGAGGTGTCGGGCGTCGCACTGAAACGGGCAGCGCAGCACGCCCGAGACGCCGGCGTCACGATTCGCTGGGTGCACGCCGAGCTTGATCAGGCGGCGCTCCCGCCGCGATCGTTCGAACTGGTTTCGGCGCAGTACCCGGCTCTGCTCCGCACTCCAGATGGTGCCGCCGAACACGCACTGCTCGAGTTGGTCGCGGTCGGCGGCGTACTGCTGTTGGTGCACCACATCGGGATGGAAACCCGTGAGCCACACGGCGGATTCGACCCGGCCGACTACGTCTGGCCCTCGATGATCGCCGCGCTGCTCGATGACGACTGGGAGATCGAGCGGCACGAGCAGCGGCCCCGGGTCACGCCCGACAGCGGCGCCGGCGCTCACCACTCCGAAGACCTGGTGCTACGCGCGCGACGACTGCGCTGACGGATCACGGTTCGGGTAAGGGCGGCTTAGTCGCGAACCCCGAGCGCGCCGAGCTCCGACCAGGTCTCACCCGGTGTGTTCGCATGGACGGTCAGCGGGGTGGCGAGAAGGTCGCGCTGCGCGGCTCGAAACGGTAGTCCGGCTTGGCCCGGAACTTCGCGGTGCTATTCAACCGAAGGACGGACGGCGGAGTACGCCGTGGCGACCTCGGCACCGAGGCGCGCGTTGTTGTTCACCAGTGCGATGTTGGCGGTGAGGCTGGCGCCGCCGGTCAGCTCCACGATCCGGCCGAGCAGGAACGGCGTCGCGTCCTTGCCGTGAATTCCGTCGGTGTCCATGTCCTTGATGGCTTGGCTGATGATTCCGTGGATCTGCTCGGCCGGGATCTCATCAGCCGCCGGGATCGGGTTGGCCACCACGATTCCGCCGGCGATGCCGAGATCTGACTTGGTGGCCATGATCGCCGCGATCTCCTCGGGGCTCTCGACGCGCACCGGCGCCCGGTGGCCGCTGGGCCGGGAGAAGAACGCCGGGAACTCGTCGGTGCGGTAGGCCAGGACCGGAACCTCCAGTGTTTCCAACACTTCCAGGGTCAAGCCGATGTCGAGGATGCTCTTCACGCCGGCCGAGATCACCGTCACATTGGTCGTCGACAGCTCGGTGAGATCGGCGCTGACGTCGAGGCTGCGGTGCCCGTCACGATGGACGCCGCCGAGACCGCCGGTGACGAACACCTTGATCCCGGCCAGAGACGCAAGCCGCATCGTCGCGGCGACGGTGGTCGCACCGTGACCGCCGTTCGCGATGACGACCGGGAGGTCGCGGACACTCACCTTCGCGACGTGCTGGCTGGTGGCGAGCACCTCGAGATCTTCCGGATCGAGACCGATCCGCGGCCGGCCGTCGAGTACGGCGATGGTCGCTGGCACTGCACCGCCTTCGCGGACGATCCGCTCGACCCCGCTGGCCATCTCGACGTTCTGCGGATATGGCATGCCGTGGCTGATGATCGTGCTTTCCAATGCGACCACCGGCGTACCGTCACGCAGCGCCTGCGCCACCTCGTCGGTGAGGACTGGCGCGGAATTGGTCACAGCAGATTCTCCTCAGCGTGGCGGGGTCAGTGCCGACTCGACGAGTCGCGGGGTGAGGTCGGGGCGGACGGTGTGCGGGCTGGCGAGTGTCAGCTCTGCAGCGGCTTGACCGAACCGGGCGGCATCGATCGGATCGCGGTCATTGAGCACGCCGTAACAGAACGCGGCCAGCATCGCATCGCCGGCGCCGGTCACGTCGGTCACCGTTGACGGTCCCGCTGGCAGCCACTCGGCTCCAGCTGACGCGGTGCTGAACAACGAGCCGCGGGCGCCCAGGCGGACCCAGACGTGTTCGACGCCGCGCCGATGCAGGCTCTTCGCCGCTTTCTGCAGCTGGTTATCGGTCCTGGTAGGTAGGTCGGTCAACGCGGCGAGCTCGTCACGGTTCGGGGTCACGGCGTAGAACGGCCGGTCGGCCGAAATGCACGACGCGATCAACCCGGCCTTCGGCGCGCTGACCGGCTCGAGGATGGTCCGCACCTGGGTGGCCGCGGCGAGGTCGCTGGCGTGAGTGAGAGCCGGCAGACCGAGGTTGCCGTCGACGATCAGCAGGCCGGCCGCAGCGATGACGTCCCGCGCCTCATTGACCTGGCTCGGACCGATGGCAGCCACCGCCGCCATGTCGGAGACCGCCACCACGAGCTCGCCGTCACAGTCGAGCACCGCAGTGTAGGTGCCGGTCGACACCGCATTGCGTTGCACGTAGTCGCAGCGAACACCGGCCGCGACGGTCTGGGTGAGCAGGTTGTCCCCCAGCGCGTCCCGGCCGATCGCGCTGACCAGAAACGTGCGCACACCGAGCCGCGCGAGGTTCTCCGCGATGTTGCGGCCTACTCCCCCAGGGGTCATCGACGCCGTACCCGGGTTGCTGGTCGCCGGTGTTGCACGGCCGTTGCTTCGGGCCTTGACGTCGACATTGGCGCCGCCGATGACCACCGCGCCCGGTCGTTCGCCGAGGATGTAACCCCGGCCGAGGACGACACCCTTCTTGCCAAGGTTGGACAGATGAACGTTGACCGAGGCTCGTGAAGTGCCGAGCTGCTGCGCGATCGCCTCAGAGCCGATCAGCGGATCACGGCGCAGCAGCTCAACAATCTCCCGCTCCCGCGCCGTCAGCCCCACGCTTA